>UQPY01000005.1 GCA_900542965.1 uncultured Collinsella sp.
ACACTCGACTAGTCGTCGGCAGCGTCAGATGTGTATAAGAGACAGGTCGACAAGATCGAAAAAAGCTTCGGCGCACGCGTCCTCTTTAGCGGCGCGTCCTTCCAGATCAACCCCGGCGAGCGTTTCGCCCTCGTGGGTCCCAACGGCGCCGGTAAAACCACCATGCTCAAGATCATCATGGGCATCGACAGCCCCGACGCCGGCCAGGTCCAGTACGCCAAGGACTGCCAGGTGGGCTACCTAGAGCAGGAAACCAACCTGGAGCATAAGGACACCACCATCCTCGCCGAGGTCATGGCGGCCGCTAAGGAAATCCGCCGCATGGGCGAGCGCGCCAACGAGCTTCAGGCACAAATCACCGAGCTCTCCGAGCAGGGCAAGGACGTCGACGCACTCCTGAACGAATACGGCCAGGTCCAGGACCGCTTTGAGCACCTAGGCGGCTACGAGCTCGAAAGCAACGCCCGCAAAATCCTGTCCGGTCTGGGCTTTAAGGTCACCGACTTTGAGCGTCCCTGCTCCGAGTTTTCCGGCGGCTGGCAGATGCGCATCGCGCTCGCCAAGCTTTTCCTGCGCCACCCCGACCTGCTGCTCCTGGACGAGCCCACCAACCACCTGGATCTCGAGAGTGTCCAGTGGCTGCGCGGCTTTATCGCCAGCTACGACGGCGCCGTCCTCATCGTCAGCCACGACCGCGCCTTCATGGACGCCTGCGTCGACCACGTCGCCGCGCTCGAGAACCGCCGCGTGACCACCTACACCGGCAACTACAGCAGCTACCTCAAGCAGCGCGAGGACAACCTGGAGCAGATGCGCGCCAAGCGCGCTGCCCAGGAGCGTGACATCGCCCACATGCAGGTCTTCGTCGATAAGTTCCGCTACAAGCCCACCAAGGCCGCCCAGGCCCAGGAGCGTATCCGCAAGATCGAGCAGATCAAGAAGGAGCTCGTCATCCTGCCCGAGGGCCACAAGCATATCGACTTTAAGTTCCCCGACCCGCCGCGCTCGGGCGATATGGTCGTGGGCCTCGAGGGCGTCTCCAAGTCATACGGCGACAAGCACATCTACAGTGACATCGACCTCAAGCTCTACCGCGGCGAGCACGTGGCGCTCGTCGGCCCCAACGGCGCCGGCAAGTCCACCCTCATGAAGATCCTCGCCGGCCTGGAACCGCCCACCACCGGCACCCGCGACCTGGGCACCAACGTGGGTGTGGCCTACTACGCCCAGCACGCGCTCGAGGGCATGACCGAGTCCAACACCGTCCTGCAAGAGATCGACACCGTCACGCCCAAGTGGACCGTGCCGCAGCAGCGCAGCCTGCTGGGCGCCTTCCTATTTAGCGACAACGACTCCATCGAGAAGCAGGTCCGTGTCCTCTCCGGCGGCGAAAAGGCGCGTCTGGCGCTTGCCAAGATGCTCGTGGCCCCCGAGGCGCTCCTGTGCCTGGACGAGCCCACCAACCACCTGGACATCGACTCGGTAGACATGCTCGAGAACGCCCTGCAAAACTTCCCCGGCACCATCGTGCTGATCAGCCACGACGAGCACCTGGTACGCGCTGTGGCCAACCGCATCATTGACATCCGCGATGGCAAGGTCACGGTCTACGACGGCGACTACGACTACTACCTCTACAAGCGCGAGGACCTCGCAGCCCGCGCCGCGGCCGATGCGGCAGGGGAGAGCGCACCGGCCGCGACCAAGTCCGCTAAGGTCACCGCGGCCCAGCCCGACACCCCCGCCACCGCCTCCAAGCCCGCCGAGGGCAAAAAGACCAAGGAGCAAAAGCGCGCCGAGGCCCAGGCCCGCGCCGCGCTCAACAAAAAGCTCAAGGGCGTGCGCAACCAGCTCAAGAAGATCGAGGCCGAGCTCGACAAAAAGCGCGCCCGCTATGACGAGCTTATGGAATTGATGGCGAGCGAAGAGCTTTATGCCGATCAGGACAAGTTCAACGCCGCGCTGGGGGAATATAACGGCCTTAAGCAAGAGCTACCCAAGCTCGAGGATGAATGGCTGGAGCTTTCCACCCAGATCGAAGAGGAGACCGCGCGTGAACTCTCGTAAGGCCGCTGCCGTGGCGATGAGCATCATCGCCATTGCCTGTCGCATCTGCGGCATCTTTATGAGCGCGATGACCGTGCTGCTGTGCTTTAGCGGCCTCACCGCCAAGTTGCAGATTGTGGGCTTTGTCGTCGAGCTTTCGCGCGCACTGCCGAGCGCCATCGCCGGCTACGGCGTCATCACTTCTCCCTTTGGCGGCGTGTTCCGCCTGGATTACGCCATCGTGGCCGTGATTCTATTTGTGGCCGATTACCTGCTCACGCGCGCCTCGCGCCGCGTCCGCTAGGGGATCGTTATGTCCAGCAGCTACTTCATGAACCTGCTCGCCAGCGCGGTCGCCGTCATCTTGGGCATCGTGATCCACGAGAGCGCGCACGCCGCCGCGGCCTGGGCACTCGGCGATATGACGGCCCGTTCGCGCGGACGCGTCTCGCTCAACCCGCTCAACCATGTCGACCCGTTTGGCACCATCCTCCTGCCGCTGCTGATGCTCGCCGCCGGAGGCCCGGTGTTCGCCTTCGCCAAGCCCGTTCCCGTCTACCTCAACAACCTCAAGCACCCCAAGCGCGACGAGGTCCTGGTGAGCGTGGCCGGCCCCGCATCGAACATCGCGCTCGCCTGTCTTGCCGCCGCCCTCATGCGCCTGACCTATGGCAGCCTCTACACCAGCATGTCATTTGCCCTGGCGTCACAGATCATGAACTTCGGCGCCACGTTTATCGTGGTCAACTTATCGCTCGCGTTCTTTAACCTCATCCCGATCCCACCGCTCGACGGCTCGTCGATCATCGTGCCCTTCCTCAAGGGCAAGGCGCTCGCCAACTACTACCGCCTGCAGCAATACGCTATGCCCATCCTCATCCTGGTTTTGTATCTGCTGCCCATGTGGACCGGCATCGACGTGATCGGCCGCTATTTCGACGTTACCGTGTATCCGCTTGCTGAGCAGCTGCTCAACTTCGCAATCGCCGGCATCTAAGGTAAACTTACAGGTCGACCGTGCAAAACGGTCGCAACATGCACCCAAACCGCGCCGCGAAGGCGCCGTCAAAGGAGGTCGAAGATGTCGTATCGCGTGTCGACGCAGGTCTACAGCGGACCGTTCGACCTGCTGCTGCAGCTGGTAACCCGCCAAAAAGTAGATATCGGCGCCATCTCCATCAGCGAGGTGGCCGAGCAGTACCTTGCCGAGGCCGAGCGCATCGAGGCGCTGGACCTTGACGTGGCGAGCGACTTTTTGCTGGTCGCGGCAACCCTTTTGGACATCAAGGCTGCCTCTCTGGTGCCGCAGGAGGCCCCGCGCAAAGCCGATGACGACGATGACGAGTTCGACGAAGACCTCGAGGAGCTCAGCACGCTCGACGGCGACGCCTTGCGCGAGGTCCTGATCCAACGCCTGATTGCCTACAAACAGTTTAAAGGCGCGGCTGCGGCCCTCGGTGCCCGCATGCAGGCCGAAAGTCGCATGCACCCGCGTGTGGCCGGCCCCGACCCCGAGTTCTTGGGCCTAATGCCCGACTATCTGGCCGGCATTACCCTGCGCGGCCTCGCCGTCATCTGCGCCGACCTGGACGGCAAGCGCCAGACCTTCCTGCTGGAGGCCGAGCACGTGGCACCGCATCGCGTGCCGCTCGACCTGACGGTGGCCTCGGTCGACCGCTTTACCATGACGCACCAAACCTGCACCTTCCGCGAGCTGCTGGACGGCGATGCCACCACCGAGCAGCTCGTCGTCACCTTCCTGGCCATGCTTGAGCTCGCCAAGCGCGGCTCGCTCACGCTGAGCCAAGACGAGATCTTTGGAACCATCCGCATCAACCGCGTCGAGGGCGCCGAGGCCTACGTGCCCGGCGAGGGCCCCGAGCTCACCGAATAGGAGCCGCAACCATGTCAACCCTTTCCACGCTGGAGGCAAACAGCCTCAAAGGTGCCCTCGAGGCGCTGCTGCTGGTGTCGAGCGACCCGGTGAGTGCGCCCGCGCTGGCCGGCGCACTGGATATCGCCCCCGGCGAGTGCGCGTCGCTGCTCGCCGAGCTCAAGGTTGAGTACGAGGAGGCCAACCGCGGCTTTCAGCTGCGCGAGGTCGCCGGTGGCTGGCGCCTGTTTACACATCCCGCCTACCACGATGTGGTCGAGGCCTATGTGTTGAGCTGGGACACGCAAAAGCTGTCGCAGGCGGCGCTCGAAACCCTAGCCGTGATCGCTTACCACCAGCCTGTGACGCGCGAGGTGGTCAAGGGCATCCGCGGCGTCAACTCCGACGGCGTCATCGCGTCGCTTGTGGACAAGGGCCTGGTGCGCGAGCTCGGCCGCGATCCCCAGCGCGGTCAAGCCATCATCTACGGCACGACCAACGCCTTCTTGGAAAAGTTCGGCCTGCGCTCCACCCGCGACCTGCCCGATCTGGAGCAGTTTGCCCCCGACGAGCAGTCGCGCCAGTTTATCCGTGAGCGCCTGAGCGGCCGCAGCATTCAGTCCACGCTCGAGGAGCAGGCCGAAGATCTGGACGAAGAGCGCGAACTGCTCGATACCGATGTTGAAGATGTTGAGGCACTCGAGGACTTGGATACCCTGGTCGTCGACGAGACCTCGGAGGATATGCATGACGAGGACTAACGAAGTAGGGGAGACGCGCGCCATGGGCACCGCAGCGCCCGATGCCCAGCCTGTCTACCCGCACACCATGCGCCTGCAGCGCTTTTTGGCGCGCGCGGGCGTTGCGAGCCGCCGCGGGTCGGAGGACCTGATGACCGCCGGACGCGTGACCGTCAACGGTCAGGTCGCGACCGAGCTGGGCACCAAGGTCGACGTCGACCGCGACCATATCGAGGTCGACGGCATGCCCGTCAAGCTCAACCAGGGCGCCGTGTACTTGATGCTCTACAAGCCGACCGGCTACCTCACCACCATGAGCGACCCGCAGGAGCGCCCCTGCGTGGCCGACCTGGTACCGCGCGACCGCTTTCCGGGGCTCTTCCCGGTGGGTCGCCTGGACCGCGACACCACGGGCCTTTTGCTCTTTACCACCGACGGCGACCTGTCGCAGGACCTGCTGCACCCCAGCAAGCACGTCTACAAGACCTACCAGGCGCTCGTGGACGGGCAGCTGACCGACCGCGATCTGGACCCGCTCCGCCGTGGCATCGAGCTCGACGACGGCCTATGCCAGCCGGCAATCTGCCGCGTCATCACCGCACGCGAGGCCGAGGCCGTGGCGCCACAGGGCGTCAGGCCCGGCACCACCGCCGTGGAGGTCATTATCCGCGAGGGTCGCAAGAATCAGGTTAAGCGCATGTTGAGCAAGATTCACCATCCGGTAATCCGCCTGCACCGCTGCAACTTTGCCGGCCTTGAGCTCAAGGACGTGGCCAAGGGCTCGTGGCGCGAACTCACCGATCGCGAGGCGCAGATCCTCAAGGCCGGCGGCATCCCGCCCAAGCAGGCCAGCTCCAAGCGCGTCGCCGCGCCGGCGACCAACACCGCCAGCCGCACGCGTCACCACGGCAGCCACGGCTCCGCACCCAAGCGCAACACCTACCGCGAGCGATACACGGGCTAGGCAACCCGCCGCGCCCCAACGCCCGCGAACCATACCAGCACGTCAATCATCGAAAGGAAGCATTGCATGATCGTCGCCATCGACGGCCCCGCCGGTTCCGGCAAGTCCACCATCGCCAAGGAGATCGCCCGCCAGCTGGGCTTTAATAAGCTCGACACGGGCGCTATGTACCGCGCCGTCACCTTCGCCGCGCTCGACCGTGGCATCGATTTGGACGACGAGGCGGCCATCGACGCCCTCGCCGAGCAGATCGAGATTCGCTTTACCAACGGCACCGGCGAAGACACGCGCCTGACCATCGACGGTAAGGATGCCTCGGCTGCCATTCGTACCCCGCAGGTCGACGCCAACGTGTCCAAGGTCTCGGCCTACCCGGGCGTGCGCGCCGCCATGCTCATTCACCAGCGCCGCGCCGCCGAGGACCGCGATATCGTGGCCGAGGGTCGCGACATCGGAACCGTCGTGTTCCCTAACGCGCAGGTCAAGGTCTTCCTGACCGCCGACCCGCGCGAGCGCGCCCGCCGCCGCGTGCTGCAGCGCCACCAAAACGACGCTCAGCCGCTCACGCCCGCGCAACTCGAGGCCGAGGTCGACGAGACTCTCGACGCCCTTAAGCAGCGCGACAAGCTCGACAGCAGCCGCGAGGTCGCCCCGCTCATCCCCGCCGAGGACGCCGTGCACGTCGACTCCACCGCCCATACCATCGACGAGGTCGTCCGCATTATCGAGGGCCTCATCAACCAAAGGAGGTAGCCCATGCGCCTGTTTAAGCAGACGCCCGAGGACTATTACAACGCCCCCTACGCCGAGTTCCCGGCGCTCATCCGCGGTACCGTCGTCGTAGTCATGGCCATCCTTTGGGCCTTCTCCAAGCTTATGTGGCGCTGGAAGGTCGAGGATGCCGACCTGCTGTTTGAGCGCCAGGAAGGCCGCGGCAGCGTAGTCATCTGCAACCACACCTCGATGGCCGAGCTCCTGGCTGTAGAGACGGCGTTGTTCTTTGGCGGCCGCCGCATTCGCCCCATCTTTAAGTCCGAGTTTGCCAAGAGCAAGATCGTACGCTGGGCCTTTAGTCGCGTGGGTGGTATTCCCGTCGAGCGTGGCACCGCCGACATGAAGTGCCTGCGCGCCGCCCAGCATGCGCTGCAGCGCGGTGAGGACGTCCTGATCTTCCCCGAGGGCACGCGAATCCGCTCACGCGAGATCAAGCCCGAGGTCCACGGCGGCTTTGCGCTCATCGCCCAGATGGGCAAGGCACCCGTCAACCCGCTCGCCATCTGCGGCTGGTCCGATATTACGCCTGCGGGCAAAAAGCTCATGCGCCCCAAAAAGTGCTGGATCCGCGCCGGCAAGGCCATCTCGCTATCCGACGCTCCGGCCGAGCTCAAGCGTAAAGAGCGCCTGGCATGGTTTGAGTCAGAGGCCATGAACCGCGTCTACGCCATGCGCGACGACCTGTGCGCCGAGCACCCGGGCAGGTTCTAGCCATGGGTGAGAACGTCTTGAATACCGCCGCGACCGCCGCTGAGGAGGCTATCCCCACCATCGTAATCGCTGCCCACGCCGGCACCTGCTACGGCGTGCAGCGTGCACTCGATATGGCATTGGCCGCCGCCCCGCAGGCGGGGGAGAGCACTCAGGTCCACACGCTGGGTCCGCTCATCCATAACCCCATCGTGGTGCGTGAGCTCGCCGAGGCAGGCGTCGGTCTGGCCGACACCTTGGACGATGCCGCATCGGGCACCGTGATCATTCGCGCCCACGGTGTGGTGCCTCAGGTCATCGATGCCGCTCGCGAACGCGGCCTTACCGTGGTCGATGCCACCTGCCCCTACGTGAAGAAGGTTCATGTGGCCGCCGAGCGCCTGGTGCGTGAGGGCTACCGTGTGATCGTCGTGGGCGAGCCGGGCCATCCCGAAGTCGAGGGCATTCTAGGCCACGCCGGCGATGACGCGCAGGTCGTGAGCTGCGCTGCCGATGCGGACGCGCTGTCGCTCAAGGGCAAGGTGGGCCTGGTTGTGCAGACCACCCAAACCGCGCAGAACCTGGCCGAGGTTGTGGCCTCCATCACCCCGCGCGTGCAGGAACTGCGCGTGATCAACACCATCTGCGCCGCCACGAGCGAGCGCCAGCAAGCGGCGGCAACCCTCGCCAGCCGCTGTGATTGCATGGTCGTCGTGGGCGGCAAAAATTCGGGCAACACGCGCCGTCTGGCGCAGATTTGTGCCGATGTCTGCGAGCACACGCATCACATCGAGGAATCTTCCGAGCTTGAGGCCGCATGGTTTGCCAGCGCACGCCGCATTGGCATCACTGCCGGAGCCTCCACCCCGCAAGAACACATCGAACGCGCCGTTGCGCGCATCAAGGAGCTTTGCCGCTAATCATGGACCAGACCGTACCCGCATACGCCGCCGAGGTGGCCGATTACGGGCGCAGCCGCGACCCCGAGCCGGGTGAGGGCGCGCTCGTTAAGAACGTGCGTCCCGAATCGCCCGCATGGGATGTGGGTATCGAGCCGGGCATGCGCGTGCTCACGGTCAACGGCGAGCAACTCACCGACATGATCGTCTGGCTTTGGGAAGCAGACGACGATACCGTCGAGCTGGAGGTATTCGATCCGCGCGACGGCACTGTCACCCCCGTGGAGCTCGACCGTTTTCCCGGCGAGGATTGGGGTCTTGAGTTCGACGGCCCCATCTTTGACGGCATGCGTACCTGTGTAAACGCCTGCGTGTTCTGCTTTATGACGATGCTGCCCAAGGGCGGCCGCTCCACGCTCTACATTCGCGACGACGACTATCGCCTGAGCTTTTTACAGGGTAACTTTGTCACGCTCACGAACCTTTCCGACGAGGACGTGCAAAACGTTATCAATCGCAACATGAGTCCGATGAACGTGTCGGTCCATGCCGTGAGCCCCGACGTCCGCCGCCGCATGATGGGCCGCAACGCCCAGCGCGGCATGGACGTGCTCGAGGCCATCATGGCCGCCGGCATCGAGATTCATGCGCAGATTGTGCTGTGCCCTGGCATGAATGACGGTGAGGAGCTGGAAAAGACCCTGCGCTTTTGCGAGGAGCACGAGCAGATCACGAGCCTGGGCATTGTGCCGCTCGGATTTACCAAGCACCAGAACCGCTTTAGCTGGTCATACAGCGACAAGCCCGAGCTGGCGCGCGAAACCATCGCCATGATCCGTCCCTACCAGGACCGCGCCTTCGAGCGCTTTGGCCGCCACACGTTTCAGATGAGTGACGAGTTCTATCTGGACGCCGGCATCGAGCCACCCGAGGCAGACTTTTACGACGGCTATCCGCAGTACTACGATGGCATCGGCATGATCCGCTCGTATCTGGACGAGACCGACGACGCGCTTGCCACCGACGCCGAGCGCCTTGCCAGCGTTCGCAAGGCTATGACTGCCCGCAACCAGCGCCTGGTATGTCTTTCGGGTGCCAGCGCGCGAGATACAGTCGCTCGTTTTGTGGAGTCTCCACAGGGCCTTTCCGGCACCGTCACGGCCATCAAAAACCGCTACTTCGGCGGTAACGTGGACGTGACCGGCCTCATCGTCGCCAGCGATATCCTTGAGCAGCTGCCGAAAGACCTGTCGGGGGTTATGCTCTTTGTGCCTAAGCTCATGTTCAACGCTGACGGCATGACGCTTGACGAGTATCATCGTGACGATTTACTCGCAAGCCTTACCAGTCGCGGCGCCGAGGTTCATGTGGTGTCGACCATGCCGCATGAACTGCTCGATACCCTGGAGCACATCCTTGGCATTGTGCCTGCCGACTCTACTAATTCCGCTGACCCTACCCATTAAAGGAGAGCAGATGAAACCTATCGTCGCCGTCGTCGGACGCCCCAACGTGGGCAAGTCCACGCTCGTTAACCGCCTGGCCCAGACCTCGGACGCCATCGTCCACGAGTCCCGCGGCGTTACGCGCGACCGCTCGTATCACACGGCCGATTGGAATGGCCGTGAGTTCACCATCGTCGACACGGGCGGTATCGAGCCGCTTAAGAGCGACGACGTCTTTGCCACGTCCATCCGCGACCAGGCACTCGCCGCCGCCGAGGAGGCCGCCGTCATCCTGTTTGTGGTCGACGGCCGCACTGGCGTCACCGAGGAGGACGAGTCGGTCGCCCGCATGCTCAAGCGCTGCGACAAGCCGGTCTTTCTACTGGTGAACAAGCTCGACAACCCTGATCGCGAGAACGACAGCATCTGGGAGTTCTATTCGCTCGGCATCGGTGAGCCCACGCCGCTCTCGGCCCTTCACGGCCATGGCACGGGCGACCTGCTCGACGACATCGTGGCCCTGCTCCCCGAGGAAGAGGACGAGGTCGCCGACGAGTTCCCCGACGCGCTGAACGTGGCCATTATCGGCCGCCCCAACGCCGGTAAGTCGTCGCTGTTCAACCGCATCCTGGGTGCCGACCGCTCCATCGTGTCCAACATCGCCGGCACCACGCGCGACGCCATCGATACCGTCGTCGAGCGCAACGGCAAGCACTACCGCATGGTCGACACCGCGGGCATTCGCAAGAAGAGCACCGTGTACGAGAACATCGAGTACTACTCCATGGTCCGCGGCCTGCGCGCCATCGACCGTGCCGACGTGGCGCTGCTCGTCGTCGACGCCTCCGTGGGCGTTACCGAGCAGGACCAGAAGGTCATGGGCTTGGCCATCGAGCGCGGCTGCGCCATCGTGGTGCTACTCAACAAGTGGGACCTGCTCGACGACGATCGCAAGCGCGAGGCCTGCATGGAGACCATCGACCGCCGTCTGGGCGTCATGGCCCCCTGGGCCCAGTACCTGCGCATCTCTGCCCTGACCGGCCGCAGCGTCGAGAAGATCTGGGCGATGGTCGACGCCGCCGAGAAGACGCGCTCGCAAAAGATCAGCACCTCGCGCCTCAACACGTTCCTCACCGACCTGCGCGAGTTTGGCCATACCGTGGTGGACGGCAAGCGCCGCCTGCGCATGCACTACGTGACCCAGACGGGCGTCAACCCGCCGACGTTTACGTTCTTCGTCAACCACAGCGACCTGGTCAACGACACCTACCAGCGCTACGTGGAGAACCGTATGCGCTCCACGTTCGATTTTGCCGGCACGCCCATCCGACTCTTCTTTAGGAAGAAGGAGCAAAAGGATGCTTAATCCGATTCTGCTGACCGCCATCTGCGCCGTGGTCTCGTTCTTTATCGGAGCGATTCCGTTTGGCCTGATCCTGGGCCGCGTTTTCAACCACACCGACATTCGCAAGGCGGGCTCCGGCAACATCGGCACCACCAACGCACTGCGCGTGGCCGGCCCCAAGGTGGCCGCGCTCACGCTGCTACTCGACTGCCTGAAGGGCGCCATCTGCGTCCTTATCGCCCGTCCGCTCATCGCGAGCGTGGGCTATGGCTTTCCGCCGAGCATTATGGCTCCCGGTGCCGCCGGCGACTGGATGCTCGGCGTCATTTGCCTGGCTGCCGTGTGGGGACACATCTTCTCGCCCTACCTTAACTTCCACGGAGGCAAGGGTATCGCCGTGGGCCTGGGCGTGATTCTTGCCTGGTACTGGCCCATTGGCCTGTCGCTGCTGGGCATGTTTATCGTGGCCGTCGCCATTACCAAGTATGTGTCGGTGGGCTCACTTGCCGCCGCCATCGGCCTTCCCATCGCTGCCTGCGCGGTCTTTCCGTACAGCAGCCTGGGGCTCAAGTTTTGCATGGCGATGATCGGCATCACCGTAGTGTGGGCCCATCGCTCAAATATCCAAAAGCTCATGGCCGGTAAGGAGTCCAAGCTCTCGTTTACCAAACGCGTCACCGAGCCCGACGATAAGTAGGAGAGAGTCATGAATGTTGCGCTGATTGGCTCCGGCTCCTGGGGAACCGCCGTCGCCGGCCTTGCCGCCGCGCGAGCCGAGCGCGTGACCATGTGGGCCCATAGCGAGCAGACGGCTGCCGGCATTAACGGTGAGCATCGCAACCCCCGCTATCTGGTGGACTACGTGCTGCCGGAAAACGTTGTCGCCACGACGGACCTGGCCCAGGCGTTCGACGGTGCTGATGCGATCATCTTTGCCGTGCCTTCGACGCATCTGCGCGACGTCTGCCACCAGGCGGCGCCGTTCATCGCGGACGAGACGCCGGTTCTGTGCCTCACCAAGGGCATCGAGCCCGAGTCCGGCCTGCTCATGAGTGAGGTCATCGCCAGCGAGATCGGCAACGAAGCGCGCGTGGCGGCGCTCTCGGGCCCCAACCATGCCGAGGAAATCTGCCGCGGCGGGCTTTCGGCTGCCGTCATCGCCAGTGAAGACCAGCAAGTGGGGGAGACCTTTAAGGAACTGCTGCTTTCCACGGCCTTCCGCATCTACCTGTCGCAGGACATGACCGGCGTCGAGGTATGCGGCGCCATGAAAAACGTCATCGCTATCGTGTGCGGCATCTCTGCCGGTACCGGCGCGGGCGACAACACGCTTGCTCTTATCATGACGCGCGGCCTGGCAGAGATCAGCCGCCTGGTGCACGCCCGCGGCGGTCAGGCCATGACTTGCATGGGACTTGCCGGCATGGGCGACCTTATCGCCACCTGCACCTCCGAGCATTCGCGCAACCGCACCTTTGGCTTCGAGTTTGCCCACGGCGTGTCGCTCGACGAGTACCAGGCCCGCACGCATATGGTGGTCGAGGGTGCCGTCGCGGCCCGCAGTGTCAGCGAACTCGCCCGTTCACTGGGCGTAGACATTCCGCTCACCTTTGCCGTGGAGCAAACGCTCTACAACGGTGTTACTTTGGATAGGGCGCTCGAGATTCTCACCGACCGCGTCCCCTCTCAAGAGTTCTACGGACTCGCCGACTAGCGCAGAAAGGCTACTACCATGGGTTCCATCAAAATCGCTCCGTCCATCCTCTCGGCCGACATGGCCAACCTGAAGGGCGAGCTCGACAAGATTGCCGGCGCCGACTACGTGCACTTCGACGTCATGGACGGTCACTTTACCGGCAACCTGACCTTTGGCGTTGACATCCTTAGGGCCGTCAAGCGCTCCACCGATGTTCCGGTCGATGCGCACCTGATGGTGTCGAACCCCGACGAGACGGTCGATTGGTACGCCGACGCCGGTGCCGACATGATCACCGTACACTACGAGGCTTCCACGCACCTGCACCGCACGCTCACCCATCTGCAGCAGCGCGGCGTCAAGGCCGGCGTGGTGCTCAACCCCGCCACCCCCGTGTGCGTACTCGAGAGCATCATCGACGTCGTCGATATGGTGCTGCTGATGAGCGTGAACCCTGGCTTTGGAGGCCAGAGCTTTATCCCCGGTACCATCGCCAAACTTCACGAGCTTACGGCCATGTGCGAGCGCCACGGCGTGTCGCCCCTGATCGAGGTCGATGGCGGTATCTCTTCCAAGAACATCGCCGAGGTCGTCAAGGCCGGCGCCAACGTGCTCGTAGCCGGCTCCGCCGTATTTAAGTCCGAAGATCCCGCCGCCGAGGTTGCACTGCTGCAGAAGCTGGGCAACGAGGCCGCACAGGAGGCATAAACCCTTATGACCGCAGGTCAAAACCGCATACCCGTGAATCTTGACTATGCCGCCTCGACGCCCATGCGCGCCGAGGCGCTCCTTGCGCAGCGCGAGTACGACGACAGCGAGCTTGCCGGCGTCAACCCCAACTCACTGCATTCGCTCGGCCGCAAGGCCGCTGCGCGTCTGGAGGTTGCTCGCCGCGAGATCGCCCGTAGCTTTGGCGCGCGCGTCCGCCCGTCTGAGATCGTCCTGACCAACGGCGGCACCGAAGCCAACCAGCTGGCGCTCCTCGGTCTTGCCGAGGGCGCTCGTCAGCGCAATCGCAAGCGAGACCGCGTGATCGTGTCGGCGATCGAGCACGATTCGATTCTGGATAACCTGCCGCTGCTGCGCGCCGCCGGCTTTACCGTCGACCTGGTGCAGCCCTGTCGTACGGGCTACATCGAGCCTGCCGCGCTGAGCGACTTGCTAGGCGACGACGTGGCGCTCGTGAGCATTATGGTCGCCAACAACGAGACCGGCGTGGTGCAGCCCATCCGCGAGCTGGCCGCCGCCGCACATGCTGCCGGCGCCCTGTTTCATACCGATGCCATCCAGGGCTACTTGCATATTCCGCTCGATGTCACCGAGCTGGGTGTCGATGCTATGACCGTTGCCGCGCACAAGATCGGCGGCCCTGTGGCGTCCGGCGCGCTCTACCTTAAGAACCGCACGCCGCTGCGTCCGCGCATCTTTGGCGGTGGACAGGAAGCCGGCCGTCGCGCCGGTACGCAGGATCTGCGCACGCAGCTGGCTTTTGCCGCCGCCGCCTCCGCACTGACGCCCAACGTGGCCCAGGAGCGCGAGACGCTGCAGGCCCTGTCCGATAAGCTCTACGCCACGCTTACGGCCCATCCTCGCATTCACGCAACCATGGACGACTATGCGCAGGCCGATCGTCTGCCGGGTATGGTTTCGATCTACGTCGACGGCATGGACTCCGAGGAGCTCATCATCAAGCTCGATGCCGCCGGCTTTGAGGTTTCGGCCGGATCGGCTTGCTCGAGCGGCAACATGGATCCGAGCCACGTGCTCAGCGCCATGGGCATCGGTCGCGAGAAGGCGTTGGGCGCACTGCGTATTTCCTTCGATGACCGCGTGAATCCGGGCGATCTGGACGACTTTGCCCAGACGCTGCTCTCGATCGTAGGTGCCGCATGATCGTCGCCGAGCTTGAACGTGCGCTGCTGGCACGCTACCCCAAGGCGGATGCCGAGGGCTGGGATCATGTTGGGCTATCTGTGGGTGATCCCGCTGCAAAGATCACCGGTGTTGCCTGTGCACTCGACGCAACCGAAGCCAACGTGCACCGCGCTCTCGAGGCCGGCGCCAACGTGCTGCTGACGCATCATCCCATCTATATCAAGGCGCCCGAGGCCTTTTGTCCGGCCGATTCCGCGCGCCCACAGTGCAGCGCTGCGCTGTACGAGGCAGCTCGTTGCGGCGTGAGCATCATCTCGCTTCACACCAACCTAGACCGCTCGCACGAAGCGCGCGTTCGCCTGAGTGAGTTGCTGAGCGCTGAGCCCATGAGCTCGTTGGAGCATGTGGACGAGCCCGAGCTCACCGGTCTGGGCGCACTTGCGACCCTCCGCGATGCCTGCAACCTGCGCGACCTCGCCAACCGTGCCGCCATGGCCTTTGGCAGCGACCCCCGCGTATGGGGCGAAGCCGAGCGCCCGTGCCGCACCGTCGCCATCTTGGGTGGCTCCCTCGGCGATTTTGGTGAGCTTGCCATCGCCACCGGCGCAGATGTTATTGTGACCGGAGAGGCCGGCTACCACGTGGCGCAGGACCTTGCCTTGCGTGGGCTGCCTGTGATCTTGCTCGGCCACGACCGCTCCGAGGAGCCGTTCGTGGATATCTTGATGAACTCTGCAGTTGACGCCGGGGTCGACCCCCGTCATGCGATTAAAATACTGAACCCTTGCCAATGGTGGATTGTGACAAAAGGAGAGAACTTATGAGCGCCGGCGCTACGCTACTCAAGCTGCAACAGATCGATTTGGAGCTCGCCCGCAACAAGAGCGAACTTGCCAATATGCCGGAGCTCAAGGAGCTCGCTTCCAAGCGCAAGACCTACGTGAAGCTCAAGTCCGAGATGACCAAGCTCTACGCCCAGCGCAAGGATCTGGACATTGAGCTCGACGATCTCAACACCACCGAGATCCAGACCAACAACGCCATCGAGGCTGCCAAGAAGCGCCATGTCGACGGTTCTGATTACCGCGAGGTCCAGGACCTGGAGAACGAGCTTGCCACCCTGGCCAAGCGCCTAGACAAGATCGAGCACACCCGCAAGGATATCGTTGTCGCCCATAAGGAAGCGCTCGATCGCGAGGCTCGCGCGCAGGCCATCATCGCTAAATTTGAGGAGGGCGTGAAGGCCGATACCAAGGCCGCCCGCGCCAAGGCTGCAGACCTGCAGACTCAGATCGACGCCGCAACCAAGGAGCGCACCGCGCTTGCCGCCACGCTGCCGACCGATGTTCTCACCGATTACGAGCGCCTGCTCAAGCAGTTCCGCGGCCTGGCCGTCGAGACTATCCAGGGCAATATCCCCACGGTCTGCCACACCGCGCTGCAGGCATCGTCCATGAGCGACCTCAACCACGACGGATGCGAAATTACGCACTGCCCGTACTGCCACCGCCTCCTGGTGCTCCCGAGCAAGGAAGCTTAAACGATGGCGGCGTCCAACAATTCAATGCAACTTGAGGGAAAAACGATCCTGCTGGGCATTACCGGCGGGATCGCCGCCTATAAGTCGTGCAATATCGTGCGCCTGCTGCAAAAGCGCGGCGCCCGCGTAAAGGTCATCATGAGCGAACATGCCACGGAATTCGTGGGGCCTCTCACCTTCCGCGCGCTTACCAATGAGCCCGTCGCGGTGGGCCTGTTCGACGACCCCTCCGACCCCATCCACCACATTTCACTCGCGCAGGAGCCCGACCTAGTGGTCGTGGCGCCCGCGACGGCCAATATCATCGCCAAGATGGCCAACGGCATCGCCGATGACCTCATTTCCACCACGCTGCTTGCCACACCGCGACCCATCGTGATCGCGCCGGCCATGAACAACGGCATGTGGAAGGCGCCGGCCACCCAGGCCAATATGGCCACGCTGCGCGACCGCGGCGTCCATGTAGTGGGTCCGGGCAGCGGCTACCTTGCCTGCGGCGACGTGGACACGGGGCGTATGAGCGAGCCCGAGGACATCGTCGAGGGTGTCTGCAGGGTGCTCAATCCCGTGCCGCAAGACCTGGCGGGCAAGCGCATCGTCATCACCGCCGGTCCCACGCACGAGCCGATCGACCCCGTGCGCTTTATTGGCAACCGCTCTTCGGGCAAGATGGGCATCGCTCTGGCGGGGGAGGCTGCTCGCCGCGGCGCCGCCGTCACACTCGTACTGGGACCGACATCGCTCGACGTTCCCCGCGGCGTGGCGTGCGTAAGCGTGCAGACCGCCGCAGAGATGCTGCAGGCGGCGCTGAGCGCCTTCCAGACGGCCGACGCGGCCATTTGCGCGGCCGCCGTCGCCGACTACACCCCCGCGGCCCCTGCCGACCATAAGCTCAAAAAGTCCAACGAGCCCTTGGATCGAGTTGAACTGGTCGAGACCGTTGACATCTTGGCCGAACTTTCACGCCAAAAGGGCGATCGCCTCGTAATCGGCTTTGCAGCCGAGACTGATAACGTCGTCGAGTACGCCGAGCGCAAATTGACCCGCAAAGGCTGCGATGCCATTATCGCCAACGATGTCTCACGCGCCGATTCGGGCTTTGGAACCGACACCAACAAGGCTTGGATCGTGAGCACAACGGGTACGCAAGAACTTCCTTTGCTGACAAAACCCCAGCTCGCAGATACAATTTTGGACTTGCTTCAAAATTTATAAAAAAGTTCTTGCACAAGTCTAAAGTTTCGGGTTAATATACTCCCTGTTGCGAGCGAGAGCAGAGCAACAGACAAAAGCTTCGGGACGTGGCGCAGCTTGGTAGCGCACTTGACTGGGGGTCAAGGGGTCGCTGGTTCGAATCCAGTCGTCCCGACCAGAAGTTTGTAGGTCAGGCACATAGTGCCTGACCTTTTTTGTTTTAAGCAATTGCTTAATTTTCAGTAAGCAACAGGGTGTCAAAAATCTACCTACGCGATAATCGCCTTTTGCGGTTACTTGCGCGTTTTGCACGCGCTTGAGCCGATTTATTAACGCGATATGAATCTACATACGCGTAGCTGGTATACAGCCGAGTACGGGCTGTATTTATCGCGGCGATTTACACAGATATAGCGACTGTAACGAACAAGCGTGTCACTGTATTTATTCCAGTAGTTCACTTGATCGGTGGACAAGTGGGCTGTTGCTACGAAACGCCAGCAGGATGGGCTCCATACAAGGATGCCGCAGAGGTAATGGCGGGGGAGTGCAGCAGGCGCTCTGAGAGCCGCTGTATGGTCCCATATCTCCTTAACTCGATAATTATGTTTCAAGCCACGAATCGGTCGAGCAATTGCCAAAAGAAAGGCCCATGCAGGATTGCACGGGCCTTACATCAGATCAAATTTGAGTTAGAAGCACCAAACGGGGCAGACGCAACACCATCTCGTCGCGGCCTCGGCGAGCGACATATCGCAGTCGAGGTGGACATCGAGGAAGTCGTCAGATCCCGCACAGGGGGACCGCGATGGTGGCCACCGCGCCGCCCGAGGGGCCGTTGGCGAGCGAGACGGAGCCCCCGTGGGCGCTCGCGGCCTCGGAGGCGACGTGGAGGCCGAACCCGTAGTGGCGGCCTCCGTCGCGCGAGGAGCGGGAGGAGTCGTCTGTGAAGAGGCGCTCGCAGCCGCGTTCGAGGGCGGCGGGAGAAAAGCCTGGTCCGTCGTCGGCAACCTCGATGATGAGGCGCCCGCCCGCGACGTCGCAGGAGACAGCCACGCGCGAGCGTGCGTGCTCGGCGGCGTTTGCCACGAGGTTCGCGGCGGCTCGCGCCAGAGCGGTTCGGTCGAGCGGGGCCTCGGGCGCGCCCGCGACAGCGGGGCCCGTGGCCGCGTCGAGCGCCACGCCTCGCGCCCGGGCGATCTGGGCGGCCTCGGCGAGGACCTGCTCGCAGAGCTCGGCCGGCCGCATGGGGGCCCTCTCCGCCCCGCCGGACCCGCGCGAGGCCTCGATGAGCAGGCGCACGTAGCCGTCAAGCCTTTCGACACTGCCGGCTATGTCGCGCGCGGCGGCCGCGAGGTCGGCGTCTTTCTCGTCTTCCAGCTCCTCCGCCACGAAGTCGGCGTTGGCGCGCAGCACGGTGAGCGGCGTCTTGAGGTCGTGGGCGAGCGACGCCACCTGCTCGCGCTGCCCCCGCTCCGCGGCCCAGCGGGCCTCGAGCGACTCGGCGAGAGAGGCCCGCATGGCGTCCATCGCGGCGAGGACGTCGTTCACCTCGCGCACGTTAGTGCTGCCGACCGCGAAGTCGAGCTCCCCCGCGCCGACGCGCCCCGCCGCCTCCGCGAGCGGCGCCATCTTGCGCGAGATCACGCGGCTCGCGCGGCGCGCCACGAGCGCGAGCGCGAGCGCGCTTCCCGCAGCAGCGCCGACGAGCATGAGGTTCTGCGGGTTGGGAAGCAGGCCGGCGAGGTCGCGCGAGACCCACTGCGGCAGGTACTCGCTGGCGAGTGCGCAGGCCCCGCCGCCCTTGAGCGGGAACGCGGCGTAGGTGAGGCCCGAGCCTCCGCCCTCGATCTCCACTGTGCCCGGATCCGTGGCGAGTGCCGCACGGGCCATTTCCGTCGCGTCCTCGAGCCGCGTGCCCTCGAGGTCTGTCATCAGCACGTATCCGTCCTTATTTAGGATGAGGTAGCGGTACGCCGTCGGCACGTCCTGCTGTCCGTAGACGCCGTCGCGCGCCAGGCCTTCCGCGACCTCGCGCGCATTGGCCGGCCCCCAGCTTGCCTCGTAGACGAAGCCCGCGTTGATCGCCGCGGAGAGCGCCATGAACGAGGCGAGCCACGCCGTGGCGACCGCCGCGAACGCGTAGGCGAAGTAGCGCGCGATAACGAAGGAGAGCGGCATGCCCCCGCGACCTCGCGCCCCAGTCCTCAGAGCTGCCACTTGTACCCCATCCCCCAGACGGTCGCGATCGGATCGGCGCCGGCCTCGGAGAGTTTCCTCCGGGCGCGGCTGACCTGCATGGATATGGCCGCGTCGTCGGCGTCGCTCTCCCAGCCGAGCACCGCCTCGCGTATCTGCGCGCGGCTCATGACCTGCCCGGGGTGGCGGGCGAGGTACTCGCAGATGGCGTACTCGGTGGGCGTGAGTGGCACGGCCTCGCCGCCCACGGCGAGGCCGCGCGCCCCGAGGTCGATCCGCACCTCCCCGAAGGAGAGGGCGTGCGAGCGCGGCCGGCGCTCACGGCGTAGATGGGCCGCGACCTTGGCGCGCAGCTCCGCGGCCCCGAAGGGCTTGCGGACGTAGTCGTCGGCGCCCAGGCCGTAGCCGGCCACGGCGTCCTCCTCGGCCACGCGCGCGGTCAGGAAGATGATGGGCCCGTCGAAGTCCGGACGGATCTGCCGCACGAGCTCGAAGCCGTCGAGCCCCGGCATCATGACGTCGCAGAGCACAAGGTCGAAGCGCGAGAGGTCCATCCCCGGGACCGCCGTCGGGTCCGTCGCCCTGACGACCTCATGGCCGTCGCGGCCGAGGACGCGCGCGAGCGCGTCGAGGATCGCCCGTTCATCGTCCACTGCCAGTATCCTCGCCATGTTCGACCTCCTGAAACTTCCGTCGGAATTGTACTAGCGCTGCGCTCAGCGGTCCAGAGCCCTGCGCGCAGCGCCGACCCCCAGCCGGCGTCGAGCAGGGCATTCCCGCCCAGGACGAGCGCTGCGGAGAGGAGGACGAGCATGGCGGCGAGCGGCCTCCTACGCATCTGCCCTCCCGTCCTCGAAGCGGCAGAACCAGGCGAGAAGGACGGCGTCGGCTGCCAGGGTGAGCACGAGGCTGGCGAGCGTAGTCGTGAGGAGAGGGCCCGCCGCGCGTGCGGCGTCGATGAAGGCCTCCACCCCGAGCGACCCCAGGCGCGCGGGCCAGGCGAGCGGCACCCAGCTCAGGGGCGTCGCCAGGGCACCGGTGAGCTCGCCGGTCATGAGGCCGTGCGCAAGTCCGCCCACTGAGAAGAACGCGAGGAGCATCCCCGCCGCGCCGGCGCCGATGGCGGCGTTGCGGCCGAGGCGCAGGGCCACGCCGAGCCCCAGCGCGTAGAGGGGCAGGCTGCCCAGCACGATGCCCGCCCAGGCGGCCGCAAGCGGAGCGGGCCCGAGCGGCAGGCGCCCGGCGACGGCGAGCACGGCCCCGAACACGCCGAGCGCCACGGCCAGCGCGCCCGCGCCGAGCGCCGCAAGGGCGAGCAGCTTCGCCGCGACGGCGCGCCCGCGCGAGGGGACCGCCGTGAGGTTGGCGAGACGCCCGGCAGCGCGCTCGTCGTCCACGGCGAGCCCACAGACGATGGCGGACATGAGCGGCATGAGGGCGCCGAGGAACTGGGCGTAGGCGTCCGCGCCCAGCGCCGGGTCCCATCGGGTTACGGAGAAGTACTCGCCGCAGGCAAGACCGGCTGCCAGGCCGCAGACGAGGTGCACCGCCGTGAGCGGGGAGCGCGCCAGGCGCAGGGCCTCGGAGAGCAGGGCCCGCGGGAGAGTCATGCGCGGCGTCGGGTCGGAGAGTCGTGTCATGGCCATCACCTCTCCTCGGAGCGCGCGAACCAGGCCGCGCCCGCCGCCGTGAGCGCGGCGAACGCGAGCGCGCTGACCGCAAGGCCCGCTAGCGTGAGCATGCCGTCCGCCGCGAGCGCCCCGCCGAGCGCCATGTCCGCCGCGAGTGGCTCGCCGCTCGGCAGCACGGGGATGAAGCTCGTGGGGATGACCATGCTCGCCGACGGCGGAAAGAGCTGCGGCAGCGGCACCAGCGACCAGGCGAACCCGCCCACGAGCTGCGCGGCGAGCGGGCAGAAGATGCCCGCGAGCATTCCGAGCCGCGCCGTGAGGAAGAGCCCTGCGGGGATCATCCACGCCGCGGTCACCGTGTTGGCGAGCGCGCAGAGGAGCATCGTGAGGGTGCCCGCGGCCGTGAGGCCCTGCGAGGAGAACGCCGATCCCGCGAGGTAGATGCCGAAGACCACGAGGTTCGAGAGCGTGCAGAGAGCGAGGCACCAGAGCGCCTTGGCCCACCAGGCGCGCCCGAGCGGGAAGCCCAGGCCCAGAAGCCCCCGCATCCGCGTGCGAGCGTCCGCCCGCGCGACGCACGCCACCACGAGCGAGAGAGACACGGGCAGGAAGAGCGCGTACCAGTAGTTCCACGCGCTGAAGATCTGCACGCCCCGGTAGGGCATCGCGCCGAGCAGCGGCATCGGCAGCGCCATGAGCACGGCCAGGCGAACCGGTGCCGCGTGGCGCGACTTCAGGGCCTCGGCGCGCAGGCCTGCGAGCAGGCCGCCTTTCTCGCCCGTCATGCCGCCGCCTCCCCGCGTGCTCGTCGCCCTTCCCGGCAGAAGCTCATGAAGAGTTCCTCGAGGTCCTGCCCGGGCCGAAGCGCATCCTCATAGGCGAGGCGCCCCCCGCAGATGATGCCGATGGTGTCCGCCATCTGCTGCACCTCGGAGAGGATATGGCTCGAGACGATCACCGTCGTACCCGCCGCCGCGAAGCCGCGGATCTGGTCGCGCAGCTCCTCGATGCCGATGGGGTCGAGGCCGTTGGTGGGCTCGTCGAGCACGAGCAGGCGTGGCCGAGCGATCAGCGCCAGCGCGAGCCCCAGGCGCTGCCGCATGCCCATCGAGAAGCGCCCGGCGCGCTTCTTCCCGGTGTCCGCGAGGTCCACGGCGGCGAGCACCTCATCTATGCGGCTCTCGGGAAGGCCCAGCAGCGTGGTGCGCACGCGCAGGTTCTCGCGCGCGGTGAGGTTGGGGTAGAGCGGCGCCTCCTCGATGAGGCTGCCGATTGCGTAGAGGTCCTCGCGGCGCCAGGCGTGTCCGGCAAAGAGGATCTCCCCGGCCGTCGGCCGCAGCATCCCGCAGATCATCTTGAGCGTTGTCGACTTGCCGGCGCCGTTGGGGCCGAGCAGCCCGTACACCTCGCCCTCGCGGATATGAAGGCTCACGTCGGCCACGGCATCCTGCGCCTGGTCGCCGCGGCCGAAGCGCTTGGTGAGCCCGCGCGTCTCGAGCATGTAACCCATGGGTTCGTCCTTTCTCTTCCGGGCGCGCGGGCCGAGTCGCCGTGCCCGCGCGCCTTACCTTTCGGGTTCACCATCCATGGTGGGGCGCGTTTCTAACGAAGCCGTAACGGCCGTTGGGCTCTTTTGGCGCCAGCCAATCTCGACCCGCACGCATTTGCTTAAAGCAACAACTTTCCCGATCGATGTAATCACCGAATCAAAACGTGTACACCAGCCACCAAAGATGCCGAAAAATGTCGCTTTTGGAGGCTGATGTACACAAATGCAGAATCCAGCGCAGCCCAGAGGCGCCCTCCACATGTCTGGACTCTCTATGGCTGCGCTGGATAGACATCGCCGGAACGGGTATAGTATCGAAAGTTTTGTCGTTAACCAGCGGGGGAGTCCTGTGGGCATCAAAAAGAAGATCAAAAAGGAGCTTATCGGCACTTCCGATTACCCGTCGAATAAGATCTTTACGATCTCCAATTTCATCACCTTTACGCGCCTGATCCTCACCCTGGTATTTCTGTACCTGTTTGTGACGGATAACAACCGCGTCATCGCCATCGTTATCTACGCCGTTGCCGCCTCCACCGACTGGATGGACGGTCAGATCGCCCGCATGACTAAGACGGTCTCGTGGCTCGGCAAGGTCATGGATCCCATTTGTGACCGTGCGCTGCTGTTCACCGGCGTACTTGGGCTGGTGGTCCGCGGAGAGCTGCCCATCTGGGTCTGCGTGCTCATTATTGGCCGCGACATCTATCTGGGCATCGGCACGCTTATCGTGCGTCATTATCACCGTCGCCCCATCGATGTCGTCTTTCCCGGAAAGATTGCCACTGCACTGCTCATGACCGGCTTCTCGCTCATGCTGCTCGGGTTCCCCGTTATTGACGGCCTGCACCTTTTACCTTCGACCCTCGCGGCCTTCCCGGGTCTCAACGGAAGCTCGGTGCCACTCGGCATCTTCTTTGTATATGGCGGCGTGATCTTCTCCATGCTCACCGCTGTCATCTACTCCATTAAGGGCGGAGCGGCCATTAAACAGGCTCTCGCGCATCCCGAGGATGAGGACATCGACTTTCTGAACCCTGAAATCGAAGACTGATTCGTTGGGGTATGATTACGTACGGTTCATTATTTGCGGCACGTCCGCGATAAGTTAGGGGTTGTCATGGACAACATGGTTAACAATATGCCTCAGAATGATAAGACTGCTGACGCTACCTGCGTATTCCGCGTGCCTTCAAGCGACGTCACCGTTCCCGACCTCATGGCCAACGTGCGTATCACCGCCCCCGTTCTGTCCATCGTCAAGGGTCCGCAGACTGGTGCCGCCTTTGAGCTCGAGGAAGACGTGACCACCATCGGTCGCGATCCCGCGAACGGCATCTTCCTCAATGACATGACCGTTTCGCGCAGCCACGCGCGCATTATCCGCGAGGGCCTCGGCGCTCGCATCGAGGACTTGGGCTCGCTCAATGGCACCTGGGTCGACGGTGCTATCGTCAATGCAGCCCCGCTGCACGACGGTTCTTCCGTCCAGATCGGTACGTTTACGCTCATCTACCACGAGAGCACGCCGGAGCGCATCGAAACCGGTGAGTAGGGCATGGCCGAACGCAACTATCTGAGTATCGGCCAAGTCGTCAATTTACTTCGAGGCGCATACCCCGATCTTTCGAACTCAAAAATTAGATTTCTAGAGGATGAGGGGCTCATTACCCCTCATCGTACGCCTAAGGGATACCGTCAGTACTCCAAGGAGGACGTTGATCGCCTGGAGGTCATTCTGCACTTGCAGAAGACTCGCTACATGCCGCTCAACGTGATTAAGCAACGCTTGGAAAACGCCACGGACCTGTCAACGCTCGCCTACGAGGTGGGCTTGCTGTCCGATGTTCCGCTCAAGACGGAGCCCAAGGAGACTAAGCAAAAGCTGCATCCCATCGAGACCATTCCCGATATGTTGGGCGTCGAGATTTCATTTATCCGCTCGCTCGCCGAGAACGACCTCATTCGCATCATCAAGAGTCCGCAGAATCGCGAGCTTGTCGATGGCCGCGATTTTCCGATCATCCGCTACTGCTCCGAGCTGTCACGCTTCCATATCGAGCCGCGCAACCTGCGTCAGTACGTGTCTTCCGCCAACCGCGAGTCCTCGATGTTTGAGCAGGTGCTCGTGAGCATGCTCGGAATGGATACTTCCGATGACGAGCGCGATGCCAAGCTCGAGCGTGCGTTTAAGAAGCTTCACGACCTGACGGAAGGTGTGCACACTGCGCTGCTCAAGAACCGCGTTTTTGAGTCGCTCAACGCCGTGGTCGAGGACGCCGACATCGATGCACTCGATGAGGAAATCACTCGCTCCGAGTCCACCAAGGCCAAAAACGAAGAGGCAGACGCGCCGGCTTCGCACGAGGATTCTCTCGTAAAGCCGCTCAAGGTCGTCGCCCCTTCGCACTCCGGCACCGCCACCGCGGCCAAATAACCTCTGCCGCTTATCCGGCAACCCATTGAAAGGTCATGCAATGTACGACTTCGAATCTCAAATCGTCGACATCCCCGACTATCCCGAGCCCGGAGTCATCTTTAAAGACATCACGCCGCTCTTCGGCAATCCCGAGGCGCTCAAAGCCATGACCGATGGCCTCGCCGAGCACTTTGCCGGCATGGGAATCACCAAGGTCGTGGGCCCAGAGGCTCGAGGCTTTATGGTAGGCGTACCGGTGGCTGTAGCCCTTGGCGCCGGCTTTGTTCCCGCACGTAAACCGGGTAAGCTGCCGCGCGAGACCGTGAGCCAGAGCTACGAGCTCGAGTACGGCACCGATTCAATTGAGATCCATGCCGACGCTATCAGCTCTAAAGATACCGTGTTGATTCTGGACGACTTGGTCGCGACGGGCGGAACCGTCGAGGCAACAGGTAAACTGGTGCGAGATATGGGCGCAAAGCTTGTCGGTTACGGTTGTATCCTTGAGCTTGCGTTTCTCAACCCGCGCGAGAAGCTCACGCCGTCTGATGACGATGTGGAGCTCTTTAGCCTGGTGACGGTGGACTAGCCGTTACCCTTAGTTACTGGAAAGGAAGCTACATGCGCACAGCAAACACGCATAAAAACATGGCACGCTGCGCTGCTACGGCAACCCTCGCTTGTGTTTTGGGCTTGGGCCTCGCGGCTCCTGCCTACGCCGATACCGCATCCGACCTTGCCGCTGCTCGTACGAAGCTCGAGCAGATCGGTACCCAAACCCAGCAGATTTATGACGAGCTCGCCACGCAGACGCAGGCGCTCGACCAGACCGCTGGCGAGATCACGCAAAAGCAGCAGGAGATTGCCGATGGCCAGGCCAAGCTCTCGACCTATGTTGCCGGCGAGTACAAGACCGGTGGCCTGAGCTTGCTTCAGGTTCTGACTGGTGTCGACGACCTTGGCGATATGCTCAACCGCCTGTTCTACTATGGCAAGGTGTCCGATAAGCAGGCTCAGACCATTCAGGAAGTCAAGGAGCTTAAGCAGCAGCTCACCGATAAGCAGGCCGAGCAGGAAAAGAACGTCGCTGCCACGCAAAAGAAGGTCGACGAGCTCAACGCTCAGCAGGCTGAGGCCCAGAGCGTTGTAAACTCCCTCGACTCGCAGCTGCAGGCTGAGCTTGCCGCCGAGGCTGAGGCTAATGCCGCGCTGCAGGCTGGTATCAATGCCAGCACTGCCGAGAAGGCCACGGTCAACAACGAGACTGCTGGTACGACCGAGAACAACGATGGCAACAAGGGTGGCGGCTCGAACCAGCCCACTCCCGCTCCCACGCCGCAGCCAACCCCCGCTCCGGCTCCCGCTCCGGCTCCCACGCCGCAGCCTTCGAGCCCGTCTGTTGAAGGCGGCACCGTTGTGTCGCGCGCCTACAGCAAACTCGGTTGCGCGTATTCCTGGGGCGGCATTGGACCGAACAGCTTTGACTGCTCCGGCTTTGTGAGCTACTGCCTCACCGGCCGTTATTGCCGCCTGGGCACTACCGGCACCTTTATGGGCTGGACCCGTGTGTCCGATCCTCAGCCGGGTGATGTCGTGGTTAACTCGTACCACACCGGCATTTACATCGGTGGCGGTCAGATGATCCATGCTTCCGACTACAATACGGGCGTTATCATCAGCTCAGTTGCAGCCGGCATGAACAACAACTACATCTTCGTGCGCTACTAAGCTTTTTTAACAGCGAACGAATGTGGACCTCGCGGCTTTCGGGCTGCGGGGTCCATTACTTTGGATGCAGTGTCATTTTTTTGTGTGGCAGTCTATCTAGTTTTCAATACTAGATAGACCTCGCACAGAGCGGCAAGATGGCTATAATTATTGAGGAACAACTAGAAAGGACCCTCTATGAGCTGGGCGCTTATTTCTGATTCGAGCTGTAACCTCCGCGATTGGCAACCAACCGCACCTCATACAACCTATGCATTTGCACCCCTCAAGATCCGAGTGGGGGAGCGTGAGTTTGTCGATGATTTGTCACTCGATGTCCACGAGCTCAATTGTGCCGTACAGGCGGAGTCGAGCGCCTCTTCGAGCGCTTGCCCCAGCGTAGGGGAGTGGGCCGAGCTCTTTAAGCTAGCCGATAAGACAATCTGTATGCCCATCTCCGAGGGTGTTTCGGGCAGCTACAACGCCGCCGCCACGGCACGCGATATGGTCCTTGCCGAGGACCCCGATCGTCAAATCCATCTCGTCAACTCACGTGCCGCTGGAGGCAAGATGGACCTGATCTTCTTGCTGTTTGATCGCTATCTTGCAAGCAATCCGGATGTTTCCTTTGATGATGCTTGCAGCTATTTTGATGCCCTAGAGCAAAACAGCAAGATCCTCTTTAGCCTGTGCAACTACCAGAACCTCGCGAAGGCCGGACGAATCCCTAAGGCCGCCGGCGTCATTGCCAACAAGCTCAATATCCGCATTTTGGGCACCGCGAGCGAAGCAGGCGAGATCGAGCTCGTCGGGCACACGCGCGGTGAAAAGAAGATGCTCAACAAGATTATCGACACCATGGAAGCGGAGGGTTTTACCGGCGGCGAGGTCGTTATCGACCATGTCGAGAATGAGGCAGGCGCCCAAGCACTTGCCAGCCGAATTGTGGAGCGCTGGCCAGGCTCCAAGACTATCATCATGCCCTGCAACGGCCTGGATTCCTATTACGCCGAGATGCACGGCCTCATCATCGGCTACGGCATGGGCGTAGCTTCGGGCAAATAACGTCCAACCAAGCAAAAATACGGGCGGGACAAAGCGACAGATGGCTCTTTGTCCCGCCCGTTTTATACTTCGGCTAGCTATTAAACCCGTTGAACTTGAGATAGCTCATCAAGTAAGCCTTCGAAACAAAGGATGAAACCGCGCTGCGCACAAGCAGCGACTCACGCGTTACCTGATGCGCCGTATCGGGAACCGGCGTCTGCTCGACGGAAAACGACGAACGAATCGATGCCTCGAGCTGATCGACCACATAATCGAAGGCCGTCGGGGCATCGTAGCTCAAACGCTGAATGTTAAAGAGTGCCTGCACCGCAGCAATAGGTAGCACCTGCTTAAAGAGGCAGATAGTGATCAGGCGGGCAATCTGCTCACGGCCATATTGCTTTTTGACCGGAGCAGGCACCAGGCCGACCTTCACGTAGTTATTGATCATCGATGGCGTAATGACAGGTTGCTCAACGCAAATGGACAGCGGCTCCATCCACAGCGCAACATACTCAATGACCTGGTCGCGGTAGAGCGTCACATTGGGCAACTGGTTATAGCGCGGCAGACTCAACGTATTGAGTTTACGCACGATTTCGGACTGAATAAATGCATCGGGCAGCACAGTGGGCTGAATATCCTCAGGCTTAATACTGACCGACGAATCGGACATCGGAATAACGTGTTTAACGTGGTTCATAAAGGTCCTCCGTTCATTTTCTATATTGTATTCTAGGTAATCTAGTTTTGCATACCACATAGCCGGCAAGTAAAAGTGGTTGGACAACACATTGATGCATCGTCCAACCACTTTGTTTAAAGATAGCAACCTTACATAAGATATATTATCGTACTTATGCGCGAAGGAAAGCGTATGCGCTGGTTGCCGCTATGGCTCCATCAGAAACGGCGGTCACAACCTGGCGTAAGCGCTTGGAACGGGTGTCGCCAGCGGCAAATAGACCAGGTGTACGGGTGGCCATCGAATCGTCGGTGACAATGCCGCCGTCGGGAGCCAGGTCGACTAGATGCTCAACAAGCTCGGTATGGGGCTGCGTCCCCGTAAAAACAAAGATGCCGAATGAGCCGGGCTCAAATGACTCGGTATGAGTTTCCCCGGATGCATTATCCTTAAAGGTGATCGTCGTTGGCATGGCTTCGCCCGATAGCTCCACAATACTAGTTTGGTACCTAACTGTAATATTATCCTTTTCGAGTACTTTCTGAACAACACCACCAGGCGCACGGAACTGATCGCGACGCAGCACGATGGTCACGCTGCTGGCAATGTCGGCCAGGAACAGCGCCTCCTCGCATGCCGAATTGCCGCCTCCGATAACAAAGACCCGCTTGCCACGGAAGAACATGCCGTCACACGTCGCGCAATACGAAACGCCACGACCGCGATACGTATCCTCGCCTGCGAAACCTGCCGGACGCGGCGTGGCACCCATGCAAGCGATAACGCTCGAGGCCAGCGTATCGCCCATATCGTGATGCACCGTAAACAACGCTGCATCGGCATCGTAATCGATACCCGTAACCATGCTCCATGTAACCTGTGCTCCCAGGCCCTCTGCATGCTGCTGAAAACGCTCGCCGAGTTCGGCGCCACTCAGGAGCGGGAAACCCGGATAGTTCTCGACCTCATTGGTTGTGGCGATCTGCCCTCCCGACATGCCCTGCTCAATCACGGTCGTCGTCAGGTTGGCACGCGCAGCATAAATGGCGGCAGCATAGCCCGCGGGGCCGCCACCGATAATCGCAACATCGATCGGCTTATCGGTAGTCATGAAGCGTCCTTTCGTCGAAACGTTGTCGTTCTTTGCGCTCATACCCAAATTTACGTGAACGTGACACTCATGCACTACAATGATAAATCCATGTTACAACGTCGAAGGGGAGTTATCGATGGATCAGACGCAGACGAGCGACGACGCTCCCCTGCTTACGCTCAGCACTCCCCAATCGAAGAAAACCACGCTCTCGGCTCAGCAAAAACCTCTCGTGACCATCGTGCACGCCTCGGTCGGCTCGGGCCACAAGGCCGCCGCAAATGCGATTGCGCAGGCATTCGACCTCATCCGCGGCAACAATGGCATCCCCGAGGATGTTGAGATTGAAGTACTCGATATCCTTGATTTTGGACGTATTAAATTCGACGGCAATAAAACCGCGGCTTCTTTTACGGGAGCCACGCGCCCCATTTACGACCTGACCTGGCGATATACGCTTACGGGACATCTGCTCTGGGGCGGCGGCACAGCATGGTCGCGAATTATGTTCCCCGCCTTCAACGAATATATTCGTAGCCGCAGGCCCATAGCCGTGGTCGCAACGCACATCACAGCAGCCAATGTCGCCGTGGGCGCCCGCGTAATTACGGGTATCGATTATCCGGTCATCTGCGTGCCAACCGACTACGAAGTCGAGGGCTGGTGGCCCCACAAGGACACCGATTTATTCTGTGTTGCCAACGAATTTATGGCCGAAACGCTACGTCCGCGCAAGGTGCCCGAGACAAAGATTCGCATTACCGGCATTCCTATTCGCGCCGGATTCGACACGGATTACAATCGCGAGGAAGAGCTAGCCAAGTTCAACCTCCCCACCGACAAGACCGTCGTGCTGGTAATGGCCGGCGCCAGTTTGCCTCAACCGTACGTTCGCTTTCGCGCGGCGATGGACCACACACTCCCCTTCCTGCGCAGCTTCGAGGACATGCACTTCGTCTTTTTGCCGGGCAAGGACGCCGAATACGCCGCCCGCCTCAAGACACTCTTCGATGCCATGAAGCTCGAAAATGTCACGGTGCTGGACTATGTCGACGACATGGCGGCCCTCATGCACGGCTGCGACCTGGCAATTCTCAAATCGGGCGGACTCACCGTCACCGAGTGCCTATGCGCACATCTGCCGATGATCCTGCTGGGCAAGTCCTATGGCCAGGAAAAGGCCAACACCACCATGCTCACCGGCATGGGCGCCAGCATGCATGTCACCACCGCACGAGAGCTCATCGTAACGTTGCGTCATCTCCACGATCATCCTGAGTCGCTCAAGGCACTGCTCATCAACGGCGCAGTACTTCGCCGTCCCCACGCAGCCGAAGACATAGCCATCGCAACCATGGAGCTTGCAGGCAAACCCCAAAAGCGCAAAAGAGCCTTCTGCCGCTTCTACTGGGGCGGAAAACCCGCGCATATCCGCTAGCATCTTAACGGCCGCTGCTCGGCGGGAGCCGCCCATATATCATTCCATGCTCAAACATTCTCGCTGCGCTGCGAAACTGCGCGTGGAACGATATATGGGCGGCTCCCGCCGAGCAGCTGCGTTTACGTACTAGCAGTTACGCCAGATTCCCCACCACTAGAACCTGCAAAGGCGAAACCGGAAAATATAAATACAGTAAGCCGATGCGACAAAGGAGGCGTCCCTTTATCGCATCGGCTTTCTAGAAAAGTAAATATTGTTTCAAGCGAATAGCCGCCCGCCCGGAGCTTACCTATATCGTTCCACGCGCAGTTTCGCAGCGAGCGAAGCGACGCGAGAATGTTTGAGCATGGAATGATATAGGTAAGCTCCGGGCGGGAGGGATACGAGCGCCCTAGGCGACGCCGCTGGAGCCGAAGCCTCCTTTGCCTCGGTCGGTTTCGTCTAGTTCTTCTACTTCTGTGAGATTGACCGTAGGGACTTCTTGGATGACAAGTTGAGCTATGCGGTCGCCTTTGTTGATTTGGATGTCGTTGGTGGGATCCAGGTTGATGAGGATAACCTTGAGTTCTCCTCGGTAGTGGGCGTCGATGAGGCCCGGCGTGTTGACTATAGACAGGCCCTGCTTGATGGCCAAGCCGCTGCGGGGCTGGACGAAGCCGGCGTAGCCATCGGGCAGGGCGATGGCCAGCCCCGTAGAGACCAGACGGCGTTCGAAGGGCTTCAGGACGCAGTCTTCGTTGGAGCGTAGATCCAAGCCGGCATCGGTGGGATGGGCGTATTTGGGAAGCTCGACGGTGGGGTCGAGACGCTTTATGTTGACGGTAATGTTGGACATGGAATCACCTTAGCTTGTCGAGCTCTTGCAGAAATTCATCGACGTCTTTGAAATCGCGGTAGACCGAGGCAAAACGGATGTACGCAACTTTGTCGATCTTGGACAAGCGCTTGAGCACCATGTCACCCAACTCATGGGACGTGACGGCCGTCAGCGTGCGAGAGCGAAGCTCGACCTCGATGTCATCGATAATCTCATTGAGCTTCTTAGTGTCGATATCGCGCTTGATGGTGGCGCGCATCAAGCCGACGAGCAGCTTATTGCGATCGAACCGCTGCTTGGTTCCGTCTGACTTAATGACCTCGATTGGGTCTTCGCATCGCTCGAACGTTGTAAAGCGATAGTTACACGAGCAACATTCGCGACGGCGCTTAATGGTGTTATTTGACTCCTGCATACGGGAATCAACGACGCGGGTATGTGCCTTGCCGCATTTGGGACAGCGCATGGTACCTCCTCTTAAACGATAACAAGGGTACCATGCGCAGCGCGATAATGATTACGAACGAGCAGGAACCTTAAGATGCGCACCGGCGGCGAGCGAACCATGCTCCAGATGATTGACGCTACGGATCATGTCGGAAGTCTCTTGCGTGGAAAGGCCTTCGATTGGATATTCTTCGGCAAGCGACCAAAGAGAATCGCCAGGCTGAACGCGAATGGTCTCGTAGGTAATGTTGGAAACGGACTCGGCATACGCGGCGTGACGAGCGCTAAAGACCGACATAGCGAGGACAAAGAAGAGCGTAAGCGCAACGGCGACGGCGACAATCGTCGGAACCTTCAGGGCAACGCGGGCCGGCGCGACTACAGCCTGCTGATTGCGCGCAGGCTTTACGGTCAAAGGCTGAAAGCCGGAGCGGCCACCCTGAACAACCGTAAAAGTGGGTTCTGCAGGCGTCTCGAGCTTAAGGGCGAGGTTTCCCTGGACCATATTCGTTACGTTCATCATGTTCTCCTCTCGCGTGTTTTGCTGAGAACAGTTTTATCAAGCCGCGCGGACAAAAATGTCTAGCGCGAGAACGAATGTTCGGTTATTATTATCTTCGAACAGTTGTTCCTGTCAAGCAAAATTCGAACATTTGTTTGACATGGGTAGAGAGGATGCCCTGATGGCTCGCAAAATTACCAAGCGTCAGCAGCAAATTTACGACTTCATCAAGGAATATCAGCAGGAGAAGGGTTATCCGCCCAGCGTGCGTGAGATGGCTTCTGCCGTGGGCCTTTCCTCCCCCAGCACCGTGCACGCCCATCTATCTGCCCTGGAGGCGCGCGGGCTACTCAAGCGCGATGCCACCAAACCGCGCGCCCTGGAACTCTTTAACGAGGACGGTTCCTCTGTCTCAATTTCTAAATCTGACGAGCCCACCGCACCTCGCGGAACGATCTCGCTACCGCTCGTTGGTCGCGTCGCGGCTGGGATTCCCATTCTGGCCGAGCAGAATATCGAAGACACGTTTACTATCCCGACCGAAATCGCCACTGATCAGGGTTCCTTTATCCTTGAGGTGCATGGGAGCTCAATGATCAATGTCGGCATCTTCAATGGCGATTACATCATCGTCCGTGAACAAAAGAGTGCCATGAACGGCGAAATTGTCGTGGCCATGATTGATGGTTCAGCGACCGTCAAGACGTTCTACAAGGAGCAGGGGCGCGTGCGCTTGCAGCCCGAGAACGACACTATGGAGCCTATCTATGCGACGAACCCCGTTATTTTGGGTAAAGTTGTCGGTTTAATGCGCCGGTTCTCGTAATGCAAAAACGCATCACCATCTTTGATACCGTCCGCGGGTTTACGATGATTTCTATGGCAGGTTTTCACGCTTGCTACGATCTCGCCTACCTGTACGGCTGGGATATGCCCTGGTTTACCCAGTCAGTCTTTCAAGGCATCTGGCGCGCCAGCATCAGCTGGCTATTTTTGTTTATCGCGGGTTGGATGTGTACCCTTTCGCGCAACAATATCAAGCGTGCCGCCAAATACGCCTTAGCAGCACTCGTCGTCTGGTTGGCAACAACACTTGTCTCTGTCGACGATTCGGTTAATTTTGGCATCATCTACTGCATGGCCGCATGTACCGGCATCGTGGCGTTGACCGATCCCGTCCTTAAGAAGATATCGGCGAGATGGGGCATGCCCCTATGCCTTGTGTTGTTCGCCCTCACCTGGAGCATCCCCAAAACGACCTACCCTGTCCCCTACCTGGCGTGGCTGGGATTTCCGAGCCCTGGGTTTGTCTCAGGTGATTACTACCCCATCATCCCGTTTATCTTTATGTATCTTACAGGATACTTCGCCGCACACATAGCGCAGGGAATCGATAAGACCGTCCCAAGCTGGGCCTACGCCAACCCCCTGCCGGCGCTCGCCAGCCTTGGACGTCACGCACTCCCCTTTTATCTGCTGCATCAGCCCATCATTCTGGGCATTTTGGAGCTCGTCTACTCGGTGCGATAGCGCTCGAGCCGCGGTGCAATACGAGCCGGCAACTTCGCCACAATGCGAACGCCATCCTCAAGATATTCCTCGTGCAAAAGGGTTCCCTGCTCATGCACGAGTGTGATGAGCGCACCTTCACGATATGGAATGTCGGCGGAGAGCAACACATCGGTGGCAGCTGCCTCGCGAGCAATGCGATCGACGAGATCGTCGAGCCCCTCGCCCGTTTGGGCCGAGAACAGAACGGCTTCCGGATAACGACGACGGAAACTCAATCGATCAACGCTGTCGAGAAGATCGATTTTATTGAATACGGTCAACGTTAAACGCTCTCCGGCGCCGATCTCATCAAGAACGCGGTCGACAGCCTCAAGCTGCCGCTCATAGTCCTCGTCAGACGCATCTACGACTTTGAGAATTAGATCGGCACCCAAAACCTCGGACAGCGTCGATTTAAAAGCATCGACCAGACCATGCGGCAGCTTTTGAATAAAGCCAACGGTATCGGTGATCGTCATGCCGCGACCGCCGGGCAGGCGATACGAACGCGTCGTCGGGTCGAGCGTAGCAAACAACTTGTCCTGCGAAAGTACCGTAGAGCCGGTCAGACGATTGAGCAACGTCGATTTACCGGCATTGGTATAACCGGCTAACGCGACGCGAAACACCGGTGACTCAATGCGGCTCTTGGATTGAACATCGCGACGCTGCTCAACCTGCTTGAGCTCACGACGAAGCGCAGCGATCTTATTACGAATGAGGCGACGGTCGACCTCGAGCTGACTTTCGCCCTGACCAAAGCGTGAGCCGATGCCGCCGCGCGTCTGTTCCTTGGCGAGGTGGCTCCACATGCCACGCAGACGAGGCAACAGATATTGAAGCTGTGCCAGCTGTACCTGTAGGCGTCCCTCACGCGTCTGAGCATGAAGGCCAAAGATATCCAAGATCAGTGCCGTACGATCGATAATCTTTACCGGCTCGCCCACGGCTTTCTCCAAATAGGATTGCTGCGAGGGCGTCAGGTCGTCGTCAAAAATAACGACATCGGCATCCATACGATGCACCAGGCCGCACAGCTCTTCAACCTTACCGGAACCGATAAACGATTTTGGATACGGCTTAACCAGACGCTGTGACAAACGCGCCACACACTGGGCGCCAGCCGTATGGGCTAGGCGCTCAAGCTCGTCAAGCGAACGATCAAGCGGCCACGCATTGTCGCGCCACTCAACACCAACTAATATGGCACGCTCGGGCTCGGGTGCCGTGGGAACAAGGGGAAAACGGGCCATTAGGCAGCCTCAATACGATGCAGGATGTCCTCAACGACCTCATCGATCGTAAACTCGTCCATATCGAACCACACGACGCGGTCATCGCGTTTAAACCACGAAAGCTGACGTTTGGCATAGCGACGCGAACGCATCTTAATGAGTTCGCGAGCCTCATCCATAGAAATCACGCCATTGAAAGCATCAATGATCTCTTTATAACCAATTGCCTGCATCGACGTCAGGGCATCTCCCAGCCCCTGGTCCATAAGACCGCGGACCTCATCGACAAGACCCTGCTCAAACATCAGATCGACACGCAGGTTAATGCGCTCGTAGAGAACCTCGCGATTACGCGTCAGACCAAACCATAGAGCATGATAATGCTCGCGCGGAACACTAAACTGCGACTTTTGCTGCGCGTAGGACACACCATCATCGTGCATTTCGAGCGCCCGAATCACACGGCGCACATTATGGGGATGAATAACAGCAGCCGATTCTGGGTCGCGCTCGGCAAGCAGGGCATGCAGCTCTTCCTCGCCAATACGCTCGGCAAGCTCCTGATAGCCCGCACGACGATCGTCCTCAAGTTCACCCGAAGGAAAGTCCATTTCATCGAGGGCGGCCTTGAGATATAGCCCCGTACCTCCGCAAAAAACCGGCAGACAACCCGAACCAATGAGACGTTCAACATGCGCGCGAGCGTCAGCCTGATAAAGCGCAGCAGAATATGCCACACCCGGCTCTACAATGTCGACGAGACGCAGCGGCGCCGTACACTCATCGGGCGTCATCTTTGCGGTACCGATGTCCATGCCGCGATAGATTTGCATCGCATCGCACGACAGCACTTCGGACGAAAGATGAGCGGCCAAACGGTCGGCAACATCACTCTTACCAACCGCCGTCGGACCGACGATCGCAACGGCGGAAAGACCTGCCCCGGAAGAAACCATTAGCGCGGCTCGCCCACAACGGAGCCGGACAAATACCAGGTCTTGGCAACGTCAACGTCAACATCAACGATCTTGCCAACAAGCTGATCGATGCTGTAACCCTCGGGGATAGGCGCATGCACGGTCTGATTCTTGGGACTCTTGCCCAGCAGGACCGCGTCGTTCTTTTTACTCGTTCCCTCAATGAGCGCCGGAACCACAGTATGAAGTTCACCCTGGTTATACTCATGTGCCGTGGTCTCGATAACCTTAACCAGGCGGTTGAAACGCCCGAGAATAACCTCATGCGGCGTAGGATCGTCAATCTCTGCGGCCGGGGTACCGGCGCGCTTGGAATAGATGAAGGTATAGGCCTGGGCATAGCGGACCGTCTCGGCAAGTGAAAGCGTCTGCTCAAAGTCTTCTTCAGTCTCGCCCGGGAAGCCAACGATAATGTCAGTCGAGAGCGCGATATCGGGCATGCGGTTGCGAATGCGATCGACCAGGCCCAGATAGTCCTCGCGTGTATAACGGCGATTCATCTCTTTGAGGATCCGCGTCGAACCTGACTGGACGGCCAGGTGCAGCTGCGGCATAACAGCAGGCGTCTCGGCCATGGCGTCGATGGTCTCGGGCAGCAGATCCTTGGGATGCGAAGACGTAAAGAAGATGCGCTCCACACCCGTATCGCCCACGGCACGCAGCAGATCGGCAAAACGCGGCTTGCCAAACAGATCGCGACCATATGAGTTAACGTTTTGGCCCAGCAGCGTAATCTCACGCACGCCCTGGCGCACCAAACCGGTCACCTCGTCGACAATCTCCTCGAAGGAGCGGCTCTTTTCGCGACCGCGCACGTACGGAACGATGCAATAGGTACAGAAATTATTGCAGCCCGTCATGATGGGCACCCAAGCGTGATACTGGGTCTCGCGATGCCACGGCATGCTCATGGCATCCGTATCCTCATGCTCATTGGTGCGGATATGACGCTTGCCATCAAGGAACGCCTCGGCAATGAGCTCTGCCACATGTGCGATGGAATGCGTACCAAAGATGACATTGACGTTATCGACGTTGGTGAGCAGGCCCTCGCCATCGCGCTGCGCGATGCAACCACCAACGGCAACCACACGCTTGCCCGAAGGCGAAGGCGGCAGGCTTTTACAGGAATTGCACTGGCCGTACAGGCGAGTATCGGCGGCCTCGCGCACGCAGCATGTCATGAAGACAACAATATCGGCATGCTCGGGATCGAGCGCCATGAGGCAACCATACGAATCGAGCAGACCGCTCACACGCTCGGAGTCGTGCTGATTCATCTGACAGCCAAAGGTGCGGATAAAGTAGGTTTTACCGGCAAGAATATCGCGTACGGAACGCTGGTCCATGTGCATAAGTCCTAACGATGGGGAGCGAAACGAGGCAAGCAGAAGCTATGCCACAGGCTTAACATCATCCATGACGACGTTATCCATAGCAGCTCGATTGATCTGGTGAACGTAGATAGAAAGGCGGATGGCCGTGCGCGACTCCCCGTTAATGAGGATGTCGGAGAACACAGGCGCGCAGGAAATATCAAAACCGGTTGGAATCAAAAAACCGCGCGCGATAGCAACGGCCTTAATGGCCTGGTTGACAGCACCGGCACCGACACACTGGATGTTGACGGGTACACCATCCTTGACCATGCCGGCGATGGCGCCGGCAACGGACGCGGGCGATGATTTGCTTGATACCTTCAGGCAATCCATGAAGAAACTCCTGCGTTTAAAAGTACGTTTTAACTGCAATAACTTTATCGTACCGAGTGGACTCGGTAAAGGCACTATTCCTCTTTGGCAAGATCGAAGGTCACGGTGATACGATCACGCGAAACACGGATCTTTGGGTCGCCGCAAAGATTGAGATAGTACCGGGCGGCAAGGTCATTAAAGTCGCGCTCCACAGCACGCGAAAACTGTGCCATGTCATCCTTGGCAATACGCAGCCCACGACGATCCTTCGCGAGATCGACAGGAGCCGGCGCATGCGAGGATGAGTCACGCTCGCGCAGCAGACGCGCAGTCACACCGCGAACGGGCTTAATCTGCCCTGCCAAAATGCGATGGGCCGTGCGCTCGGACATTTCAAGACCCAAACCCGAACAAATACGAATAAAGTCCTCGGCATCAGAGGCAAGGCCTAAACGATCGACAACCGGAAGCTCGCTCTCATCATCAATAAACAGGAGACGAGACGTATCGAGCCGACTTGACGCCTGAGCATAAAGGGTCGCGGCAATCTCAGACGGAGAACCAAGATAGACATCGCAACCACGCAACTCCTCGAGCGCAAACTCACAGGCAGCGCGAATAATATTATGCGGACCGCGAGCACAGACATAACGTCCGTCCTCATCCTTGACGGCCTGGGGCCAGCTGGACTGATCGGCACGCTCGCTGAGGCGGTCGGCCGCAACGCTCACCTTAAAGGCTGAGCCAAGATCGACACCAGACGTGACCACGCGGGCCTCGTCGGTGTTCTGCTTGATCGAAAACAATGCCATGCCACGACCGTGAACGCCCCAACGGTCCATCTTCATGCTCTCGAGCTTTGAGGTAACGCGAGCATCGAAGATTCGCTCTTGCATATCCTGCGGAACACCCGAGCCGTTATCCAGAAAGACAAGCGTGCGGACGCCATCTTCCTTGGTCGTGGCGAGATAGACCTTGTCGGCGCCGGCATCGCGAGCATTACGGAGCATTTCGATGACGATATCCTCGACATGCTGAATGTCGTGCTTTGCCTGGCGCCGCTCGGCCTCCGAAACGCGGAGGCGGACATACCCCTCGCCAAGGTTCTCCTCGACGCGAAGGTTGCCCTCCCCCGACATCGACGCGATAAATGAGATGAGCTCGTTCGCGTCGCTCATATTATTTAGCGATATCGACAGCGCGGCTCTCGCGAATCACGACGACGCGCACCTGACCGGGATACTCCATCTCTTCCTCGATCTGATGGGCGATATCGTGAGCCAGAACCGTGGACTGGGCATCGGAGATCTTGTCCGGCTGAACCATGACGTGGACCTCGCGACCGGCCTGCATGGCATAGGTACGCTCGACGCCGTCATGAGAGTTGGCGATCTCCTCGAGCTTCTCAAGACGCTTGATGTAGTTCTCGGCAGACTCGCGACGGGCACCGGGGCGAGAGGCAGAGACAGCATCGGCGGCCTGCACCAGGACATCGAGCACCGTGTTGGGGTCGACATCGGCATGGTGAGCCTCGATAGCGTGGACGATAACGGGCTTCTCGCCATAACGGCGGGCAAGCTCAGCGCCGATGACGGCATGCGGCCCCTCGACGTCATGGTCGATTGCCTTGCCCAGGTCATGAAGCAGGCCGGCGCGCTTGGCGGTCACAACGTCCAGGCCAAGCTCGGAAGCCATCACGCCGCACAGATCAGAGACCTCGAGGGAGTGCTGAAGCACGTTCTGACCAAACGAAGTACGGTAGCGCAAGGCACCAAGGGTCTTGACGATCTCGGGGTGCAGGTCGTGGATGCCGGTATCGAAGGCAGCCTGCTCGCCAGCCTCGCGCACGCGCTGCTGAACCAGGTCGGCAGCCTTGTGATACATCTCCTCAATGCGGGCGGGATGAATGCGGCCGTCAGCAATGAGGTTCTCGAGGGCAACACGGGCGGTCTCACGACGGACCGGATCGAAGCTCGAAAGAACGACGGTCTCGGGCGTGTCGTCGATCACGAGGTTGACGCCGGAAACCTGCTCGAAGGTGCGGATGTTGCGACCCTCGCGACCGATGATACGGCCCTTGAGGTCATCAGAGGGAATGTGCACGGAGGTAACGGTGACCTCGGCAGTGTGGTCGGCAGCGCAGCGCTGAATCGCCAGGGACAGAATCTCCTGGGCGGTCTTGTGGCACTCTGCGCGAACCTGCTGCTCGGACTCGCGAATGATCGTGGCGGCCTCGTGGGTGACCTCGCCGCGAACCTTATCGAGGAGCTCCTTGTGGGCATCCTCGCGGGTAAGGTCGGCGATACGCTCGAGCTCGGAGGTCTGCTTTGCGCAGAGCTCCTCGAGCTCACGGGAGCGCTTCTCGACCTGACCGGCCTGGCTGGACAGCTGGTGCTCACGCTTGTCAAGAGCGTCGTTTCGGCGATCGAGGGACTCCTCGCGCTGCATCACACGGTTCTCGAGCGTACGAATCTCGCTCTTACGCTGCTTGTCCTCGGCCTCGGCGGCCTGCTTGTTCTTGATGATCTCCTCTTTAGCCTCGAGCAGAGCCTCTTTTTTGAGGGTCTCGGCCTGACGCTTAGCATCACCGATCAGGGACTCAGCCTGTGCGTGTGCCGACTGGATCTTTTCGTCGGCCTCGTGAAGACTACCCTGCTTGGCGGTGCGCATGTAGGCGATGGCGGCGATGGCACCCAAAACGATGCCAACGAGCGCTGCGATGATAGGCATGCTCACTCCTTTTTATGGATTCGTTACACAACAAAGCGAACCGTCCTTACGAACGGCTCGCGACATTTGAGTAATATGGGCGCAGCTTATGCGGGTCGGATACAGATAAACATATAAACAAACTCATCACAGATGAGCACATATCACAAAGCAAATGACAGTGTTTATCGTACGTTGAACCACAACAACTGTCAAATAAATGGCCCCAGCACGGCGGCTAAAACACGGTGAACGGCAGGGCCACAAAACGCATACGCCTAAACCGCACATTCCTCACGTTCGGCATCGAGACGTGCCCTAACGGCATCGGCGGCGATGTGATACGAGAAGCCCTTGCCCATCAAAAACCGAACCAGTTTTTCGAATCCGCGCGTCTCTGGAACACGCCGCTTGGCGAGCAGGGCTGACGCACGCGCCAAATCGTCTTCGACGGCAAAATAATCCTCGGGATAACCGGGAATGTCGTCGAGCACGACATGACGGCGCTTGAGCTCGGTCTCGATTTTTCGCTGTCCCCAACCACGCCGCTTGCGTTCCTCGATAAAGTACGAGCAAAAGCGGTTCTCGTCTAAAAAGCGATACTCGGTGGCGCGCTCGACGGCGAAATCGATCGCGGACTGGTGAAAGCCGTAGCGAGCCAGCTTGTCACGGACCTCACCCGTCGCATGGTCGCGGCGCGATAACATCTCGGTCACCATGGTAAGCGCACATTTACGCTCGATGAGCTGCACCGCCTCACGAAAGTTGTCCCAATCACAGGGAAGATCGGGGCGGTTTTTGACATACAGCCGCGCGACCCGCACGGGAATCCAAATGGACCGCTCAAAACCGCCCTCAAGCTCACAATCGATATGTGCGCAAGGCTTTTTGGACGCATACCCGCTCGAGAACGAGGAGGCCGACTTCTTATCGGGAAAGACGACCGTAGCCTCGGTCACCGTATACGACATGAGCGTAACCGCTACTCGTCGTCATCATCGAGCATGGCGGAACCATCGATGGCATAAAGCTCGTCAAACTCCTCAGGCGCAGGCTGATCGGTCAACTCGACCTCGGACGGAGCATCGTCATCAAACTCAAGCCCGCAGGCGAGGCGGACCTTATGCTCAATCTCGTCGGCGCAATCGGGGTGTTCGCGCAGGAACGCCTTGGCGGCCTCGCGACCGTTGCCGAGCTTGTCCTCGCCATAGGCAAACCAGGAGCCCATCTTCTTGCAGATGCCGCACTCGACAGCCATGTCCAGAATCGAGCCCTCCTTAGAGATGCCCGTGCCGTACATGATGTCGAACTCAGCAGAACGGAACGGAGCTGCCACCTTGTTCTTAACGACCTTGGCGCGCACGCGGTTACCGATAACCTCGTCCTTAAGCTTAATGCTGTCGATACGGCGAATGTCGATACGCACCGAAGAGAAGAACTTAAGGGCGCGGCCGCCCGTCGTGGTCTCGGGGTTGCCGAACATGACGCCGATCTTCTCACGCAGCTGGTTAATGAAGATGCACGTCGTGTTGGACTTGGACAGCGAGCCGGCGAGCTTGCGAAGCGCCTGGCTCATCAGGCGAGCTTGCAAGCCGACCGTGGTATCGCCGATTTCTCCCTCGATCTCGGCACGCGGGGTCAGCGCGGCGACGGAGTCGACGACGATGGCATCGATGGCGCCGGAACGCACGAGCATGTCAACAATCTCGAGCGCCTGCTCGCCCGTATCGGGCTGGGAAATGAGCACCTCGTCGATATCCACGCCGATGCGCGCGGCATACGTGGGATCGAGCGCATGCTCGGCATCGATAAATGCCACGACGCCACCCATTGCCTGGGCCTCGGCCAAGATCTCGAGCGAAAGCGTCGTCTTACCGGAGGACTCGGGGCCGTAAATCTCGACGATACGGCCGCGCGGCACACCGCCGATACCCAGCGCGGCATCGAGTGCCAGAGCGCCCGTAGGGATGGCCTCGACCTCGAGCTCGGGGCCACCGTCGCCGTACCTCATGATGGAACCCTGGCCGAATTTCTTCTCGATCTCGGCCTTGGTGGTGGCGATCATCTCATCGCGCTCTTTACCCGTCGTGCGAGCATGAACGGTACGTACGGGACCTGAATTCTTGGCCATGAATAGCCCTCCTCTTAACAACCTGCATCGATAATAAACGAACGGCTGTTCGTGGTCAACCGTTCAGATAAATCATATGCAGCCGACCTTTCCAAAACCCAACCAAACGCCGACCAAACACTGGCCAAAAACTTGACCGCAGGCGAACCAAGAAAATCATGGCGAGGAAAAATACGACAACTACCTGCACAAAGATAAAATTCGCCGGAGGTCCCTATCTCCACAATTAAGGGGCCCGGAGGCCCCTTAAAACACGTCTATTCCATAGAGTTGAGCACAAGGGCAATGCGACCCAATGCCTCCGTGACCGCATGGGCACGAACACACGAACGGTCGCCCTCATAGTGGCAGCGCACAGAGTCCACGACCGGCACTCCCCCATCGGCGGAACGATGTGCCCAGCCAATATAGAAAGTGCCAGCAGGATCGTCCTCAGTACCACCGCCGGGGCCGGCATAACCCGTTGCGCTCACTGCAATATCGCTCTGGTACAGTTCCAGCGAACTCGACGCCATCTCGCGCGCAGTTTGATGCGACACCGCGGTGTAGCGGTCGAGCGTCTCCTGCTCAACACCCAGCACGCGATGCTTAATCTCATCGCAGTAGGTCACCGCACCGCCACGCAGCACCGCCGAGGCGCCCGGGATATCCGCAATCGTCGAGGCGATCATACCCGCCGTCAGCGACTCAGCCGTCGAAACCGTCACGCCCCGAGCGCTCGCGCGCTCGACAATATGACGCGCCAGCTCCTCGTTATGTGCGGAAATCTGCTCAAAAGAGTCCGTCATACCCACCAGGACCTAGACCGAAAAGACGATCTTGCGGCAGTTCCAGAAGTACTGGGCGCCCGAGATAACGGTCAAGACAACGGCAACGGCATACAGGAAGCGCGACACCGAGTAGATGCCGAGCGTCAGCGCCACCGGGCCAAGGTGCAAGCCGGCCATAGCAAAAACGCACAGGTAACCGCAGATGGAGACCATCGTGGTCGCCGTCTTGTACTTGCCGAGCTTATCGGCCGCAACGACCACACCGGCCGCACTCGCGACCATGCGAAGGGCGCTCACCAGAAGCTCACGGAACAGGATAATGAACACGGACCACACGGTCACCGCGCCAAAATCCAAGAACAGCAGCAGGGCCGAGAACACGAGCAGCTTATCGGCGATGGGGTCCAAGAATTTACCGAAGTCGGTGATCTCGTTGCGCGAACGCGCCAGATAACCGTCGACCTTATCGGTGCACGACAGGATCACATACAGAATGAAGGCAGCGGCGGCGAGCGGGCCGTCGAAGGTGCTCCAATCCGTACCGGCAACACTCGTGTGAGAAAGCGCCGACACGATCATGAACACCGGGATAAAGACGATGCGAACGCACGTCACGATGTTGGCGGGCGTCCAAACACTCGTCAGTTCCTTATTGCTCTCGTTTGCCACGATGCTCTCCTACTCCACAACATGGCCGATAAGCTCATAGCAGAAGCTATCGGTAAACTCGACCGTCAGAATATCGCCCACGGACGCCTCACTGGCGTCCAAGTGGACCGCGCCATCGGAATCGGGCGCCTGGAACCAGGCATGGCCGATCAGCTCGGTGCCGTCCTCGGTTTCTTCGATACCGTCGACGATCACCTGGGCGCGCTCGCCCACATGTGCGGCGGTGGCGGCAAAACCGAGCGACTCGGCCAGGTCCATGGCCTCCTGGGCGCGCTCGAGCTTGACCTCTTCGTCGACCTGACCCTCCATCTTAGCGGCCAGGCTGCCCTCCTCCTGCGAGTAGGCAAAGACGCTCGTGTAGTCAAAGCCGACGGTGTCCATAAAGTCGATAAGGTCGCGGAACTCGTCGTCGGTCTCGGTCGGGAAGCCGACCATAGCCGTGGAACGGATCACGATGCCGGGGATACGCTCACGCAGATCGCGGAACAGGTCCTCGAGCTCCTGGCGCGAACCGGAACGGCGCATAGCCTTGAGGATGCGCGCGTCGCAGTGCTGCACGGGGATATCGATATAGGGCAGCACCTCGGGCGTATCGCGAATCGTATCGATAAGCTCATCGGTCATGCCCTCGGGCTGCAGATAGAGCACGCGGACCCAGACGTTGTGCGGGCGCACGGCCTCGGCGACGGCACGCAGCAGCTGCGCCAGATTGCGCGGCGAGCCCTCGGCGACATCCTCGTCAGTAAAGTCGGTGCCCCAAATACCCGTGTCCTGGCCGATCAGCACGATCTCGCGCACACCGCCGGCAACCAGGTCGCGTACCTCGGAGATAATGCTCTCGGCATTGCGCGAATGATAGCGACCGCGAATATAGGGGATCATGCAGAAGCTGCAGAAGCGGTTGCAGCCATCGGAAATCTTGACGTAAGCAACGGCGCCCTCGACGGTACGCTTGACCTGAGGGATATAGGCCGCGATCTCACGCTCGACACCCAGTACGCCATCGATGACCGCCACGATGCCGTCCTCCTCGTCGGCCTTCACAAAGGCAGCGACCTCGGGCAGCTCGTCGGGCAGGTCGTCGCCATAGCGCGACGGCACACAGCCGCACATGACGATGGGGCAAGAACGAACGCCGTCCTGAACCTCATTGGCGAGCTCGAGCGTGGTCTCGATGCTCTCGGACGTTGCGGAGGCGAGGAACGAACATGTATTGACGATGGCGATATCGGCATCCTGCGGGTCGAATGCTTCCTCGTAGCCTGCGGCGGTCAAAAGAGAACGCATGCGGTCGGTGTCAACCTCGTTCTTAGCGCACCCGAGGGTGATGTAGAGCACGGAGCCCAACGGTGTATCCATGTTGGAGAGCGGTCCTTTCGAATGATATTAGCGGTAGTTGGTGAACTGTAGCGGCTGGCCGTAATCCTGGTCGCGCAGGAACTGAATCACGGTCTGCAACACGTCCTTCGAAGCAGAGGAAACACGCAGCTTGTCGGCCTCGATGGTCACCTTGACCTTGAGTTTTTGGTCCTTGATGTCCTTGTTGATCTTCTTGGCGGTCGCCTGGTCAATACCCTCGACGATATGGCCGAGCACGCGCACGGTACCACCCGACGCCGCCTGCGGGGCATCCCAGGAAACAGCTTTAAGATCGATGCCGCGCTTGATGAGCTTGGAGCTCAGCACGTCGATAATCTGCTTAGAGACAAAGTCAGCCGGGGCGCTGATCGTAAAGAGCTTGTCGCCCTTCGAAAGCTCGATCGTGGCGCCGGAATCCTTAAGGTCATAGCGCTGGGAAATCTCGCGCGTGGTCTGCTGGAAGGCGTTGTCGACCTCTTGCATGTTGACCTCGGACACGACGTCGAAGCTGGAATCTTTAGCCATGATGTTTCCTTTCGCGTACGAGCGGCTTAGTAGCTATCGTACGAATAGTCGGTAGAATCGGTGGGTGTCTGACCGTCAGTTGCGGTATCGGCGCCATCCGTGGACTGGGCATCGGTAACGTCGGTGGTATCGGCACCATCGGTGGTGTCGGTACCATCAGAACTTTCACCATTCTCGGAATCAGTCGTCTCCTTCTTGGGAACGGTGATCGTCACACGCGCCACGCCCGAGGTCTTGGTATCGTAACGGACCTTTTCACCGTTCTTGGTAACGGTGACATCGGAAGGCTTAGACGTGGTGATCTCGATCGAGGACTCGGGCGTGTACTCCTGCTCAAAGGGGCCAGTCGCTTGGGCGCCATAGACCGACTTGCCGTCGACCTTGACCTCAATCCACGCGGTCTTTCCCTTGGCAACGGAGACTTTGACCTTCGTGACCTCGTTCTCTTCCTTCTTGGCCGTCGTCTTGGTAGCGTCCGAGTCAGTCGACTCATTCGTCGCCTCATCGGTGTCTTCGTCCTCGTCGACCGTTTCGGTCTTCTTAGAAGACTTCTTGGTCGTCGTCTTGGTAGCAGTGGGCGTCTCGGGCGTGGTCTCGGGCGCCGAAGATGCGCAGCCGCGCAGAAGCACCACGATGAGCACAATCAGCAGCAGCGCAACGGCACCGATGCCGGCGTAGACGATACGCGGATCGAGCCCGTTGTTTTGAGGAGTACGTGATCCGCCGCGTCCACGATTGGAACTGCTGCGGCCGCCTCCCTGAGGCATACGACCACGATTGCTATCGGAACGGCCGCGATAGCCACCCTGGCCCTGAAGGCTGCGCTGACCCGAGCGGGGCGCAAGTTCACCGCGGCCTTGATAGCCACGCTGGCCCGAACGCGGAGCCGAAGAGCGCTGGCCATACGGCTGTGATTGAGAGCGAAGACGCGGCGTCACCTGCGTGGTATCGGCATCCGCATAGCCACCGCGAGAGCGTCCCGTAGAGGCACCACGGTAACCGCGATCGGAATAGCCGCCGTCGCCGTAGCCGGCACGAGGGTCACGCGCCACGCCTCGGGCAGCGGGAAGTGCACGGTCCTCGGGCATCGGCGTACTGCGGAACCGGTCACGCTGTGAGCGAATCTCCTCGCCCGAACCCGTCTCGGTAATATAACCGGCCTGCTGAGGACGCTGTCCATAGCGGGTCGAACGACCGCCCTGAACCATCAGGAAGCGCCCGTTATCGACCGAGGAACGCGAATTGACGTAGCCGGCGGCGTCCTGAAAACGACCGCCCTGCTGCGACGTCTCGCGTTCGTATGCCATCAGATCGTCAAAGTAGGCATTGACGACCTCGCGCGGATTGAGGCCCAAAAAGCGAGCATAGCTCGAAATCATGCCCTGCGCATAGCCGCGCGGCGGCATCGAAGCAAAGTTACCGGTCTCGAAAAACTCGATGATCTGCGGCCTGATTTTGATGGTGTTGGCGACCTGCTGAATGGAAAGGCCCATTCGGCGACGCTGCTCGAGCAGCATGTCACCAAAGCGTGCAGCCATCAGAATCCTCCAAACTCACGATCTTCACGTGCCATCTCGGCGTCGACAGATTCCAGCGCGGCAAGCCCCTCCTCGTCCAACAGGACCTCGCGCGGCTTGGAACCGTCGGGCGGGCCGACGACACCCTTTTCTTCCAGCATGTCCATAATACGCCCGGCACGCGCATAACCAACCTTCAGACGACGTTGCAGGCCAGATGTGGAGCCAAGCTGCGATTCCACCACAATATGGGCGGCTTCCCAAATGAGCGGATCATCGTCTTGCGGCTCGGCGACTCCGGTGCGGACAATGCCGCCGCCACCCGCCATGGACATGGAAGCGGGCGCCACGGCAGACAGGATCTCCTCGTGGTAGTCGGGCTCGCTCTGCGACTTGACGAACTCGACGATCTCGCTGATTTCATCATCCGAGACAAAGCAGCCCTGGATACGGCGGGGCTTGCCCCAGTCGACCTTGGAGAACAGCATGTCGCCCAAACCGGTGAGCTTTTCGGCACCCATCTGGTCGATGATGACGCGCGAGTCAATGCCCGTGGCGACGTTAAAGGCGATGCGGTTGGTGATGTTGGCCTTGATGAGGCCCGTCACCACGTTGGAGCTCGGGCGCTGCGTGGCCACGATAAGGTGGATACCGGCGGCACGGCCCAGCTGAGCAATACGCACGATCGAGGCCTCGACATCCTTACCGGCGACCATCATCAGGTCCGAGAGCTCGTCGATGATGATGACCAGGTAGGGCATCTTTTGCGGCGGGTTATCGTAATGCTCAAACTCGCCGGCGGCCTGCTTTTCGTTATAGGTCGAAATCTTACGCACGTTGAGACGCTCGAAGACCTTCAGGCGACGCTCCATCTCGGACACGGCCCACTGCAGGGCGCTCGCGGCCTGCTTGGGCTCGGTCACCACGGGCACATAGAGATGCGGCAGACCGTTATAGCCCGCAAGCTCGACGCGCTTGGGGTCGACCATGATCAGGCGAACGTCCTCGGGAAGGGCCCGCATGAGCAAGGTCGTGATGATGGAATTGATCATCACCGACTTACCAGAACCGGTCGTACCGGCGATCAACAGGTGAGGCATCTTGGCGAGGTCGGCGACGACCGGCGTGCCCTCGGCGTCGCGGCCGATGGCAAGCTCGAGCGGACCGCCCTTCACATAGGGCAGCACGTCGCCCAGATTGACGTTCTGGCGCTTGCGGTTGGGAATCTCGATGCCCACGAGCGAGGTGCCGGGGATCGGGGCAAAGATACGAACCGACTGGGCGGCGAGCGAAAGCGCAATATCGTCCTCGAGGCTCGAAATCTTGCTCACGCGCTCGCCCTCGCCAGGTTGCAGCTTAAAGGTCGTCACCGTGGGGCCGGCGATCCAGCCGACCACGCGGGCACTGCGGCCAAACTCAAGCAAGGTGGATTGCAGTGACTCAGCGGTCTGCTCCAGCTCCTTATCCGAAGACGCGGCAGAAGCCGACTGCGGGTTGGCATGCAGAATCTCAAGTGGCGGAAGTTTGAGGCCGTCCTCTTCTTCGCCCTCGTTATCTGCGGCGCCGCCGTCCGTTCCCCCATCGCTGGCCGCAGCCGATTCGACAGCACTCAAGGCAGGCGCATCGGCAACCTTGGGATGCTTCAAGAAGTCGGGGATCTGAGGTGCTGCCGAGACAGGATTCACGGCAAACGGCGGCTCGGACTCGTCGATCTTATCGGGGTCGTCTTCCATCGAAAGCTGACCGGTTACCTGGTCGCGCTTTGCATGGCGACGCGGCAGCAAAGTTGTCTTTGCGGTCTCAATCGGAGCCTCGTCGTCCTCGTCATCACCCTCGGTGAGCTCAATCTCGCTCTCGGACCAAGACGGGTCGGGCTCACTCGTATTGAGTTTGGGCGCAGCCTTGCCCTTCTTGGCATGGCGGCGCGGCAACAGCGTTGTCTTAGCGCGCTCAGCTTCCACGGCATCGGACACGTCGACAAACGGATCCTCGTCCTCATCGTCATCGTCCAAAACCGGGTCCACATCGTTGCCCATGACCGTGGTCACGGCAGCATCGGAGCCCTTTTGACGAAGAATGCTCAGGTGAGGACGGGCAACGCCGGGCACCGACAGGGCCTCATCGTCACCCCACGGACTCGCGTTGACGTCGGCACGACGGCGCTCGGCAAAATCTGCCGCACGGTCGCGGGCAGAGCGCAAAACGCCGCCCACCGAAAAGCCAATGATGACCAAGCCCACGACGACAAGGCCCAACAGGACCACCATCGCGATAGGCTTACCCAGGGCATTCTGCAGCGCACTCGCAATAAACGCACCAATGTAGCCACCCGAGGCGGACAGATTTTGCGGCGTGAACATAAGGTCGCACGAGTCGCTCGTACCTGGCACCATCAACGAAAGAATGGAGACGACGGCGATAAAGACCGCGGCGCCGCCCGCAACAGAGCGCGCGTTGAGCGGCGAGTCCTCGCCTAAAAAGAGCGTGGCGGCAAACAGCAAAATGACGATCGGCAGCACGTAGGCGCCCAGACCAAAGCCCAAGTGGTAGAAACCGGCAACCGCAGCCGTAACGGGCGCAGTCGCCGGCGAAATCACGGCAATAAAGGACGCAATCGCCAAGACGGCAATGACCACGCCGGCGATATCGCGGTTGGCCGAGGGCTCGACCAAGGGCTCGAAATCATCGAACTCGGACTCGTGACCCTTATTGGCACGCAGATGGGAACCGGCACCCTTAGCAGATGCCGGTTGGTTGTTGGCCTTATTGCCTTTGGCGTTTTGTGCAGATCCGCGCGCCAAACTAAACCTCCATGACGACCGGGATGATCATCGGACGAGTGCGCGTACGGCTCCAGATAAAGTTGGAGAGCGAGTCGCGCACGGCCTTGCGAATGGCATCGGAACCGCTGCTCGTAAAGCTGAACTTGCCCTTCTCGATCGTCTTCATAATGGACGCGGAGGCATCCTCGGAGAACTGGTCATCGATGGCAAACGAGACGCCGCGGCCCGAGAACTCGATGGCCTCGATCTTCTTGTGCTTAAGCGAGACGATGGCGACGGCCGTGACCATACCGTCATTGGCGAGCTTCTGACGATCGCGCAGGACGATGGGGTCGGTATCGCCGATACGCAAGCCGTCGACGTAAACGACACCGGACTCGACGGGCGTACCGCGCTTGACGATACCACCGCGCATCTCGAGCGTGTCGCCGTTATCGAGGATAAAGATATGATCGTCCTTGATGCCCATCTTTCGGGCCAGCTGGGCATGGGCGCGCAGATGCACGGCTTCACCGTGAACCGGCATAAAGTACGTGGGCTTGGCCATGGCCATCAGGAGCTTGAGCTCCTCCTGGCTACCGTGACCCGAGACGTGGACGAGAGCGCGGTTCTTATCCCACACGTCGCAGCCGAGCTTGGCCAGGCTGTTGACGACCTGCTGGACGGCCTTCTCGTTGCCGGGAACGGGAGTTGCCGAGAGGATGACGGTATCGCCCTCGTGGATAGAGAGCGTCTTGTGCTCGCCGTTGGCCATGCGAGACAGGGCCGACAGCGGCTCGCCCTGCGAACCGGTGCACATGACAACGATCTTGTCGTCAGGCAGGTTATCAATGTCGAAGGCATCGATAATATCGGCATCGTCGATGTTGAGGTAGCCCAGCTCGCGCGCCACGCGGGTGTTAGTGAGCATGGAGCGACCGGTCACAACGACCTTACGGCCGCACTTGCGGGCGGCATCGCAGATCTGCTGCAAACGATGGATATGGCTCGAGAACGACGCGACGAACACGCGACCCGGGGCGTTCTTGATGGCATGCAGCAGGTTGGGACCAACCTCGGCCTCGGACTTGGTAAAGCCGGGAACCGTGGCGTTGGTGGAGTCGGAAAGCAGCAGGTCGATGCCCTGCTTGGCAAAGCGGCTGATAGCGGCATAGTCGGGCGTGACACCATCGATGGGCGTCTGGTCGAGCTTAAAGTCGCCAGTGTGCATAACGGTGCCCTGATTGGTGCGAATGAACACGCCCAGAGCGCCGGGGATGGAGTGCGTCATCGAGAAGAAGTCGAGCGAGATGCCGCCGAGGTTGACATGGCTGCCGCCCTTAACCTCGCGGAACTTGGGCGCGCGGATGCGGAACTCAGAAAGCTTGCCCTCGATAAAGCCAAGCGTCAGCTTGCTCGAGAAGATGGGCACCTTATTGTTGAGGTCCTGCAGCAGATACGGAAGCGAACCGGTGTGGTCCTCGTGGCCGTGGGTGACGACGATACCGCGGAGCTTTTCCTCGTTCTCCAAAACATAGGTGTAGTCGGGAAGCACCAGGTCGATACCGGGCTGGGAGTCATCCGGGAACATGAGGCCGGCGTCGACGAGCACCATGTCGTCGCCGCACTCGAAGACCGTCATGTTCTTGCCGATGCCGTCAAGGCCGCCGAGCGGGATGATCTTCAAGGGAGATGATTTTTTAGCTGCCATAGGTTAGTCTGGTTTCCTTTCTTCGAAACGGGTCTGGAACAACCGACGGGGCGCTTCTGGCAAACCGACCGTCGGGAACGTACAACAATGCATCGCAGAGTCGATGCAATAACCACAGTATGATACCCATTTGTACCAATACAGACCACCCATGCATTAAAGCCCCATCCAAACCGCTCTATCCCGCCGGTCTGGGCTCAGCGGCCCCGTCACGGGCTAAGTTTCCTGCTCTACAGTCCTGCTCACGACGGAGGCCACATTAAGTGGCCTCCTGTTCGTGCGGAACTCGCGATAAACTTAGCCCGTGCCGGGGCCGCTGAGCCCAGACCTGCCAATAAGGGACAGGTTTGTTTTAGTAGGTTTTATCTGCGGGAATGCCGAGGCTATGATCCAATTGCCTCGTTGTAGGCATTCAGCTGGCCTTGCCAGAGCTTACGATCGCTGTCGGTAATCTCTCGAATGATATGAGCTGGATTGCCGCCGATGATGACGTGGCTTGGAACGTCTTTAACAACAACTGAACCTGAGGCGATGACCACATCGTCTCCGACCGATACGCCTGGATTGATAATCACGCCGCCGCCGATCCACACGTTGTTGCCGATTGTGACAGGCTTAGCATACTCAAGGTCCAGATTGCGCACATCGGCGTCAATTGGATGCCCAGCAGTAAATATACTCACATAGGGTCCTAGAAAGACGTTGTCGCCAAAGGTCACGTAATTTTCGTCCAGAATCGTCAAACCTGTATTCGCATAGAAATGGTTGCCAAACGAAACCCTGTCACCGTGATCAAAATAAACGGGAGCCGTTAAGACCATATCGTCCGGAGCAACGCGAAAACACTTCTTTAGCTCCTCAAAGGCGCTCGAATCAGCCCAATACTCCGACTCATTAAACAACTTCTGAGCCGCATGCACCCTACTAAACGAATGGTCGTAAACCCGATAGGGGCTATAGAGCTCCCCGGCAATCATGCGGTCCCATTCAACCTTATTTGTCATGCCAACCCCCTAGGCTAAGCGTTAGATGCGAAAAAGTATATCAACTAAGAACAGAAGACCAGCAAGCGACCAACAGCGCTAACCAGCCCTTTTGCTTGCGCCCGGGAGGGCCGCATATGAAGCTGTCTCTTATACACATCTCCGAGCCCACGAGACGCGTAG
>UQPY01000006.1 GCA_900542965.1 uncultured Collinsella sp.
GAGGAAGAGCTCGACCTTCTCCCTGCTGTACATGCGAACCTCCAGTCCGGACCGCTTCACGGTCCAACTTTCTGTCCGCACCCCCGAAGGCATAAAATCTCACTGTCATCCAAGGGCCCGTGGACAAAAAATAGCAAATATGAGTACTGTTACCAATTTAGTAACAGCGATTTCATGCCATCAGAAGGCGATTTGGACACAAGGCGTCCTACGGCGGAAGAATTGCAGGCGTTTATCAGCTAAGTACTTGGACATATGTTGCGTAACACTGCATATTTTGCAAAAAGATAATGCTACAGGGCTTGTGACAGTACTCATATTTGACGTTTTTTGTCCACGACCCCTTATTGCGTGGGCGAATCAGTTGCAAAGCGGGATCCAAAGCGTCCTTCGCAAACAAAAAGCCGGGGCCCACGCGATGCAGACCCCGGCTCAATACCGTGACGATATGTCAGCTACGTTCTACACGTAGAACAGGATGTCGTCGTAGGTCGGGACCGGCCAGTAGTCGGCGGCCACGATCTCCTCCATGGCGTCCACGGCGGCACGCAGCGTATCCATAGCGGGAACGACCTCGTGCGCGTATACGTTGGCCTGCTCCTGGCCATCGAGAGCCTCGGCCTTCTGATGTACGGCGTCGAGCGCCTTGATGGAGTCGTTGATGGCAGTGATACCGTTGCAGAGCTTGTTGAGCGTGTTCTGCTCGCACTGCATGGCGGCCTCAGCACCGGCGGCACGAATAGTCTCAAGGCCCTTAGCGACCTTGGTGGCATAGGCGGTAATGACCGGGCGATAGGTACGACGCGCCTCGCGAACCATCGTGGTAGCCTCGATGTTCATGAGCTTGTTGTACTTCTCGAGCTTGCAGTCATAGCGGCACTGGGCCTCGGCGCGGGTCAGGACACCCGTCTCCTCAAAGAGCGCAATGGCCTTATCGGAAACAAAGGCGGGAAGAGCGTCGGCCGTGGTCTTGTTGTTGGCAAGGCCGCGCTTCTCGGCCTCGATGGGCCACTCGTCGGAGTAACCGTCGCCGGAGAAGAGGATGCGCTGGTGGTCGGTCAGGACCTTCTTGCAGTACTCGAGCGCGGCGTCCTGGAAATCATCCTCGGGCGTACCCTCAAGGGCATCGGCGAAGGACTTGAGCGACTTGGCCACGGCGGCATCGAGCACCAGGTTGGAGTCGGAGACGTTCTGCTCGGAGCCGCAGGCACGGAACTCGAACTTGTTGCCGGTGAAGGCAAACGGGGAGGTGCGGTTGCGGTCGGTGTTGTCCTGCATCAACTTGGGCAGGGTATCGGCGCCCAGGTCGAGCACGCCGCGCGTGGCATGGACGGAAGCCTTGCCATCGATGATCTTCTCGACGACCTCGGTAAGCTGGTCGCCCAGGAAGATGGACATAATCGCCGGAGGAGCCTCGTTGGCGCCCAGACGATGGTCGTTACCGGCCGAGGCAACGGAGGCACGCAGGAGCTCCTGATAGTTATCGACGGCCTCGATCACCGCGGTGAGGAAGACGATGAACTGCAGGTTGTCGAGCGGGGTGTCGCCCGGATCGAGCAGATTCTCGGACTCGGTGCCAAGCGACCAGTTGTTGTGCTTGCCCGAACCGTTGATGCCCTCAAAGGGCTTCTCGTGCAGCAGGCAGACCAAGTCGTGGCGGGAGGCGATGAGCTTCATCTTCTCCATCATGACCAGATTCTGGTCGATGGCCTCGTTGACTTCGCCATAGACGGGGGCGAGCTCATGCTGGCAGGGAGCAACCTCGTTGTGCTTGGTCTTGGCGGGAATGCCGAGCGCCCACAGTTCATCGTCCAGATCCTTCATATAGGCCGAGACGGTGGGGCGGATAGCGCCAAAGTAGTGCTCCTCGAGCTCCTGGCCCTTGCAGGGAGCAGCGCCAAAGAGGGTGCGGCCGGTGATGACCAGGTCCTTGCGCTTGCGGTAAGCGTCCTTCTTGATCAGGAAGTACTCCTGCTCATCGCCCACGGAAGGAACAACCTTCTTGGGGGTCTTACCAAACAGCGCCAAAACGCGCTTGGACTCACGCGAGAGCGCGGTCATGGAGCGCAGCAGCGGGGTCTTCTTGTCCAGGGCCTCGCCCGTGTAGGAGCAGAAAGCCGTGGGGATGCACAGGACATCGTCCTTAATGAATGCGGGGCTGGTGGGATCCCAAGCGGTGTAGCCACGGGCCTCGAAGGTGGCACGCAGGCCGCCGTTGGGGAAGCTGGAGGCGTCCGGCTCGCCCTGGATGAGGTTCTTGCCCGTAAACTTGGTAATGGCGGTGCCGTCGTGGTTGGGCTCGAGGAAGCTGTCGTGCTTCTCGGAAGTAATGCCCGAAAGCGGCTGGAACCAGTGTGCGTAGTGCGTCGCGCCCTTGGAGATGGCCCAGACCTTCATGGCGTGGGCAACGGCGTTGGCCACATCCAGGTCGAGCGGCTCACCGTCCTCGAGGGTTGCAGCAAGGCGCTTCCAAATGTCCTTGGGGAGGTAGTCCTTCATGACTTCCTCAGAGAACACCATGGTCCCGAAGCGGTCAGTAAGTTCGGCCATACGGAACTCCCTTCGTATCGGCACCGCGTGAGAAGCGGTGTTGATTACTAACGAACGAGTCATAGATTAGGCTCGTCGTGTTTCCGCAACATTACCGTTATGTTGCTGTCACGAAACCAATCAATGAGGTTACCGCATCGCGGCGGCGTTGCCGCCCTCAACAGCCAATCAACTGTATAAATTGCAGACCTCTCCCCATGGTTTAAGGGTAGTCAATTTGGGATGGGGCTCTATTAACTGGTATTTCGCATCAGATACCAGTCTTTATAGCCCGTGTCAAAATGAGCCGCTCTGCTATAGGAAATGCCGATAGCAAGGCATCTTTGATTGGTATCCCCCAAATAGCGAGTGAAACTCCGCCGTGGCACAGTGGTGCTGTAGAATCCTTACAACACATCACACTATTACGTATCTAGAGGAGCACGATATGCGCGTCGACGAGGTTTTTAAGCAGGCAGCATCCCAGGGCACCGCACCCGTTTCGTTTGAGATGTTCCCGCCCAAGGGCGAGCTGACCCTCGACACGGCTCGCGAAGTGGCAGGCAATCTGTGCAAGCTTTCGCCGAGCTTTGTCTCGGTCACTTGTTCCGCTGGCGGCTCGGGTAACGGTGCCGCCACCGCCCCCATCGCGCATATGATTTCGAGCGAATTCGACACGCCCTCGGTGGCACACCTTACCTGCGTGGGCCGTACCCACGCCGATATCGCCGCCAAGATCGACGAGTATCGCACCGCCGGCGTGGAAAACATCCTGGCCCTGCGCGGCGATCTCCCCGCCGGCGCGACCGAGGACGACAAGCCCGCCTCGGACTACGCCTACGCCCGCGACCTCATCCCCGAGCTCGTCGACGCCGGCTTTTGCGTGGGCGCCGCAGCCTACCCCGAGGGCCACATTGCCTGTGAGGATCTCAACCTCTCGGTCGAACACCTCAAGCAAAAACAGGACGCCGGCGCGAGCTTCTTTGTGACGCAGCTCTTCTTTGATAACGAGTGCTTCTACCGTTTTCGCGAGCTTGCCGACAAGGTCGGCATCACCGTGCCCATTACCGCGGGCATCATGCCGTTTATGGGCAAGTCACAGATCAGCCGCATGGTCTTTATGTGCGGCGCGTCGCTGCCCTCCCCCGTCATCAAGATTCTCGCCAAGTACGAGAATGACCCCGAGAGCCTGCAGGCAGCTGGTGTAGATTATGCAGCCCGCCAGCTTTGCGACCTCAAGGAGCACGGCGCCGACGGCCTGCACCTGTACACTATGAACCGTCCTGCGATCGCCGCGACCATTATGGAGCGCCTGGGGTAATGGAAAAACCGCACATCGATACAATCGCTGTCGAAGTGCCGGCCGACCTTGCGTCGCCGGCGCTTTACCGTGTCGATGCTGCGCACCATCCCCGTGTCGACCGTGCCGAGATGCTGCGGTATCTGGGTTACGGCGGCCAGCAGATTGAGCCCGAGCTGTCACGACGTATTGAGCTTGTGGTCGAGCACCTTGAGCTGGACATTGAGCCCCGTGGCGTGCGCCGCGTGTTTGCCGTCGATGCCACGGGCGTGGACGAACAAAGTGAGCCTTGCATTCGCTTGGTCGGCACCAACGTTGAGCTGCGAGGTCGCGATATCTATCGACATCTTAAGGACGCCCGCATGGCCGCGCTGATGGCCTGCACCCTCGGCATGGACGCCGAGCGTCGCCTGCGCACCACGGGAGCCCAACATCCTCTGGAGGGCGCCGTGCTCGACGCCGCGTGCTCCGCTTACGTGGAAGCCGCCGTTGAGCAAATGGACCAGCAGGTCAAGACGGACGCCGCCGTTCACGGGCTCGCCGGCAACTGGCGCTTTAGTCCCGGCTACGGCGACTGCCCGCTTACGGCCCAGCGCTCAATCGTGGCTGCACTCAACGCCACGCGGCTCATCGGGCTTACCGTCACACCCACCAACCTGCTCATGCCCACCAAGAGCGTGACCGCGGTGATCGGTCTGTTCGACGGCGAGGTCCACGACGCCCAGAGCCGCCCCACCTGCACTATCTGCCGCATGCGCGAGCACTGTCGCTTCCGCGCCGCCCACACCACCTGCTATTCCAGCCATTAGGAGCCATCGATGTTTACTCCGCTTATCACTCATGATCTGGACGGTACCGCGCTGGCGGCACCCGTTGATGCCGCACGCCGTAATGGCGCCACGTACAAGACGCGCACGATCGACGATCTGCGCATTAAGGACGATCGCCTGCGTGCGGCCATCGAGGGCACGGGGCACCTGCTGTTCGACGGCGGCATGGGCACCATGTTGCAGGCCGCTGGCATGAAGGCGGGCGCCCTGCCCGAGCTGCTCAACTTTGAGGAGCCCCAGGTTATCACCGATATCCAACGTCAATATGTCGAGGCCGGCTGCGACGTGATCACCGCCAACACCTTTGGTGCCAACGCGCACAAGCTCGATGGCGCCGCCACCGTGGCAGATGTCTTTGCCGCCGCCGTCGCCTGCGCCCGCGCGGCCGGTGCCCACTATGTCGCCGGCGATATCGGCCCCATCGGCGCCCTGCTGCGCCCCCTGGGCACCCTCAGCTTCGACGAGGCCTACGACCTCTTTGCCGAGGAGGTGCGCGCTGGCGTCGCCGCGGGTGTGGACCTCTTTATTATCGAGACCATGACCGACCTGGCCGAGATCAAGGCGGCCGTCCTCGCCTGCCGCGAGAACTCCGACCTGCCCGTCTTTGCCACCATGACCTTTGAGGAAGACGGTCGCACCTTCCTGGGCACGAGTCCCGAGGTGGCCGCCATCACCCTCGACACCATCGGCGCCGATGTCTTGGGCATCAACTGCAGCCAGGGTCCGGCCGAGCTCCGTGGGCTCGCCGCACGTATGCTCACCGTCACCGACAAGCCCGTCATGGTGCAGGCAAACGCGGGGCTGCCCCGTGTGGACGATGACGGCAACACCGTCTTTGACATCCAGGCACCCGAGTACGCCGAGGCCGTCGCCGGGATGATCGAGGACGGCGTGAGCGTCGTCGGCGGATGCTGCGGCACCACGCCCACGCACATGGCGGCGCTTCGCACCCTCATCGATAACCACACGCCCAGCGTGCGTCATCGCAAGCCCAGCATGTCGGTCACGAGCGCCCAGACGGTTGTGGACCTTCCCTGCGACGGCCACAAGATCGCCGTCATCGGCGAGCGCATCAACCCCACCGGCAAAAAGCGCCTGCAGCAGGCCCTGCGTGACGGCGACCTGGATTACGTCGTGAGCCAGGGTATCAGCCAGCAGGAGCAGGGCGCCGACATCTTGGACGTCAACGTGGGCCTGCCCGAGATCGACGAGGTCAAGATCATCCAGCAGGCAACCGAGCAGCTCCAGGGCTCCACCCTCTTGCCCCTGCAGATCGACTCCACCGATCCCGCCGCCGTCGAGGCCGCCGTGCGCCGCTACGCCGGCAAGCCCATCATCAACTCGGTTAACGGCAAGCAGCAGATCATGGACGAGATCTTTCCGCTGGTCGCCCACTACGGCACCAACATCGTCGGTCTCACGCTCGACGAGGGCGGCATCCCCGATACCGCCGAGGCCCGCTTTGCCATCGCCGAGCGCATCGTGACCGAAGCCGCCCGCTACGGCATCGGCCCGGACCGCATTCTCATCGACTGCCTGGTCATGACCGCCTCGACCAACCAGCGCCAGGCCGAGCAAATTCTGCGCGCCATGTCTCTGTGCAAGGAGCGCCTGGGCGTCAAGTGCGCACTCGGCGTGTCGAACATCAGCTTTGGCCTGCCTGCCCGCCCGCTGCTGGGTTCGGTCTTTTTGGCCGCCGCCTTTGGCGCGGGCCTGGACGCCCCCATCATGAACCCCGGTTCCAAGCGCTTTATGGACACCGTCTACAGCTATCGCGTGTTGAGCGTCGAGGACGAGGGCTCGACCGGATACATCGAGCGCTACGCCGGCTGGACCGACCCGTACAAGATCGCCGCCAACCCGGCGGCCGCTCAGTCAGCATCGAGCGATGCCGCGCCCGCCGCAGGCGCCACAGCAAGCGCTGACGACGACCCCATCCGCCACATGGTCGTCTCGGGCCGCAAGGGCGAGATCGCGGCCGAGACCGAGCGTCTGTTGGCCGACCACGACGCCATGGACCTCATCAACAACCACTTTATCCCCGCCCTCGACGAGGTCGGAGTCCTCTTTGACCAGGGCAAGTTCTTCCTGCCGCAGCTTATGGCCTCGGCCGAAGCCGCACGCGTGGGCTTCGACACCATCAAGCGCCTGATGCCCGCCGGCGAGATCGCCGACAAGGGCAAGATCTGCGTGGCCACCGTCAAGGGCGACATCCACGATATTGGCAAGAACATCGTCAAAATGCTGCTCGATAACTACGGCTACACCGTCTTTGACCTGGGCCGCGACGTCGATCCGCAGGAGGTACTCAAGACCGTCAAGGAGCGCGATATCAAACTCGTCGGCCTCTCGGCGCTTATGACCACCACCGTCGTCGCCATGGAAGAGACCATCAAGTTGCTCCATTCGGAAGTCCCGGGCGTCAAGATCATCGTGGGCGGCGCCGTGCTCACCCCCGAATACGCCAAGCAAATCGGCGCGGACTACTACGCCAAGGACGCCGCCGAGAGCGCTCGTATCGCCGAAGAGGTCTTTGGGAAGTAACACAACGGAAACAACCGAGCACCAAAACGTGCCGCACGCGCCACTTGACACGTGCGGCACGTTAGAATAGATAAGACTATGCTCGTTTTGGCAGATAGGAGCGCAAGGATGGCGATCACGCCCGCAGAAATCGCGGAAACCCGCGGCATGGTTGAGGAACAGAACCTCGACATCAGGACCATCACCATGGGTGTTTCGCTCATGGGTTGCGGTGACGAGAACCTCGACCGCATGTGCACGAAGATATACGACCACGTGACGCACACGGCTGAGCATCTGGTCGAGACCGCCGAGAACCTCGAGCGCGAGTACGGCATCCCCATCGTCAACAAGCGCGTTTCCGTCACCCCGGTGGCGCAGATCGCCGCGTGCTGCAAGGATGAGGATCTCACCCCCATCGCGCATGCCCTCGACCGCGCGGCCGAGACGCTCGGCATCGATTACCTGGGCGGCTTCTCCGCACTCGTCCAGAAGGGCATCGGCGACGCCGATCGCCGCGTCATCCAGTCTATTCCGCAGGCGCTCGCCACCACGAGCCGCGTCTGCTCCAGCGTCAACGTCGCCAGCCTGCGCGCCGGCATCAACATGGACGCCGTGCTTATGGCCGCCCAGACCATCATCGATGCCGCCAAACTCACGGCCGACCAGGATTCCGTCGGCGCTTCCAAGTTTGTCTGCTTTGCCAACATGGTCGAGGACTCCCCGTTTATGGCGGGCGCCGTCCACGGCGGTGGCGAGGCCGACGCCGTCATCAACGTAGGCGTTTCGGGCCCCGGCGTTATGGCCGCAGCCCTGGAGACGCTGCCCGATTCCGCATCGATGATGGAAGTCGCCGAGAAGATTAAGCAGACCGCCTTTAAGATCACCCGTGCCGGCGAGCTCATGAGCCGCGAGGCCGCCCATCGTCTGGGTGTCGAGAAGGGCATTGTCGACCTGTCGCTGGCTCCCACGCCTGCCATCGGCGACTCCGTCGCGCGCATCCTCGAGATCATCGGTGTGGGCACCTGCGGTGGCCCGGGCACGACCTGCGCGCTCGCCATGCTCAACGATGCCGTCAAGAAGGGCGGCGTCATGGCCAGTTCCAGCGTGGGCGGTCTCTCCGGCGCCTTTATCCCCGTGTCCGAGGACGCCGGCATGATCGCCGCCGTCGAAGCCGGCGCGCTTTCGCTCGAGAAGCTCGAGGCCATGACCTGCGTATGCTCCGTTGGCCTGGACATGATCGCCATCCCCGGCGACACCCCGGTCGAGACCATCGCCGGCATCATCGCCGACGAGATGGCCATCGGCGTCATCAACAACAAGACCACGGCCGTCCGCGTGATTCCCGCCATCGGCAAGGGCGTGGGCGACTGCGTCGAGTACGGCGGCCTGTTCGGCCGTGCGCCCATCATGCCGGTGAACCCCAACGCCGGCACCGTGCTTGCCCACCGTGGTGGACGTTTCCCAGCGCCGCTGAACTCGCTGAAGAACTAGCTGAGGGGACTGGCGAGGAGCCCCGGGGAGGGCAAATATATAAGGTCGCCTGCTCGGACAGTCCTGGCTCGCACGGAGAGCACATTAAGTGCTCTCCGGCTCGTGCGGAACTCGCGATCGACCTTATATATTTGCCCTCCCCGGGGCTCCCGCACAACGGGACCTCAGTTGGGGTCTATCCCGGTTGCAGTTGCTTCGCTCCTGCACCACTTGGCTGGTGCGGCGATTTGGCGTTGGAACGGTTCTTTTCTGATATATGCTGGTTGCGGCTCTTCTTTTGGGGGGAGTCGCTTTTTTGTTGCTAGGAGGTTGGCCCGTGGTTGATGGGGATACTCGTTCTGAGCTGCTTTCTGCGGATTGGAATGGCGAATGGATGCGTCTGCAGGCCGCTCGGCATCGGGCTGATGATTCTTTTGAATGGGATAAGCGGGCTCGGCATTTTCGGCCGTTGGAGACTGCCCCTTATGCTCGGGATTTTATAAAGCTGTTGGCGCTTGAGCCCGGCGAGTCGGTGCTGGATATGGGATGTGGGGCTGGGTCGATTGCTATTCCGCTTGCTCAGGCTGGGCATCCTGTGATTGCAGCCGACTTCTCCCCCGCTATGTTGGGCACCCTTGATGCCGGCATTGAGTACTACGGGCTCGAGGGGCGCATAACGCCGCTTGAGCTTGCTTGGGATGATGATTGGGATTTGGTTGGACCGGTCGCGAAGGCGGTGGATGTTGCCTTTGCCAGTCGGTCGGTTACGACGACCAACCTAAAAGATGCGCTTGCCAAGCTTGATCGTACGGCTCGTCGGCGTTGTGCTGTCACGATGGTCGCAAACTCCAGCCCGCGCTATGATCTGCACTTGATGAACGCTATCGGTGCCTCGGTTACCTGCAGTAATGGTTTTGTGTATGCCTTTAACATCCTTATTCAGATGGGTGCGCTGCCGCAGGTTACGTACTTTGAATCGCCTCGTCGCGATACCTTCGACAGCCTTGAAGCGGGCGTGGCGGACTTTTCCCGCATGCTTGAGCATGGCAACGAGGATAAGGTCGACCGCCTGCGCGACTACATCGCTCAACACATGATTGAGAACCCCCATGCCGGTGAGTCGGGTTCCAAGGGCGTGCCGCAGGGACGCTATATGCTCGACCATATCCGTAAGGTTCGTTGGGCGTTTATTGCATGGGATCCGGTCTCTGCGCTCAGCTCATAGCCTGTTCGCAGCCCGCACCGTCCACCCGCCCGGCATCCGCATTCTTTTTGAACTGGGCGAACGCGCTCCACACCGCGCCGTTCCTGCGCTATCGTGGGACAGCTCACGTAGATTAAGGCCCCGTCGCGGGGCGCCCCATACATAGAAAGCGAGAACCCATGGCACTGACAGGAGCCCAGGTCAAGCAGCTTCGCAGCATGGCCCATCACCTCAACCCCGCCATCATCATCGGCAAGTCCGATGTCAACGAGGGCACCGTCGAGCAAACGGTCGCCTACCTGGAGAAGCACGAGCTCGTTAAGTGCTCCGTGCTCGATGGCTCCAGTCTTTCCGCCCGTGAGGCCGCCGAAGAGCTCGCTGAGCGCTGCCACGCCGAGGTCGTCCAGGTCATCGGCCGCAAGTTCTCGCTGTATCGCGAGTCCTTGCGCAAGGATATCGAGAAGATCAAGCTCGTCTAAGAGCCAATGATCCGGCGAGCCAACACATAGCAAGCTTACGGGTGCCCAAGTACTTCGGGCGCCCGTTTTTTATCGCTCGACCAGCACGCGATTGAGCCGCCCCTCCACCAAGCGCTCGTATAGACGCCGCGTCTCGGGCTCGGGCACGCCATTGACCTGCTCCCTCAGATGGTGCATATGCCCGCTGTACAGCTCGACGATATCGCGCCGCCGCCCCGCCGCACTGTAGACACGCATGGCGCAGCGCACCATATCCTCACGCGCCGTTTCCTGTCGAAGCCCCGACTCCGCCAGCCAAATCGCCGACTGCAGATCGTTTTCTTCTAGAGCGGCATCTGCTCCCTTAATCATGCAATCGATGTACTTTGACTGCATAATGCGCCGCATGCGCAAAAAGTAGGTGGGATTACAGCCATTGGGCACATACAGCGGTCCGGCATAAAGCTGCTCAATCTTAAGGCACAGCTCAACTAAATGGGGTCCGCGCGCACCCGTGCGATTTCCCAAAACCTCGCGGCTTATCTGGTCAAACAGCCGCACATCGGTCTTGACGTAGTCGCCGTTGAGTCCGATGCATTCATTTTGGATGAGCACACACGACTTGCCGTCTGGCGTCGGCCCCAAAGCCGACCGCAAGCGCGATATCGTCGAGTACAGGTTATTGCGGGCGCTATTGAACTCGGCATGGGGCCACAGCTCCATGGCCAGCGTCTCGCGGTCGACGAGCGCATCCATGCCCAGTGCAAGCCGCTCGGCAAGCGTCGCCGCCTTCTTGCGGCGCCACATTTTGTCCGTGATGGGAAACCCGTCGCGCTCGGCGCGAAACGCACCAAACATGCGAATCTCGATATGGTCGATGGTATCAACGGCTTCAACCTCGCCGACCTGGAACAGACGCTCGCCCTCCCCTTCCAAATCGTCGCGCAGCGAGTACCGCGACAGCTCGCGCACGGGAAGCTTCTTGCGTATCCTGCCCGCCGGCTCGCCCAGACAATGCATGGCAAGGCGCGCAAAGAGCCGATACGATGGCTCTAGAATCCCCGCACGATTCATGGACATCCAGGCCGCAAGATCGCTGTCTCGGCCCGCACAGGCCAAATGCAGCGCCACCATCCAGGCCTCCGCTCCACCAACCTGCGTCTGGCTTATATCGAGCAACTCCGCTTCCTCGCGTACCGAAACCATCGAGGTGTTACGTAGATATGCCGCGCGCTCCAGCAGCAATGCGTTATCGCGCATGTACGTAATCGACTCCTCGGCAAGTTTGAGCACTTGGACCGCACGGAACTTTGCATTAACCGGCCGTCCCTCTGCCAGCGACTGCCAGCCTTCTAGCAACAGGCCAAACAGTTGAATCTGGTTGTCGCGCATGCGCACGGCAAAACGATCGAGCTCGTTGAACGCCGCGTCGTCGGTTACCGGCAAGCCGGAAAGGAGCCGCCGCGCCGCCAACACCATGCGCACCCAGATAGCCATCGCCTTAAGCCCACGTACGTCGAGCGCCTCCCGCACCAGCGCCATCTCGTCGTCGCGTTCATCGGTTCCCGCAAACGACCCGTCAAAGAGCTCCACCAGCATACTATCGGCCCGTATAACAATCCCCGCGATGTCGAGCTCGCAGTCGTAGGCCTTGCTCGTTTTGAGCTGCTGTAGAACGTCGCCGTCATCTCCCCGCTCGGTCAGGCATCGCTTGACCTCGATATGCGCAGACAACATATCGAGTGCGGTATGGGATGCCTCGATTTCTGGCACGGCCAGGTTCGTAGGAAGCCCAAGCCCGTTGTCCCCATAGCAAACAGCCGTCAGCGTCTGGGCCACCCTCCATGAAACAGGGTCTATTTCGCAGGCCGCCCGTTCGCCCCCGCGCTCGATGACCGATGCCATATAGCGAGCGAGCTTTGTATTGGACACGCTGACCGCTGCCAGATATACGCCAAGCGCTTCGGCAGGCGTTGGCTCTGGAGCCGGATCGTCGGCATCGATCGTGCCCAGCGCTGCTCGGCAGATATCGGCCCCGTGCCCCGTCAGAGCCAGATCGACCCCATACTGCCCAGCAAGTTCAAGGACCGCTTCACGGTCCAAAAAGGCGTCCGCCAGGCCCATCGCCGCATCGCATCGGCCCGCCTTAAGCAAAATCCGGGCCGCCCTCGGAACAAGTTCGGGGCGAACCTCGGCCACCAACTTACGCAAGCGCAAGCGTCCGTTATCCTCCGTGCCCAGACACGTAAAACTCCGCTCGGCGGGATCCAAGCCAAAGATCGGGTAGTCGCGTACAAAATAGGACTGGTCGACCATCGACAGCCTCACCCCGCAAGCCTCGAGTTCTGCGATATTGCCCTCGCCCATCAAAACCATGAGACATGCCACGCAAAACAGCGCATTATTGTCGAGCGAAGCCAGATCGGCAAGTGCCGCGCCATATACGTTGACAATCTCGTTTTCGAGCAGGCCGGCTACGTCGCCTTGGCCATACAGACCTGTCTGCAATGCCGAAACGAGCTCGGGCACGCCCTGCGTGAGCTGATAAAAGTCGAGCGATGTGCTGATCGAAAACGCCGATGCCCACGCCGAATACTCATAGGCATGCACCTTGAGCATCTGCGCATTGATCTTAACCGAATCGCCCAGCCCATGAATCAGCTGACGATTTGAAGGACGGCAGGAGATAAAGACCCCTACCCCCATAGCGCGCAGGCCGCGAATCCTGTCGATGAGGTCTTCGGTATCGCGCTGATCGAGGTTTGGCACATTATCAATCGCGATAAGGGAGTGCGGTTTGTCTTTGAGTTCTTCGGTAACCACCTCGAGCTGCATAAACACCTCGCGCCCAATGGCGCGATCGGCCTCGATAATCCGCACGGGGCCTCGCGTCGGGTCGCATTTAACCTCATGGGTGTACTGCAGCAGCACCGAGGTCTTCCCAAACCCGTCGGGCGCATAAAGAACTACGATGCCGGCCTTTCGGCCCTTGGCGATAAGCTCATTCATCAAGCGTTCGCGTCGCACCATATAGCCTCCGCCCAGCGGCATCAGCTCGAGGTCGTCTATACCGCTCAAATCGTTTACCATGCCCGCTCCTCAACTCGACCGTATGGACACTGTAACCGCAAGACCATACAAGCCGCGCTATGAATAGAGCGGTTTTGTGTTTTAGGTTGTCTTTCGGTACGCAAGCGGCAAGTTTTTGTACAGCGAGGGCCGATTGTTATTAATCCCCCGACTAATCGGTCTTTAAGCAGGTAAACTAGCTTGTCAGCTTGTCCCATCTAAGCGGCAGTGTAACGCAGATGAACAAGGTTCAGCTATGTCATTCAACTCGCCTAGCACCCGCTACCGTCTACGACCTTTTAGTGGCATTTTTGCATAGAATCTGGTATGAAATGAATCAAACTGTTGGACATCCGGCATTCGTCAAGCTTGCGGCAAGATTTTGGTCAAGCGGGCGGAAAGGGATAGCAAAAAGGCCCCCGCAAAGCGGAGGCCTTAGGCAAGGCTATGTCGAGGTGCAGGATTCGCGCTACTCGCAGAGCGAAAGGGCGGCCTCGTCGGCAACGACAACGCAGTTGGTGTGCAGCTGCAGGATCGAAGCCGGGCACGCGGGCGTAACCGGACCGTAGCACATGTCATGCACGGCCTGGGCCTTGGCCTCGCCGTTGGCGACGACCAGGATCATGCGGGCATACATGATGGTCTGGGTACCCATGGTGTAGGCCTGACGGGGAACGTCGTCGATGCTGTCGAACAGGCGGCTGTTGGCCTGAATGGTGCTCTCGGTGAGGTCGACGCAGTGCGTGCCCTTGGAGAAGTGGTCATCGGGCTCGTTGAAGCCGATGTGGCCGTTGTTGCCAATGCCGAGCAGCTGCAGATCCGGGTAACCGGCGGCGGCGACGATCTTGTCGTACTCAGAGCAGGCAGCGGCGGCGTCGGGGTTGGAACCGTCGGGCACATGCGTGTTGTTCAGGTCGATGTTGATGTGATCGAAGAAGTTCTCACGCATAAAGTAGTGATAGCTCTGGGGATCGTCGTGCGAAAGGCCGCGATACTCGTCCAGGTTGTAGGTGCTGACCTCGGCAAAGTCGACGTCGCCCTTCTCGTACCAAGCAGCGAGCTGCTTGTAGGCACCGATCGGGGTGGAGCCGGTGGCAAGGCCCAGCACACAGTCGGGCTTGAGGATAACCTGCGCCGAGATGATATTGGCGGCCTTGCGGCTCATATCCTCGTAGTCTTTAGCTTTAATGATCTTCATTACGCGTCCTTTCTCGTACAAGAGAGGCAAGGCTCCCTTTACAAGCACTTGCCCGCGGCCCGCGTCGGCCGCAACCAACGTGTGCGGCCACCAGGGCGAGGTCGCGTAATGTATGTGTCTCGTGTCTAGCCGCGTCGAGGCCCCTGCCCGTCCACGGTGACCCGAAGCCTTTTAGCTTCGGACAAATCCCATCTTGCCACGGAGGGCGTCCTCTTTCAAGGGCGCCCTCCGTAAACGTGTTTGAATTGTAGGCTAATGGCCACGTGCACTTGCTATCGCTCGCGAGCAACGATGAGCTGGTCCATCTCTTCGACATGCACGCCAACGGAGCCCTTGATGCTCGAGAACTCAACGGAGTTGCACACCAAGATGGGAACCGTCACATCGTAGCCCTCGGCAGCAATTGCCTCGCGATCGAACTCAATGAGTACATCGCCCTTATGGACGATGTCACCCACTTGCGCATGTACGGTAAAGTGCTTGCCCTCGAGCTGAACAGTGTCCAAGCCAACGTGGATGAGCACGTCCAAGCCATCGACCGTGTTGAGCGCAACGGCGTGTCCCGTGGGAAAAATGGCCTCGACCTTGGCGTCTGCCGGTGCAATCACGCGCGTGCCGGTAGGCTGAATCGCCACGCCCTGGCCCAAAAGGCCGGTGGCAAATGTCTGGTCGTTTACCTCGGAAAGCGGAATGACGTCGCCCGAGATGGGAGCATCCAGCGTAAGGACTCGACCACGCATACCAAAAGACCTTAGGACTTTAGTGAACATGCTCCCCCTCGGACATACCAATCGACCAAAATAGCCTTAACAGTTTACCACTTGGCACTCGTTTTTGACCATTAGGGAAGTTCGCGCTTGACAACCTCGACGATGTCGTCGACAACGCGCTGGGTCAGCTCGTGCGTCTCGGCCTCGGCCATAACGCGGACCAGCGGCTCGGTACCGCTCGGGCGCACCAAGATGCGGCCGCGACCATTGAGCTCCTTCTCGGCAGCAGCGACGGCATCCCAGATGGGCTGGCAGTCATCCAGACCGGCCTTGTTGTCGGAATGCACGTTGACGAGCACCTGCGGGTACTTCTTCATAATGCCGGCAAGGTCGGTGAGGGTGCGGCCAGTGCGCTTGAGCACGGCCAGCAGCTGCAGGGCCGTCACCAGGCCGTCGCCGGTGGTGTTGTGCTCCAGGAAGATGATGTGGCCGGACTGCTCGCCGCCGATGACGGCACCGTCCGCGAGCATGCGCTCCAAAACGTAGCGGTCGCCCACGGCGGTCTGGACCATCTCGAAGCCCTGCTCCTTCATAGCGATGGAGAAGCCCAGATTGCACATGACGGTCGAGACAATCTCGGAGTTGGCGAGCTTGCCACGAGCGGCGAGGTCGGAGCCGCAGATGGCCAGGATGTAGTCACCGTCGATCTCGTTGCCCTCGCTGTCGACGAAGAGCACGCGGTCGGCATCGCCATCGTGGGCCAGGCCAATGTCGGCGTGGGTGCGCAGCACAAGCTCGCGCAGAGGACCAAGATGGGTGGAGCCGCACTCGACGTTGATGTCGGTGCCGCAGTAGTCGGTGTTGATGGCATGGACCGTGGCGCCCAGGCGCTGCAGTGCGGCGGGCGTGGTCTGGCAAGAGGCGCCGTGACCGCAGTCGACGGCAACAACCAGGCCGTCGAGCCTCAGACCGTCGAGCGTATCGATAGCGTGGTCGACGTATGCCTTGCGAGCATCCTTCATCTTGATGATGTGGCCCACACCGGCGCCAGTCGGCAGCGTGTCGGCAGCCATGGCCTCCTCGGACATGACCCATGCGCTGATCTCCTCCTCGACGGCGTCGGGAAGCTTCATGCCCTTGCGGCTAAAGAACTTGATGCCGTTGAACTCCGGCGGATTATGCGAAGCGGAGATGACGATGCCGCCGTCGAGCTCGTTCTGAACGGTGAGCAGTGCCACGGCCGGCGTAGGGATAACGCCGCAGCAGTGCGGACGGCCGCCCTCGGCCATGATACCGGCGGTCAGAGCACTCTCGAGCATGGTGCCCGAAAGGCGCGTGTCACGGCCGATGCAGATGTCCGGACCAAGGAACTTGGTCGCCGCGCGACCCAGACGAAACGCGAGGTCGCACGAAAGATCGGCGTTGGCGACGCCACGGACGCCGTCGGTACCGAAGATGTTCTGGGGCATAGGATCGCTCCTTCCCTAGCAGGCGATATGCAACCGCCCACCCTAGTCGAAAAAGAAAAGCGGGACCCGCCGAGGAATCGGCAGGCCCCGCTTGTACATTGTATCTCGAAAGGAGATAAAACCTTAGCGCTTGGAGAACTGGGGAGCGCGGCGGGCCTTCTTGAGGCCGTACTTTTTGCGCTCGACCACGCGAGCATCGCGCGTAAGGAAACCGGCCTTCTTGAGGTCAGCACGGTAGTCGCCAGCGTTCAGAAGAGCGCGAGCGATGCCCAGGCGCAGAGCGCCGGACTGACCGGAGATGCCGCCGCCATCGCACAGAGCGATAACGTCGAACTGACCGGCGGTGTCGGTCACCTTGAAGGGAGCAAGGGCGTTCTCAACGAGCTGATGACGGCCGAAATACTGCTCGGCGTCACGCTTGTTGATGGTCACCTTGCCGGTGCCGGGGACGAGACGGACGCGGGCGACGGCGTTCTTACGACGGCCGGTACCCTGGTAGACAACGGTGTTCTCAGCCATCTTTAAGCCTCCAGCTCAATCTTCGTGGGGTTCTGGGCAGCATGCGGATGCTCGGCACCAGCGTAGACCTTAAGCTTGGTCATCTGGGCACGGCCGAGGGTGGTCTTGGGCAGCATGCCGCGAACGGCGCGCTCGATGACCTTCTCCGGGTGCTTCTCCATAGCCTGGCGGAAGCTCTCAGCCTTGAGGCCGCCGTTGTAGCCGCTGTGGCGATAATAGGTCTTCGTGTCGGCCTTGTTACCGGTAAGCTGGACCTTATCGGCGTTGATGACGACAACGAAGTCGCCGCAGTCGCTGTTGGGCGTGAACTGGGGCTTGTTCTTACCGCGCAGGATCATTGCGATCTGGGTGGCAAGACGGCCCAGGACAGCACCATCGGCGTCGACGAGAACCCAGTTGCGCTGGACCTCGCCCTGCTTGGCGTAGTGAGTCGATTTCGAAATCACTTAGACTCCTCCATGTACAGTACGTGTTGTTACAGAGATTCACGGGGCTCTGCAAGTAACCCGTCCATATTACCCCGCTCGCCGTACGAGTCAACAGGTATTTTGGCTCCGACCAGAGTTTCTGCACATGTCATCCACGAGCCGTGATTTTCTAGCTCTTTAGCTGTTGCCATTTTTTGAGGGTTCGCCGTCGTTAGCGCTCAACGAACTCTTGTATTTCCGCGAGCAGGCGCTTTGCCTCCTGACGGCCCTGGATATACAGGTCGAGGAGCTTTGCCGAATCGTGCTCGACATGGCCGACCTCGACCGGCTTTTGCGGAGCGACGACCAACGCACGGCCCTCGCGCTCATACTTCCACAGGTGCATGCGCTGGATGTTGTAACGGTCGTGGCGTGTCTCGATAGCCTCGAGCAGATAGGGGTAGTCGGCATAACGCGCACGCGCGGCCGGCAAAAACTCGTAGGGCTTTTTCTCATACGAACGGTCCTGCGTGACGATGACGACCGCACGGTCGAAGCCCGCCTCCTCCAGCACGTGCTCGATGGGGACCGAATCGGCCACGCCGCCGTCGACGTATTTGTGCCCGTCAATCTCGACCGGCGGCGTCACCAGCGGCAGCGACGTCGAGGCGCGCACGGCATCGAGGTCAAGCACGGCGCTTTTGACCGGGAGATACGTGGCGGTTCCAAAGAGCATGTCCGTCGCGACGGCGAACATCTCGATGGGGCTCGCGTCGAACGTCTCGCTGTCAAAGGGATCCAGGCGGTCCTGGACATCGTTGAAGATGAAGTCGTAACCCACAATGGAGCCCGTGGACGCAAACGATGCGGCGCCCATGAAGCGGCTATCGTTGCAGAAAGCCAGGTTGATGCGGTTGGCACGGCCGATCTGGTGCGACTTGTAGTTCACGCCGTTGAGGGCGCCGGCCGATACGCCATATACCGCCGGAATCTCGACGCCGGCCTCCATGAGGACGTCGAGCACGCCCGCGGTAAACTGCCCGCGAAAACTACCGCCCTCCAGGACGAGCGCGACCTTGCCGGCGTTCTTTGCCTTATCTTCTGCAGTCATGTTGACCTCCTGCGATTGCGTTTTGGCTTTCTTCTACCCAGTTTTGGGATGGCGAGCGCGCAGGTTTTGGAGCAGAGTTCGATTCTCCGCGGTACGGGGGGATCCGTTGATGCTGGGCGAGGCCAGCTGAGATTCGATAAACATCGCATCCGTTTTGAGTCGGAAGTTTGCGCGGAGAATCCGCGTATTTGCTTCGCAAATCCGCGCCGGCTTCGGCCGCCTGCCGGCGTCCTCGCCCGCGGGCTAAAAACGCTTACGCGTTTTCTTTACGCCCGCGCCCTGCACAGAGTTCGATTCTCCGCGGTATCTGTAAGTAATAAAAAAGCAGGTAGAGACACTTCTCTACCTGCCTGTTACATATGGTGGAGGCGCGGAGAATCGAACTCCGGTCCACGAAAGCCCCCTGATTGGCATCTCCAAGCTCAGTCGCTGGTTTTGTCTCGGACGCTTTGCGCGCAGCGACACGCTCGCGGCGTCCTAACCGGTTCGGTCTTAGCCCGCGCCATACCGATTACGTGCGCGGGAGCATTCCCCTAACATGACGTCGCGCCGGTGTCGGGGAAATCACCGGGTTGACGCGCCGCTATAAACTAAGCAGCGAGAGCCATAGGCTCAAAAGAAGAGTTGTTGTCAATTCAATTTGACGGTACCCCTGTTTAACGAGGCGAGGAGACCTCGGCTTGCTTCCTCTCTCAGAGCTATCGTGTCGAAACCAGTCGCCCCCGAATGTTGGGAAAGTCTGGATGGTATCGGGTCTGCAAACACCCGATAACCGTCGACTTTTCAAGGAACACGCGGGGTGAACCCCGCTCGTGGATAGCTATCTTACCACGTTCTAAAGGCAGACAGCTGTTCTATGCACGAGCTGTGAAGACCCCAATGTGCGCCGCACTTCGCACTTTTGCTACCGATCGCGTCACGTATATTTTCGCCAAGCAGAATTGACCCGTCGAAAGGACCGTTATGGATACCAAGCAGCAACTCGTCAATGCCCTCGCAGGCCTGGGCTCAACCATTACCGAAGCTATGGATGTCATCGAGGGCTTTGTCCCCTGCGGACATCCCGCCCTCACGGTATCGAACGCACTCGTCGCGCTGGACGTTGACGATGATGCAGCTCTCACTCAGCAGCTTGAGACCGTCGAGGGCTTTATCGACCACGTGAGTGAGAACCGCGGCGTGGCCGCCTACCACGGCATCGAGGTAGAGCTCGCAGGTCCCAAGGCCGATCTGCTCGCAGCAATCCGCGAGGTAGGCGCCCTTATGCAGACCGCAGGCGTCAAGAACATCCAAGTCAACGAGTGGGTCTACCGCAGTCTGGCAGCACTAAACGATTCCGACGAAAAGGCAGCCGAGCAGCTCGCAGAAAGTCCCGCCATTAAGGCCGAGCTTTTGCAAATAGCAGACGCGGGCCCCTTGGCGCATCGTCGTCCAAGAGGCCCGCAAACAGTTCGCGTCAACCGATAGCCGCGCCGCCGCGTTCGGCCAAAGCAAGAATCGGCATCATTTGACGAGGTGTCTTTACTGCAAGATCGGCATGTTCGAGCAGCTTGCAATCGTTGGTCACCAAGTAATCGACCTGTGCGCGCTTGCACGCGGCAAGCACCAAGTTGTCCTCGTAATCGCGATGGAGCGCTAAGTATTTGTCGGCCAGCCAAAGGTCCGACGCATCTACACCCACGGCCGTGGCGTTTTCGGTCATGTTCCGAACAAATGCCAGCGCCGCCTCGCCAATCGCGCGGGCAGAAGCCTCGTCGAGCGCTCCCCCGCTGGCAAGAACGCTACGCTTCAGCTCGTGTTGGACAACGTACAGCACGTCCTTGACAATATGCACCGGGAAGAACAGCAACGCCCCCGTCTCTGTCGCCTGCCCAATAAACGCACGCGCGGCAAGCGACTCGGCATGGTCGACGCAAAACGAATCAACCCATACGTTGGCGTCCACCATGATCTTGAGAGGTGTCCCACTCACTGGATCATCCCCTTTTGGCGATAGCGCTCGTCCATGGCTTCGGAATAGATTGTGTCCCAATCGCGATTGTCGGATACGGGCGACGTGGCGATACCCAAATCTGCATAAAGCCGGTCTGCCGCTGCCCACGATGCGGCGAACGGAGTATCGTGCGCGACGGTCTGTTGCCGGCCATCAACGGCAGACAGCACTTCCTCACATTGCCCGCCACCCCGTGCGACCTTGGCCACGACCTTTTTGATGAGCTCGGGCAGTGACCTGCCCGAAAGCTGCAGCGCTTCCTCGGCACGGTTCTTGACCTGGCGATCCACGCGAACGTTCACCTGCGCCATGCCGCTAACAGCACCCATGTCGATCCCGCTCCCTTCAATTGCTAGCCCTGCTAGCAATACTATATAGAGAAGCTAGCAAATATTCAAACGCAAAAGGCCTGCGCCCGGACGACACCGATGCCGTCTGGGCGCAGGCCAGATAACGTGGGCGAACACGTCCGCTAGCGCAGGTAAGCCTTTGCGTTGCCCAGGCTGTAGGCGATCGTTGAGCCGTTGTGCAGCAGCGACGACGCCTGCGGAGTAATCATGCCGGTAATACCCAATGCCAACAGCGCCGAGTTGGTGAGCATCACCTTGGAATACGAACTCGTCAGACGATCGATGAGTCCCTGGCTCATGCGGCGCAGGCGCACGATTGCGGCGAGATCCGTGTCGGCCAGGATGATATCGGCGACCTCCTTGGCGATGTCGCTTCCGCCACCCATCGCCAAGCCCACGTCGGCCAAACCGAGCGCCGGCGAATCGTTAACGCCGTCGCCCACCATGGCAACATGGCGCCCCTCGCTCTTAATGCGCTCCACATACGCGTACTTATCCTCGGGCAGCAGCTCGGCCTTAAACTCGTCGACACCCGCCTCACGCGCGATGCGCTCGGCCGTGCGCTCGGAATCGCCCGTGAGCATGACCACGTGCTTGACGCCCAGCGCATGCAGGTCGGCGATGGCCTCACGGACGCCGGGCTTGAGCGGATCCTCGATGCCGAGCACGCCGACGACCTTGCCGTCGACCGCCAGATACAGCGGCGACAGCCCCTGCATCTGGGACTCAATGCGCTCCTTAATATCGGAATCGAGCTGCGCGCTCTCGTCCTCAAATACAAAGTGCGCGGAACCGATGATGGCGCGACGCCCTTCAATGGACGAAGCGATGCCGTGCGCCACGATGTACTCGACGGCGGCATGGCGCTCGCGGTGCTCGAGCCCGCGCTCGCGGGCGGCGTTGACCACGGCACGCGCCACCGGATGCGGAAAATGCTCCTCCAAGCAAGCGGAAAGGCGCAGGACCTCGTCCTCGCTCCAGCCGTCGGTCGTCAACACGCAGGCAAGACGCGGCTGCGCCTCGGTGAGCGTGCCGGTCTTATCAAACACAATGGTGTCAGCCTTGGCAAACGACTCAAAGTACTTCGCGCCCTTGACCATGACGCCCATCTTGGCAGCATCGCTCATAGCGGTCATGACGGCGACGGAACCCGTGAGCTTGAGTGCGCACGAGTAGTCGACCATCAGTGCCGCCGAGGTCTTGATGAGGCTGCGGGTGGTGAGCGCAACCAGGCCCGCGAGTAGGAAGTTCCACGGGACGATCTTGTTGGCGAGGTCTTCCATGTGCGACTGACCCTCGGACTTAAGCGAGTCGGCCGTCTGCACGAGCGAGACGATCGAGCGCAGTTTGGTTTGTGCCGTATTGGCGCGCACGCGCACCAAGATGCTGCCGTCCTCCACGACGGTTCCGGCGAACACGTCATCGCCCACGCTGCGCTCGACGGCCAGCGGCTCGCCGGTCAGGGTCGCTTGGTTGACCATAGCGCTCCCCTGCTCGACAACGCCATCGATGCAGATGGACATGCCAGTGCGCACGGCGACCAGATCGCCGGGCTCAAGCTCGGTCGCGGCAACACTTACCTCGGTGTCGCCGACGACCTTTTGCGCCTTGTCGGGCACATCGAGCAGCGAGTTGATGAGCTCGTTTTCGCTCATGGCGCGGGTGTAGTCCTCGAGCAGCTCGCCCACGTTGAGCAGGAACATCGTCTGGCCCGCGGTATCGACGTCGCGTTTGACAAACGAGATACCGATGGCCGAAGCGTCGAGCACGGGAACGGTCAGGCGCGGCTGCGCGAGCTCATGAAGGGCAGCGCGCAAAAATGCCATGTAACCGGCCACGACAAACACCGCACGCAGAGGCGTCGGCAAGAACCAGCGACGTGCGTAATGGGCACCGATAAGTGTGGCAAGATCCATAACGAGCTTGTGCTTGCGCGGCTCAAGCTGCATCACGTAACCCGTCTTTGCGTCGGCAATGGCCTGAGCGTCGAGCGCACCGACGGCGGCCAGTACGGCATCGCGGCGCGGCTCGTCGTATTCGAGCGCCATCTGGCCAATACGGCCATATACGCGCACCTTGTGCACGCCGTCGATGTCGCCGCCAAGCTTAAGAAGTGCATCGAGATCGCTCTCTGGCACAGGACCCGCCAATTGAAGACGGGTCCTGCCGGGGATCTCGCTAATAATCGAGAATCTCATAGTTTGTGCCTGGGAGCGTTACTCGGCTGCCTCGTCAGCAGCGGCCTCGCTCTGGGTGATGTAAGCAGCCTCGGCAACCATGTCGTCAACATTAGCCTTGGCCTGCTCGACCATGTCCTGGTAGCCGTTCTTGATGCGCATGCCGCACGCGATACCCTGCACGCAGGCATTCTTTACCGGAGCGCTGGTGAGCAGCTTGATGCCGGCCGTACCGAGCAGAAAACCGCCACCGACAAGCAGGGTGTTGAACGTGGACTTCTTCATGATGTCTCTCCCTTTTGCCGCATTGGACGCGGCATGGTGCCTCAGCACCCGAGTAAATAAGTTTGCTCGAGCACGCTTTTGAAATATCTCAATTTTATCTAACTATCTAGGTCAGCCATGGCTAACCTTTTGAAAATTAACGATGCGGAGTAACCGATTGTCAATGTGAGAAAGGGACTGTCCCTTTGCCCCTTCTTACAACTGCCAGGTAGCTGCTTCCTTTTGCAGCGCCACCATGCGGGCGAATTCTCCACCTGCCGCCTTGAGCTGCGCCGGAGTGCCCTGCTCGGCAACCACACCATCCTTGAGTACAACGATTTTGTCGGCATTTTCCACCGTACGCATACGGTGGGCAATAACGATAACCGTCTTACCTGCAAGCAGACGGGAGAGCGCCTGCTGAACCACGGTCTCGTTCTCCACATCCAAGCTCGCCGTCGCCTCGTCCAACAGCACGATAGGCGCGTCTTTGAGCAGCGCACGGGCGATAGAGATGCGCTGGCGCTCACCGCCGGACAGCTTGGAGCCGTTCTCGCCGATCATGGTGTCATAGCCCTGCGGCATGCGGCTCACAAACTCGTCGCAGTTGGCGGCACGCGCGGCAGCAAGCACTTCCTCATCGGTGGCATCGCGACGACCAAGACGGATGTTTCCCATCACCGTGTCGTCAAAGAGCAGCACGTCTTGGAACACAATGGCGTAGTCGCGCAGCAACACCTCGGGATCCACGCTCGCAACATCCACGCCGCCCACGGTGACCGTGCCTTCGGTGGCGTCCCAAAAGCGCGCGGCCAGGCGGCTCACCGTGGACTTACCGGAGCCCGAAGGACCGACCAGTGCCGTGACCTCGCCTTCCTTGGCGGTAAAGCTCACATCGGTAAGAACTTTCTCGCCGGCGCGGCCGTCCTCGCCCGCACCATAGCCAAATGCCACGTGATCGAACACCACATCGTGGCCTACGGGCTCAAACTGCTCGCTGCCCCGCGCCACGGGCTCTTCCATGATGGAACGCATGCGCTTGGCCGACGACTCGGCGGCAAACAGCTCGGACATCAGCATCAGCGCCTGATCAAAGGGCGCATAGATGCGGCTCACCATAAGCAGGAAGGCAAACATCATCAAAAAGTCGGCCTGGCCGGAGGCGACCATCGCAGCGCCCGTGACCAACGTGGTGGCAATCCCCAGGCGCAGGATGGCAAAGGCGGAGTTGACCAAAAGCCCATTGGCGAGCTCGCCCTTGGTGGTTTCGCGCTCCTCGGCATCGATCACGGCGTTGAGCCCCTCAAGATAATGAGCCTCCTGGTTGGTGGCGCGGATCTCGCGCACGCAGTCGAGCGTCTCCTGGATCGCCTCGGTAACCTTGACCTTCTCGGCACGCACATGGTCGAACACCGGGGTCATGGGGCCGCGTGTCAGATACAGCACGGCAAAGGCCACGGGCACGCTCCAAAACGCCGCGATCGCCAGCTGCCAGCAAAAGAACAGCGACGCCACGAACACAATGGCGCTTGCGATGATGGCACCCCAAAGCTCTCCCAGCACGTGGCTGTAGGCGTGCTCCATGGCCTGGACGTCACCCATGATGGTCTCGGTTAAATCGGCCAGATCACGACGACCAAAAAACGACAGCGGCAGTTTGCGCAAGCGCTCGGCAATCTCCATACGCTGCTTGCCGCACTCCTCGTAAAAGATGCAGTAGGTGTAGTAATACTGCTGCCAGTTAGAGGCAAAGAGCAACACGAAAAAGACCAGGAGGCCGCCCACAATCGGCAGGGCATCCGGCAGGTCGGCACCGGTGGCGAGATGTTCGACAAAACCGGCCATGACCAGGAACAATAAGCCCATGCCGGCCATGGTAATGAGATTGGTGAGCGCGGTCCAGAAAATGCCGCGTTTTACGCCGGCGACGCCTTTATCGGATAGGAAATACTTCTTTTGGAATGAGGCGAACATTTAGGCCTCGCCTCCCTTCGTGACGGCGGCATCCGCGGTCGCTGCAGTGATTTTCCAGTTCGCGGCCTGTTCGTATTCGGCCCACATCTTGGCATACAGACCCTCTTGGGACAGCAACTCGGCATGGGTGCCAGTCTCCTGCACGCTGCCCTGGTTGAGCACCACGATTTGGTCTGCGCCCACTACAGTCGAGAGTCGGTGCGCGATCATAATGACCGTGCGACCCGCCGCCAGCTTGCTAAAGGCGCGCTGGATGAGCGCCTCGTTCTCGGGATCGGCAAACGCCGTGGCCTCATCGAGCACCACGATAGGCGCGTCTTTAAGGATCGCGCGGGCAAGTGCCACGCGCTGGACCTCGCCGCCCGAAAGGTACGCCCCGCCGGCGCCGAGCATGGTGTCGATGCCCTGCGGGAGCTTGGCCACGATATCGTCGCACTGGGCCGCGGAGAGGGCCGCGCGCACTTCGTCGTCAGTGGCTCCAGGCTTGGAGGCGCGCACGTTATCGGCAAGTGTTTGCCGGAACAGCTGGTTGGTCTGGAACACGAAGGCGACCTGGTCCATAAGCTCGTGCGGATCCATGTCGCGAACGTCTACGCCGCCTACGAGCACGCGACCTGCGGAAACATCCCAAAAACGCGAAATCAGGCTTGCGCAGGTTGACTTGCCGCCACCCGAGGGACCCACCAGGGCGAGGGTGCTACCAGCGGGAACGCTGAAACTCACATGGCTAACGGCAGGTGCTTCGGCACCCTCGTACGTAAAGCTCACGTCCTCAAATCGCACGTCGGCGCCGGCAGGGTGCTTGGGTTGGGCGGGCACGGAGAGCTGCTTGGATTCCATGACGCTTCGAATACGAGCCAGCGAATCGGCACTCATCTGAGAGGCCTCGCCCACAAACATGAGCTTGGTCATGGCCGTCGGCACCACGGCCGAAAAGATCGCGTAAAACGTGAAGTTGGCCATAAAGTGCGCGAAGTCCGTCTCGCCCGGCGCCAACAGCAATGCCACGGGCAAGAGAAATGCCACAAGGCCATTGAGCGCGGTAAGGTTGAGCACCTGCGGACCTCGGCAGAACGTGCCCGCATAGTTTTGCGCCATGTCGGCGTATTCGGCGATCGCGTCGTGGAACGCCTTAAAGGAATAGACCGTCTGCTGAAACACCTTGACCACGGGAATGCCGCGTACGTATTCGGTACCGGTCTTGTTCATCTTGACCAGCGCGCCCATGTAGGCCTTCATGAACTCGGCGCCTTTGCCGCTCATCATGGTGGCCATGGCGCCAAACGAAACGACGACCGAGATAAGGCATGCCGCCCCCAAACGCCAATCGAGCGCGAAAAGCAGCACGAGCAGACCTGCGACCATGGCGGTGGCGCCGGCGATATCGGGCAGCATGTGTGCGAGCAAAGTCTCGGTGGAGGCGGCGCATCCGTCTACAACACGGCGCAGCTCACCGGTGGCGTGCGTGTCAAAGTAGCCAAGCGGCAGCTTAAGCAGGTGCTCGCTCGTGGCCTTGCGGATGTTAGACGCGCAGCGAAACGCAGACAGGTGCGTGCACATAAGCCCCACGAAATAAACTACGATGCTTGCCAGGGCAAAACCCACGGCCCACCAGCCATACATCGCGATATCGGTGGCTTCGCTCCAGTTAGGCGCCACAGCGATAAGATCTCGCGCGACAAACCAGATGCACACGTACGGGCCAAAGCTCAGCAGCTGCGAGAGCGCCGAGAGAGCCATGCCCAAATACGTTAGGAATTTGCGGTCACCAGCATATGCAAGCAGCTCGCCGATACCGCCGCCTTCCTTTTTTGATTCCTTTGCCATGAGATTCCTTTCTAACGGCTTGAGAGTTAACCGTACTGAACTTATCATTGGCATGTTAGCCATGGCTCACAATCAACCGAGCTGTGGACGTTTCTGCAAAGGAAAGGGACGCTTTTGCAAATGCGGCGGGCAGCGACCGACATAACCGAGCTCTACGCACCGCAGTTTGAGCAGTTTGGCCTGGAGCTTACCGGCAAGGGCGCCGTCTTTACCGGCGAGGTGGCAAACGATCGGGCGCACGGACGCGCATGGATCATGCCTCTCTCCCCTGCCTGCATTGTCATGGAGCATTTCATCACCCCGACGCACGATATGTACCTGGCCGAATACACACCCGAGCCGTACGCCTGCGTGAGCGAAGTCAGCGCGCCCACACTTACATGCATGCCCGAGGCTGGCATAACGCCCGCGAACCTTAAACCATTGCATGGACCGTGGCCAAACAATGCCGTTTGCAGCTTTATCCAAGATAGCTGTGGCGAGGAATTAAGCCCGCTGTTTGCGGGGGAACTTTATCACTCGCGCTCGGTGCTCTTTTTGCCTGGATATTTTGACGAACTGGAGCACCGCTATCCCACCGAGTTCGCGGGAATCTTTGAGGCGTTTGCCGAGCCATGGCACGAGGAAGCGACGTCTGCCATCTATCACACGCTGCGCCGGATTAACGAGGACCGTGCCCAAACCGTAGGCGGACACGTCTATATGCAGGGCATCGTGGAGACCATGGTCGCGGAGCTCGCCTGTTCGCGCGCGGCCCACAAGCAGGCGCGGCAGGCGGCAGACACACGCGTCAGCATAACCATGGCCGAAGAAGCAACGGCAATGATTGAGCGCACGCTCGACAAAGGCAGACATGTGGGTATCAACGAGGTGGCCGAGAGGCTCTACACAAGCCGCTCCAAACTATGCGCCACCTTTAAGGCCCAAACCGGCGAGTCCCTGGGCGCCTACATTCGCAGACGCCGTATGGAGCGAGCGCAGGACCTTTTGGCAGATAGCGCGCTCACGATAGCGCAGGTGGCAGAGCGTCTAGGCTACCCTCAGCAGGCCGCCTTCGCCCAAGCGTTCAAACAATACACCGGCATGACACCCACGGCTTGGCGAAGCAAGCACCGCTAAGGTCCAAGCTCCTTGGCCGTTGCGGAGCGATTTAATTAGCCGCCGCCCATCAGCTCGCCCAGGATCTAAACGTCAAGATGCGCACAATCAAGCGCCTTTTTGATAAGAGGGACAGATCGATCAGCCAAATACAACGGAATGTTGAGCACCCCGTCGTCGAGCTTTAGGTTCTTAAGTGAGTAGCGGACCCTCAGCGGAGTCGTCTCCGCATGCTTGTCGGCATAGTACTTAAGGCTCTTGGAATGAACGACCTCTCCCGATTTGACCTCGACGGGAACGATTTCGTTTCCGACTTGAATCAAAAAATCGACTTCGTGTTTCGGTTTCTCGTTTGTCCAATAGCGCGGAGCGACATCCAGCTGCAGAAGCAATGCCTGAAGCACATAGTTCACGGCAAACGAACCTTTGAACTCGGAAAATAGCGCATCCGAGATGGCAAAAGCGGACGCATCCAGCCTTGCCATGCGGCGTAGCAAACCGACATCAAGACAGTAGACTTTAAATGCCTTGAGGTCATCGTATGCAGAGAGCGGCACGCCACCGGCAGCATTAAGGCGAACCGCCATGATGAGCCCAGCATCGGCAAGCCATTCCAGAGCATCCTCGTATTCTCGAGCACGAGCCCCCTCGCGCACCGCACCCCAAACGAACTTTTTATTCTCGCGCGCCAACTGAGTTGGAATCGAGTTCCATATTTGCGAAAGCTTGGCGAACTGCGCATGGCCACCATGCTTGGCAAAATCGCGCTCGTAGGAATCCAAGAGATCGGACAACACCTTATCGACCTGAACGATATCGCCCGTCTCCACCCACCGACCAAGAGCCTCTGGCATGCCGCCGCATGCAAAATAACGACGAAGATGCTCGACGAGACGGACATGGAAGAAATCGGGCACTGTCTCGATCTGATCCAGGCCGCCAAGGTATTCGTCGTAGTTTGCAGCGCCCTCGGCTTTCCGAAACTCGGAAAAGCTCATGGGGCGCATCTCCATGAACTCGACTTTTCCCACCGGAAAAGCGCTGGTCTCACGGGACAAGCGAACGCCCAACAAAGACCCTGCGCATGCGACGTGATACTCGGGGGCCTCGTCACAGAAGTATTTAAGGGCGCCGACTGCAGAAGGACAATCCTGGATCTCATCAATAATAAGCAGCGTCTCGCCGGGATCGATAGGCTGTCCAAGTGCCAGGGAAAGGTTTGAGATGATCCGCCGAGGATCGCGCGTACCTTCGAAAAACTGAGCGTACTCGCTCTGTACCCCAGGTGACGGTTCCTCGAGCGTCAGATACACAAAATTGCGGTACGAGGTTCGACCGAACTCCTTAAGCGCCCACGTCTTTCCAACCTGGCGCGCCCCCTTAAGGATAAGCGGCTTACGATATTCCGACGCTTTCCAAGCGTTAAGCTTGGCAATGATATCTCGCTGCATGACCGAACCTCCCGCAAAGAAACTTCCGTAAACGTGATATTTCCCACATTTTACCCTAGGTAAAACGTGACATTTATCACATTTACGGAAGTTTTAAGCTCGTTCGCCACACCTTCATCACATTTATTGCAATGTGACAAAGGGACAGTCCCTTTGTCACCCGCACAAAAATGGACGCGCCAACGGCGCGCCCATTCACTCTATTTCTATCAGCCCACCTGACCCGAACGGCCGAGTCGTCGCAGAACCCGGGAGCCCCGGCAGGGCGGGTGCTTGCTCAAAATGAGTTCCCCTCAAAACAATGGGCGTGCCAACGGCGCGCCCATTCACTCTATTCCATTCAGCTCGCCTGACCCGAACGGCCGAGTCGTCTGGCCGGGGAAGCCCCGAGTCGCAGCTACGAGAGCGACGTTCTCAGCAACTCGTTGAAGAGCCTCGGATTGCCCTTGCCGCGGCTCGCCTTCATGCACTGGCCCACCAAAAAGCCGATGACCTTCTGGTTGCCGTCACGATACTGCTGCGCCTGATCGGCACAGTTAGCCAGCACCTCGTCCACAATCGGCTGCAACGCACCGGCATCGCTCACCTGACGCATACCGCGTTCGTCGACGATCTTGTTGGGGTCGTCGCCGGTCTGGGCCATGGCCTCAAAGACCTCGTGCGCCTGGTTGGAGCTGATGGCATCGGTCGCCAGCAGCTTGGCAAGGGCTGCCACTTGAGCCGGCGCAATGCCGGACTCGGCGAGCGACACACCCGCGCCCTTAAGGTAGGCGATCATCTCGTTCACCAGCAGGTTTGCGACCGTCTGGGCCTCCTTGCCGGCCATACCGGCAGCGGCAGCCTCAAAGAACTCGGCAAACTCGGGGTCGCCGGCAATCTGCTCGGCGTCGGCCGTCTTAATACCGAAGTCGGCCTCAAAACGGACGCGCTTGGCATCGGGCAGCTCGGGGATCTCGCCACGGCAGCGGTCGATGAACTCATCGTCCAGATCGAACGGAGCCAAATCGGGATCGGGGAACAGGCGATAGTCGTCGGCCGTCTCCTTCACACGCATGACCACGGTGCGCTTGCGGCTGGGCTCCCAGTGGCGGGTCTCCTGATAGATGATGCCGCCCTCCTCAAGCACCTCGGCCTGGCGGCAGATCTCGTAGGCAAGGCCGTCGTGCAGGCTCTTAAACGAGTTGAGGTTCTTGAGTTCGGTCTTGGTGCCCAGCTTGGTCTCGCCGCGGCGGCGCAGCGACACGTTGCCGTCGCAGCGCATGGAACCCTTCTCCATGGAGCAGTCCGAAATGCCCAGCGTCACAAAAATGCGACGGAGCTTCTCCATAAACAGGCGCGCTTCCTCGGGTGTGCGCAAGTCGGGCTCAGTCACGAGCTCAATCAAAGGTGTGCCGCAGCGGTTGTAGTCGACGAGCGACTCGGCCGCGGCGGTAATGCGGCCCTCGGCGCCACCCACGTGGACCATCTTGGCGGCGTCCTCCTCCATGTGGATGCGCAGGATGCGGATGGGCACCGTGTAGGAACCGTCCGCGCGGCGCTCGGGCATCTGCAGGCTGGACGCGTCATAGCTGGCCAGGTGGCCGGCGCGCTGGTTGCCCTCGCGCATGGTCGACGTCATGGACGTGGACAGGCCCTCGGCGTTGGCCGAGGCGCTTGCCAGGCTCTGGGCCTCGGCCTCGCCAAACGCGCAGTCGGGGCGCTCGGCGGCACCGCGACCGGTCACGTCCAGATCCAGGTGACCGTACATGGCAAAGGCGACCGGGCCCTGCGTGGTCTGGAAGTTCTTGGCCATGTCGGGATAGAAGTAGTGCTTGCGGTAGAACATCGAGTGGCGCTGGATCTCGCAGTTGGTGGCGAGACCTGCCTTGACGATGCTCTCGATGGCGCGCTTGTTGGGCACCGGCAGGGCGCCGGGCAGGCCCAGGCACACCGGGCACACGTTGGCGTTGGGCTCGTCATCGTGGCTGAGCTTGCAGTTGCAGAACATCTTGGTATCGAGTGCGGTGAGCTCGGTATGGATCTCCAGACCGATCACGGCCTCCCAATCCTGCAGGACCTCGGAAAGCTCCTTCATTACAGCTCGCCTCCCTTCCCGGCAAAATCGGGCGCGACGGAAAGCGCGGGCGCACCCGTGGCGGCATCGGCAAAGCCGCGCTCCAGGGCGCGGGCAAACGTGAGCAGCTGACGGTCCTTAAAGGCCGGACCCACCAGCTGGGCAGAAACGGGCAGCTGAGTATCCTCGCCCAGGCCCAGCGGCACCGAGATACCGCCGTTGCCGCAGATGTTGAGCGAAATGGTGTACAGATCGGAGAGGTACATCTGCGTGGGGTCGCTGATCTCGCCAAACTTAAAGGCCGTGCGCGGCGAGGCAGGCATGAGGATGGTGTCCACCTTGGCATATGCGGCGTCGTAGTCCTGCGTGATGAGCGTGCGGGCCTTTTGCGCGGCGTAGTAATACTTGTCGTACACGCCCGAGCTCAGCAGGTAGGCGCCGAGCATCTGACGTCGCTTGGCCTCGGCACCAAAGCCGTGGGCGCGCGAAAGCGAGCTCTGGTCGGACAGGTTGGCGCAGCCCTCCTCCTGATAGCCGTAGCGAATGCCGTCGAAGCGGGCCAGGTTGGAGAACGCCTCGGCCGGGCCGATGACGTAGTAGGCGGCGATAGCGGCGTCCAGGTGCGGCAGGTCGACCTCTACCAGCTCGGCGCCCTGGTTCTGCAGCTCCTGGGCGGCGCGCTCAACGGCGGAGCGGACCTCGGGCGTCAGGCCCTCGGCCTCCATAAACGCGGGGATGATGCCCACGCGCTTACCCTCGATGCTGTCGTTGAGGTGCTCGGTAAAGTCGACGGCGCAATCCTGGCTGGTGCAGTCGTACGGATCGTGGCCCGCACCGGCAAGCGCGTTCATGGCCAGCGCGACGTCCTCGACCGTGCGGCCAAAGGGGCCCACCTGGTCAAGCGACGAGCCAAAGGCGACCACGCCGTAACGGCTCACGGCGCCATACGTGGGCTTAAAGCCCACCACGCCGCACAGCGACGCCGGCTGGCGAATGGAGCCGCCGGTATCCGAGCCCAGCGAGAGCGCGACCTCGCCCGCGGCGACGGCTGCAGCGGAGCCGCCCGAGGAGCCGCCGGGCACGCGCTCGGTATCCCAAGGGTTGTTGGTGCGGTGGAACGCCGAGCTCTCGGTGGAGCTGCCAAAGGCGAACTCGTCCATGTTGGCCTTGCCCATGGGCAGACAGCCGGCATCGAGCATGCGCTGGACGCAGGTGGCGGTGTAGACGCTCTGGTAGTCCGCGAGCATGCGGGAAGCACAGGTGGTGCGCGTGCCCACGAGGTTCATGTTGTCCTTGATGGCCAGCGGCACGCCCGCGAGCGGGGGCAGCGACTTGCCTGCGGCACGGTCGGCATCCACGCGCGCGGCGGCCTCGAGCGCGAGCTCGGGCGCCACCTGCAGGAATGCCTGGACCCCGCCCTCGCGCGCCTCGATGGCGGCAAGGGAGGCCTGGGCCACCTCGGTAGCGGTAAAGTCGCCGGCGGCAACGCCCGCGGCGATCTGGGCGGCGGTAAGGGAATCGAAGCTTAGCGCCATTACTCGCTCTCCCCCTCTCCCAAAATGGACGGCACGCGGAAGTAGCGGTCGCGCGCGCTGCCGGCGTTTTCGAGCGCAACGTCGAGCGGCAGGTCGCGCTCGGGCTCGCGCAGGTCGTCGCCCATCACGTTGGACAGGCTTCCGATGGGATGGAACGTGGGCTCCACGTCGGGCAAGTCATATTGCAAGACGGGCTCGAGCATCTGGACGGCGTCGTTCAGGTAGGACGTCATCTGGGTGAGCTCGTCATCGGTCAGTGCGATCTTTGCGTACTCGGCGATGCCGCGCACGTCTTTCTCGCTGAGTGCCATAGGCGCTCCCTTCCGCATAACAGATAAACCGCTCTAGTATACAAGGCAACGCCGCTTGGAGCAGGTGCTTTACCTAAATGCAGCGAAAACGTAACGAGGGCGGCGGGCTGGCAGGCTGCGGACTGGCGGTTCCGCAGCGAAACCGCACCGTCCATAGCGAAAAACGTCCCGCCCATAGCGAAAACCGTACTGCTCGCAACGAGAACCGTCGCGCCCGCAGCGAAGACCATCACAACATTCGACGCTTTTCGCCAAAATCGAAATTTTCATCGAATGTTGTGATGGTTTGGAAGCCCCGACCACCACAAAGGTGCCTGTCCCCATTATGGTGGTTCCGAACGATATCCTATGCCGAGGCCTTGGCCTTGCGGCGCTTGCGGACCGCGTGGATCACGATGTCCAGCAGCAACAGCACAATGGCCACGACCACGATAAGCACGGCAAACTCGCGCTTGCCCCAGTGGCGGCCGGCCAGCGACTTTTGCTTGTCGACGTCCTTCTTGTTGTACTTGGTGCGCACGCAATGCACCAGCAGGCGATGGTCGTTCACGCCGTAGGGCGTGCAGGTGACGAGCGTCACCTTGTCGGCGCCGGGCTCGATGGTCAGCGACTCCATCTCCTCGGGCAGCACGACCTCGGAGTCCACCATCTTATAGGCGAGCGTCTTGTTCATGGTGTGCAGCAGCACCAGGTCGCCGGGCTCCAGCGAGTGGATGTCGTCGAACATGCTCAGGTTGCGCATGCCCGAGTGCGCGGTGAGCACGCAATGCGTCGAGGTGCCGCCCACCGGCAGGCTCGTGCCCTCCAGGTGGCCGACGCCCGCCATAAGGACTTCTTCGCTCGTACCGTGGTAGATGGGCATGCTCACGTCGATGGAGGGGATCTCGACCCAGCTCATCATGGGGTCGCGGTCAAAGATGAGCTGCTGGGCGTAGGGCTCGATCTGGTCGGCGGGGAGCTCGGTGGCCTCGCCCGCCAGCTGCTCGTTATAGGAGCGCGCCTGGAGCAAAATGCGCTCGCGCTCCTCGGCAGATAGCGCGTCCACGGTGCTGGACACGGTGCTGATCTGGTTGAACACGCCCGAGGCTTCGAGCCGGTCCAAGATCCACGGCCAGGTCATAAGGCCCACGCCAATAAGGATGATGACGATGGTGATGAGCCGATCAGCCCAGAGCGGCAGTCGCTTGCGACGACGCTTGGGCTTTGGTTGAGGTTTGGGCTGAGGGCTTGAGCCGCCGTTGTCCGCGGCGTTATTGCTCTTCATATGTTTGGCGCCCTGCACCATCACCAGTCACTCCTCTACAGCTCAGGTTGTCTAAACAAATAATAGCCGATTAGCGAGCCTCCGCGCCGGACAACGCAGCTAGACTGCACCGTCCGGGCCACGTAACCCCACTCAACCAATCAAGCCATATGTTGCTTTCATCGTCTCGAGCAACTGCGCCATCGTTACGCCCGCAACCCCGATCTGTTTCAGATTGACGTCGCCCACCTCGCAATCTTTAACAAACGCAAGCATATCGTCCTTCAGCTCTCCGCGCAGGTCGACACCTTCCGACTCGCCAAGCAGCTGAGCAAGCCTCAGCGCATCGCGTTTATGCTTTTTTACCTTCTTCGAATCAACGTTCTCCCCCGCTTCCCTTCTGGCTTTTAGGTCGAGATACGCCTTCGCTTTGAACGGGACAATGTATTCCGTACCCAGGACCGAAACGCCGTCTACGGTCCGAATTCCCTGAAGGAACAAGCTGTAGTAAGCATCGTCCAACAAAATTGCCGAAAGACTGCTTATGTTTTCATCAACGTGAATTGGCGCCGCATCAATCCCCTCACGACCCTTTAGAAAGTCGGGGCACTTCGCGAAGAGTTCGATCATATGGGGGTAACCCGGCCTCTTTGGCTCTGTAAACCGATAAAAACATGAGCCTTTACCTTCGCCCCAGCCGCAGCGGTAACCGCCATCACGCACCAAAGTCCATATAGCTTCTGCCGTCTGAGGCAACCGGTCATCGGCGACAATTACCACATCAAAATCGTGAGTCATCCTAAACGGAAGTCCCGCCTCCGCGAGCAAAATGTCGCATGCCGTGCCGCCGATAAGAGCATACGATCCTGCAGCTTCTTGCATATGCTGCTGAAATTCTTGGAGACCTTCTACAGCGCTTCTTGCCATGGATATTCCTTTCCAAACATGCGATCGACTTCGAGCTGAATTCGCTCATCGTCGATTGCCGCCAAAGATAGCGCAAGTGAAATGTCGTCGATACGGGAGGAGTTGGCAAACACGGGCGCATAGCGCCACACTTGGATCATCGCCGTTTCGTTATCCGGCAGTTCCCCGTCTGCGACTTCAAGGTCACGCAGCTCACGCCATACACTTCTTAAGACAGCCTTTTGCTCCACGCCCGGCGCAGCGAGCATCGAACGCGCAGCGAGCGCCGTCTCCCCAGCGTCAGCAAGGCGATCGATCTGTGGTGCCTTCCTTGCAAAAATAACCTTCGAGACAGGCGAGGAAAGCTCTGCAATGTGCTCACTGAGCAGTAGATCCACGACCACGGGTAACACAATGACACGCCGTTCGCGCCGCTCGCGCCTTGCGAGCCCCCTGTCTACAAGCTCGGTTATGGCCTCACTCGCACGGCTTGCCGAAATCCCGAGCGCACGACAAAGGTCATCGGGATGATATGACTCCTGACCTGCTCCCCAGATTGCGGCAGCCTGCGCGTTGGGTGACATCTTGGTCGCGCGATTATGAAACCGGGCACCGCCTCTCTCCGTATAGGCAGCGCCCATAAATGGAAGAAAAGCCTGTCTACCGGGGCAAACAAAGTGAATCCCTTGCGCGACCAATGCCTTGCGCTGGCGCGCATCGGCATCAGGGAACGAAATGACAACAGGAGCCTCCGAACGCAAGGTTAGCTGGCTATAGACCCTTTTGGCCTCGGGAAGCCCGACGCCAGTAGGCAAACTTGCAAGCAAAAAAGAAAAACCATTTGCGTCAACGGCGCGGACCTCAATCGACCGCAGATGCAGCGGCAAGTGTGCGGATCCAGGCCAAGTTTTAGCCTTGGCGGAGAGGCCCAGTGCTTCTTGTAAGTAGGTAAGCGCTTCGTTCATTTCCATCTTTTTCGCTTAGTTCCAGTTGATATTGGAATTATACATAATTTTCGGAAATGATGTGATTTCTATCAGGTATGGGCCCGCATTTGAGTTTTCAAAATGTCCCGAATCGGCTGGGCGATTCGGGATACAATGCCAGTAGGAAACGACGCACCCCGCGTAAGTGATCGAAAGCGCGGGTGGCCTAGTTTTCTGGTTTTGTTAAATGCCCGGGATCCGACCCCCGGGCATTCTTATTTGCGCTTGTTGCGGCGCAAATGCCTTCCACCGTCCGCACCGCGCGTGCGCCTACGGACCTTAAACCGAATCTCATACGAGTCAAGAAACGCGATGACGGATGAGTCCGCACCGGACGGTGGAGGCTGCCTGTGTTGTCCAAAAAGAACGGGGCAGACTCCAGCGTGGAGTCTGCCCCGAAAAGAGAATGGCAAAGCAAGAACGTGGATGGACGAGAAAAGTGTCCGCAAGTCTCATGGCCATCGCATCCCACCTGCCAAAGGGATGGGTGAGCGAGCGTTACTCCTGCTCGGACTCCTCAGCCTGCTTACGGCTGCGGACGAGGTGTGCCACGCCAATGCACAGCACCGCGCCGCCAGCAATCCAAGTGAAGGTCACGCCGTTAAGGCCGGTAAGCGGGAGGCCGGAGCCCTTCTGGTCGACAATGGTAAAGCTGAGTTTGCCGACTTCAGCTTTCGCGGAGTTCTGCTGGATGACATTTTCACCTGCCGCAATGGCGCTCGTAGTGTCGGGCGTCACATCCGTACCGTCCTGATTGAGCGTGCGGCTGATAGTAAAGGTCACACCGCTTGCTGCGGAGTTATTGTAGCCAGGCGCAGGCTTAACCTCCTTGAGGATATAGGTGCCCTCGTCGAGGCCGACAACGTTAATCTTGCCGTTGCTGTCAGTTGTCAGAATTGCATTATCCTTAGTTGACGTCGTGGTACCGTCGGCCTTGATAAATTCGCTGGAGTCTTTCTCCTGTAGCGTGAACTGAACGCCTTCGAGGGTCTTGTGCTTGCCAGTCTCATCCTTGTCGTTACCAACCTTGGTGACGTCGATGCCGTAGGTGTAGTCGTAGGCAGGATGCGTAACCGTAGTGCCGGTACCGTCGGTGTGCGGGTTGTTGGAATAGGTCAGTTTTACCGTGTTTGTCTGGGCCTTACCGAGAATGTTCTCGTTAATCTTGCTAGCAACAAGTTTTGCCTGGTAGTTCACATAGACCTTTGAATTACCGCCAACGACAATGGACTCACCGGCCTCATTCTTTACTTCTTTGAGATTATCGAAAGAGACAGTGAGTTTATTGTTGCTTTCCTCAGAAGGATAGTTCACTGTATAACAACTGTCCGCTACGACCGTATCGCCAATTTTGACCTTAACGACCGGCTTACCGTTCTCGTCGCATACCGGCACCATCGTAGAAGGAAGCTCGTCGGTAAAAGCATAGCTGTACTTAGTGTACGTATTGATGTTGCTAGCAACAGTGCCGGCAAGCTGATAATCAATCGGCTGCTCAGAGGCAGAGTCGGCGGACTTGTTGGGAGCACTGAAAACGTCCTTGCTATTGTCCGTAACAAACTTGCCGTTCTTGTCATCCTTGACGGCCTTGGTCACGTTGGGGACGTCCTTCTTGGGCTCCGCCTTTACATCTTCACCACCGACGACAGTGAAGATTGGCGAGGTATAGGCGTCGGTATTGCCGTTGGCCGAATCACTAGATGTGGTCGAACCAACATTTGCAGTCACAAAGAGCCAATAGCCGGTGTTTAAAGCCTTAAAGTCTCCCTTGCTGGAATCGCCTGGGTTTGTCCAGGTTAGAGTCGAATCCTCAAGTGCGGCAGCAATCTTATCCAACGTGGAGCCAGCGTCAACCTTGGCAGTCTGGCCAACATTATCACCGGCATTATCTTTAATGTACTTGGCCCAAGCCTGAGCGCCTGCATTCGCATCAGGAGCCTTCGCGACGCCAGCAAATGCACCAGTCACAACATTCATAACATCAGGCGACGCCCAATCAATATCGGAAAGGATCTTATCGCCAGACCAGGCACTTCCATCATAATTCTGCGTAACCTTTGCCTTGAAAATCTGGATGCCCTTAAAGGTTGTGTCCTTATAGGTCTTCTCGTCAATCTTTACATTGCCGTCCGTGGCCACCGTCGGCGTGACCGCAGCAAACGCCATGGTCACCGGGGCCATCACGCCGCCGAAGCTCAACGCTGCGGTGAGGCCTGCCGTTACTGCCAGGCGTGCGATGTTCTTGTTCATGTGCATCTTCTTTTCCTCCGTTTTCCGTTTGATTCTCATTCGATCGGTCATCATCTGTCTGTGTCTTAGCATCTACTTCGCTACGTCTCGCCCCGCTCTCTGTGGGGCTGCCAGCTACTCTTTATGGCTGCCACCTCCCCGCTTGACCAGGAGCGCGACCACGATGAGCGCGGCTCCGGCGACCGCTGCGGCGGCCGCGGCGTACATTGCCATATCGCCAGTCGAGGGCATAAAGCCTCCGGTGGTAATGCTAGGGGGTGTGCCGGTGGGTGTGTTGATGAGCGACGCCTCCAGGCTGCCCGTCAACCCGTCCGCGCTGTCGGCGCGCAGGGGCGACTCGGCGGTGATGGTGAGTTTGGGCTTGGCGGCGGCCACCTGGTCGACGTCCAGGCCCTCGGCCTTGACCGTCACGGAGCGCGTGCCCTCAAAGGCGGTGTAGCCCTTGGGCGCCTTGAGCTCGCGGACCTCCAGCTTGCCCGAGTCCACGCCCGAGACGGTCACGCGGCCGTCCTCGCCCGTGGTGACGGTGGCCTTGCCCTCCGCATCCCACGTGCCGTCGGCCGCCAGCGTACGGCCGCGGTCGTCGGCGAAGCTCAGGACCGCCCCGGCGAGCGGCTTGTCGCCGTCGCTGCCGCGCTTGGTGAGCGCGAGATCCCAGGTGTAGGCGCACGCATCGTCGCTCGGCGTGCGGGTAAAGCCGGCATCGCCGGACTGGTCGGCAAAGGGAGAACGCGGGTAGCGCAGGTAGACCTCGTTGGGGTTGCCCTTGGAAGCGCCTCGATTGCAGTTGGCCCCCAAGGGTGCGCTATAGACCGCGACCACGCGGGCGCCCGCGGCGAAGGCGTCGGCCCCGCCGAGCGCGGCGATCAGGTCGCCGGTGCGCACGGTTAAGGAGCTCCCCTCGACCGAGACCCCGCACTGGGCCGTGATGTCGGTCCAGCCCTTGGCGGGCTCGGTGCCGGCGCGCCCGTCCCTGCCGGCCGGGACGGCGTCGAAGCCGCCGTCCGCGCCCGCCGCCACGTACACGCGCATGCTCGCGGCGACCTTGGAGGGGTCGAGCCCCGCGCTCATAGTGTCGACGAGCTGCACCGTGTAGGTGTCGTAGGCCGTGAGCCCCGACGGGACCGTGGCCGAGAGGCGCCAGTACAGGTCGTCGGCGACCGTGGCGTCGGCGGCCTTCTGCCAGGTTGCGGTGCCGTCCTCCAGCACGTGCTTGGCAACCTTGGGCGTCGCGGCCTTGGGCTTGACGGTGACGGCGCTGCCGCCCACCAGGGCCATGATCGGCGCGGTGCCGGCCTCGCCCTGGGCGATGGCGGCGTCGTCGGCGACGATGAGCCAGTAGCCGCAGGGCAGCTCGGCCGCCGTGCCCGCGTTAAGGGCCACGGACACGGCGTCAGAGCTCTGGAGGGAACGAGCGAGCTGTGCGCTCAGCGCGCTCGTAAGGTGGGAATCGGTGTTGAGCCACTCGGCAGCTTCCTGCGCGGTGGTCTGGGAATTGGGCATGCCGGCGCTGTGCAGCACGGGCAGAACGGCGTCGCGCGCGGCGTCGCTTGCCCAGGCGAGGTCGGTGGCGATCTTGGCGTCGTTGTCGCCGTCGACGACGTTGGCGCTAAAGATCTGGTAGGCGTCGTAGCTGCTCGCCACGGTGCCGCTCACCGTGATGGAACCGGTCGAGGTCGGCGCGGCCTGCGCGGATGCGGGGAACACAACCGCGCAGGTGCCGATCAGGAGGGCAAGCAGCGCAAACAAGATCGGGAAGGAGCAAACTTTCTTATTCACGACGCTCGCCTCCCTTCGCATTCGCCTTGCGACGAATGTGCATCCAGGCCGCAGCAGCGCAAAGCACCGCCGCGCCGGCAAGGTACGTCAGAGTGACGCCCGACATACCAGAAAGGGGCAAAGAGGTGGAGTAGGTGTTGGTGAAGGTGGAGACGGGAATGATGGTTGGGTCCGCACCGGCGGAGGTTTGAACCGCGACGCCCTGCCCGTTCTTGCCAAGGGTGTTGCCCATGTCGTCCTTCATCTGCGTAACGGTGGTAGAGGTGGTAAGACCGGTGTACTTGCCAGTGGTCTCATTCATGACGGCCTTCACCGTGACGGCAACCTGGTACTCGGCCTTGGAGTAGCGGAGCTTATCGATGGCACCGGTGGTAGGCGCGACCTCCTTCACCGTGTAGGTGTAGGTCTTGGCGTAATCTTTATTGGTGCCTGCTTCAGTGGACAGGTGCGACTTGTTGAACGTCATGGCGCCAAAGGTCGCCGTGATGTTGTTGAGCTTGGCGGCATCGGTCTCCCCTGCCTTTGGGGCAACAGAAATCTTGGGCGCTTCGGGCATGGGGGCTTTGGCTGCATAGTCACCCGTAGCCACAACGCTGAACTCGAACGGCACATAGTTGTCGTCAGCATCCTTCGGCCAATCCGTATTGCGAACGGATTTGGTCACCGGGATCTTCACGGACGTAGCACTGCACTTGTCGGAGATGTACGTAGTGCCACTATCGATGCTCAGCTGCTCGTTCTCTTTCCACGTAATGGAGCCGTTTGTGCTGTCCACCGTGAACTTGTAGGTGTTCTTGTTCAGTTCGTAGCCAAACGGAGCCTGGGTCTCAACAAGCGTGTACGTGCCCGGCAGCAGGCCCTCGAGCTTGAACTTGCCAGGCGCGGTGTCGGTGTCTACCCACGTGGTATCGCTCGAAGTCGACTGGTCGCTCACCTGATCTCTCACGGTCCAGGACTGGTTAACGGCCGCACCATCGGCGTCATTAGTCTTGGTGAGTTTCCACTCAGAACCAGCCAAAGGAGTGTGTTTTGTGTCGCCCTCCCCCACCTTGGTCCAAGACACCGTACCGGTGATGATCTTGGTGTTGGGAATGGCACCTGTGGGGTTATTCTCGAACGGAACATTTTTGCCGTTCTCATCCACGTAACCCTGAACGTAGTTCGGCTTCTCGCCAGTATTGTTCATAGTGGCATAGTAGATGGTGTCTGACTTCTGGTAGCCAGCCGGCGCCGTCTCCTCTTTGATGTAATACGTGAAGTAGTTGGTATCGTTGGAATTGCCGATGTTTGCCTTCTGGTTCAGATAGTTGAACTGAAGCTTGCCATCACCCGAAGCGTAATCATTTGCGCCACCGTCAGTCACCGTCACGATAGCGTCCTTGCCCGCGACAGCATTCTCGACAGAACCATAGATAGCCCACGAGGAACCAGGAAGCGACGTGTTGCCGTTCGCCGCATCGACCTTGCTCCACGCAACGGCGGAGCCGTCGGGCGTATACGACCCAGACCACGGGAAGTTGTGACGCTCCTGATCCATATCGATGACGGAAGCCGAGTTACCCTCACCAAATGCTGCGGCAACCTTCGGGCTGTTCATTGAGAAATCGACGCCCACATAAACGCGGCCGTTGGTAGTCACATGGTCGTCGAAACTTCCGTTGGGAACGAGAATCGATCCGATCATAGCCGCCGCAGGATCGTCGTCAGTCCACTTGGCACCGGTGGCTGTGCCGCCGTATCCCCAGTCCGCGCGGTTTTCTCCCGCGATGCCGCCTCGAATGGTAAGGCTTTGCGTATCGACAAAGTTCCACATGATGGACTGGGAAGCCGTCGCGTATGCCTCGCCCAGCTCCTTGCCGGAATATTGAGTTTCGTAACCACGCGAAATCTCGGTACCGTTCCACCAAAAGCGCCAGCCATTGTGAAACTCAATATTCGAAGGTCCGGTAACGTTCACAACAACCGAGGCGCCCTTGGGAATGCCCTCGAATGCGAAATCAACGCCACGATAATACTCGTTGTTGTATGTATTGCTCAGCTGAGAAGCATCGATGGTGAACACCTGCTGCATAGAGGTGTTGTCGCCCTTAAACGTGATAAGACGCTCGCTATTCTTGAATTTCTTACCATTGAGCGACGTATCGGCGCAGTCCGAATATATGGTCTTATACGACTCATCAAACACCAGGCCATAATTACAATCCGTCTTGTCGTACTTGTTGATTACGTAGTTGTTGTGATTGCTCGCGAAACCAACCTCGAGCGTGCCGGTATTTGCAAACGAGTTGAGCTGTTTCGATAGCTTCGAGAGGTACCCATCTTCACCGTTGTAGCTCGAATAATCGTTATTGTTGACATTAGTCAAATCAACAGTTTGATTGAACAGGTTGCTTTCCTGAGAGTTCTTGCCCTCGTACCAATTACCCTGCGTTGTCACCACGGATTGGCGTTCATTGTTATCGCGCCAGTATGTGATGGGGCCTGCGATCTGCGCAGTGTAGGCAAAGCCGGAAGGAGTCGCGCCCTCAGAAGATTTCTGCCGTCCGACCCAAGCGCCTTTCTTCCAAGCGCCAACGGTAGTCGTCTCCGGCGAGTCGCCGCTATAACCAACGCTCATCTTGGTGATCGCACTTTTAATTCCGGCCACCGCAAGCACGGTGCTGCCGGCGACAGGACGGAACTGGGAACCAAAACCAACGGTGCCAAAGCGGAAACCAGCACCAATTGATTGATAGGGCCAGCTCTCTTTGACTGGATTCATGGCAAGCTTGCCACGGACCAAGGTAAGGCCCTCCGCCTCAGCGGCATATGAGCCGGTGGGGGCGTTCTTCGCATCAAGATTACTAGTGTCGCTCGGCTTACCACCGATGTACATGTCGCGGCCGACGTAGGTGGCCACGCCGGGATCGGGGGTGGAGACATCGATATTCGTACCGATACCGATAGACGTGGGAACATAAATTCCCTTCTCCACGGTGGCCGTCGCTCTCGCTGAAGCCGCATTCGCACTCTGAGCCTGCTCAGCACTATTTGAAGAGCCAGCCTCGCCGCCATTGGTCTCGTCGCTATTCTGGTTTTCGGCATCCTCGCTGGTGTTATCTACAGCAGCGGACTCACTTGAGGAACCCCCCCCCATCACAGTTTCCTCGGTAGAATCTGTCTGGGCGTCGTTGGCAATGGCCTGCGAGATCGGAGGCATGACGAGCGACAGTACCAGGCTCAAAACGGAGGCTCCGCACAAAACGCCTGCCAGTACACGGCGCGTCGCTTTATTACTCTGCTTAAATTTGTCCGAATTCGCTTTCATCGATGTCTCCTCCACAAGAGACCGCGATCTCGCTCTTTCCCTATCAAACGTATCTGCGCAATCTGTAATTGCACACGCTTATTGTACATATTGTAACGATTGTTTGAACATCTAAGCAAAAATACCGATAGTTTTGTAGCGAATTCTCAATTCTCTTGACATTTGCTCGGATTTACCTTCGTTTATTCGCTATTTAGTTTTTATTTCTGCTGTTAATTTAGTTGCCTATCATTTTTTAATAGCATTTTATTTATTTGCACAACATTTTGCTCAAGAGTAAACATCCTGTGAACGGTTGAAAATCGACCGTGAGCGGTAGGTCATCAACCGAGAGGAATAGACTACCAAATTGGTGGGAATATCTTTAACCCATCGGTAGTTAGAAGCGAGATGTTCATACAACCAAATTTGAATTTGCGCGCAGTTTTTAGGCATCAATTCGCCCAAATCGCCTGAGGCTACCGCAAAGGGGCCTGCTCCCTTTTGCGGTGGTTCTCCCCCAGCGCTACAGCAGATGCTCCTCGATAAAGATCGCGATGCCGTCTTTGTCGTTACTCGCGGTTACAAAGTCGGCGGCGGCCCGGGTGGCGTCGCTGCCGTTTGCCATGGCCACGCCCACGCCGGCGTCGGCCACCATGCAGGTGTCGTTGTCCGCATCGCCAAACACGCAGATGTCCTGGAGCTCCATGTCGTTGAGCTCCGCCACGCGTACAAGGCCGCGCGTCTTGGACACGCGCGGATCCATGAACTCGTAGAGCCGCTGCGTGGTCTGCAGGGCCGCTGCCTTAACGGTGCTATCGGCAAACGTCGACGCCCGCTCAATCACCCGCGGCATTACCTCGGGCGCCATGGTAAACATCACCTTGGGCTGCGGCTCGCGCAAAAACTCGGCAAAATCGACCACCTGGTAGGGAACGCCGTCGACGCGCGACAGGTGCTCGACGCACGCGTTGCTCTCGGGCACGTAGAACACGCCGTCTCGGGGGCAGACGGGCGTTGCCGGAAGGTCCGCCATGTGCTTGCAGATGCGCGCGATGGTCTCGCCCGGCAGCGGATAGCTCAGCTCGTTGATGTCGTGCGCGCGGTCGATGACCTCGGCGCCACCGCAGCCCACGAGCACGTCCACCAGGCCTTCGATGCCCCAGAGCTCGTACATGGCCTCGGTCGCATGGGCGTCGCGCCCGGTGCACAGGCCAAAGAGCACGCCGCGCTCGCGCAGGGCGCGGATCGCCGCCACGGTGCGCGGGGACACCGTGTGCTGGCTCGTGAGCAGCGTGCCGTCGATATCGCAGAACACGGCTTTGATGTGGCTGAAGGTGGTGTCCATGGGGGCCTTTCTGGGTTGTGCGGCGGTGTGGGGTGTATTCGTGAACGGCGTACATGGTATACCAAGGCACGGGCCGTTGGGACCCAATCGCCACAAAGGTGCCTGCCCCCCTTTGTGGCGGCCGAACCCGAAGGGTGGCCGGACCCGGGGCGCAAAGCATCACAACATTCGACGCTTTTCGTCAAAATCGCGATTTCCGCTGAATGTTGTGATGGTTTTACTGTCTTGCAGAACGATCGAAATGCCGGCGGCCAAACAGCAGCAACGCCGCGGGAACCGCCGTCACGACCATGCCCGCACCAACGAGCGTCTGCTGCACGCCAAACGTCGCCGCCAGCCAGGGGGCAATCGCCAGCGGGGCTACGCCGGCGAACATGTTGCCAAAGCCCATGACCGAGTTCACGCGACCAAGCTGCTCGAGAGGAGCCGTCGTTTGCACGATAGTGTTGTGGAGCGGATTGACGACACCCCAGGCAACGCCCAGGGCAATCTGGCCGACAAGGGCTACGCCCACGTACGGTGTCCCCACATAGAGCAAACTTCCCAGGCCTACGGACATAAGCGCCACGAGCAGCGTCTTAAGGTTGACCAAGTGCGGCGGCAAACGGAGCGCAACAATGGCGCCCAGCACCGCGCCCACACCCGAGGCCGACGAGAGCCAGCCCATCCACTCAACGCCGACGTGCAGGGCATCGCGGTAGAAGAACGACTCCAGCGGATCGAAAGCTCCATAGCCAAAGTTAGAAAGGAAAATAATGCAGAACAGCAGGGCGAGGACGCTGTTGGTAAAGACCGTCTTGATGCTGGTCGCAAAGGTGACGCGGGAAGATGTGTTGGGGTCGGGGCTTTGGCTGGCCTTGTCTGATGTGATCTCACCGGTCGCGGGTTTGCCTTCGCGCGTGGTGGCAAAACCCGCCCGCGGCTTAAAGCTCCAGCCGGCAATGAGCGCCAATGCGGTAAAGAGCATCATAAGCACGAACACCGCGCGCGACGACGCAGCCGCCGCGACAAAGCCGCCCAGCGTGGGGCCAACGATAATGCTCACGTTGGAGAACATGCTTATGGCGGAGTTGATGTCTTTGAGCTCGACGGGGTCGTCAGCGAGATACGCCGGATAGGATGTGGCGATGGGCTGGGCAAACCCCATCACGAAGCCCAGGAGCACCGCGCCGAGCAGGACGATGCCGGTCGCGCTGCCAAAAATGAGAATCGCCGCGCCGGTTGTCAGCGTGCCCACGATGCTCAGCAAGAAATGACGGCGCGGGCCCCAAGCGTCGAGCGCAGCGCCACCCGCAAAGGATCCCAAGATCACGAAAACGTTCATAAACAGAACGGCCAGCGATGTCGCCACGACCGAGGCATCGTCTGCATAGGTGAGCGATCCGATGACGCCGATAAAGTAGCTGGTCTGAAAACCGGTGTAGATGAGAAAGCGCATCGCCACCAGGCGTTTGGCCTGTACGGACAGCGATGGTTGAGGCTTTAAGAAAAGAGAGGCGAGCATGGAGACTCCTTGTTTCATACGAATGCGGACGGCGGGCATTCGCCACCGTCTGTCAAATCAATCTATCCGCATGAAACATTAAGGACGCATCAAGCCCCTTCTCTCCGTTTTTCGCCCGTCATGAACTACTTGGTAGATTGTAAGACATGTCCCACACATCTACTAAAGCAAAAACCACCACAAAGGTGCCTGGCCCCTTTGTGTTGGAAGTGACGTTTGCCCATATAAAACCTGCCAAAATAAACCTGTTCCTATTTGGCATGTTATGGCAACGCAGCGAGCCGGTTCCAAGTGCCCCAGGTCGCCCCGAAAGAGGAGCGACGCGTACTTTGGTACGCGAGCGACGGCTTGAGGGGCGAGATGGGGTGCTTGGGGCCGGCGCAGCGTCAAGCCTGAAGGTGATCTTGGATGAGGTCGCAGATGGCTCGGGCGTCGTTGATGTTGATGGCTCGGGTCGCAAAGCCGGCGTCGAAGGCCTGGCGTGCCAGGGCCTCGTTGCAGGCGAGGGCCAGCGTGTGACCGTCGACCAGGTCGAGCGAGCTCTTGCCGCGCAGACGGTCGACACCGGATCGCGCGACGACGATGTTATCGAAGCCCTCGGTCTTGTAGCCCTCGATGATCACCACGTCGACATCGTTGTAGCGCGACAGCAGCTCGCGCGCGGGCATCTCGTCCTCCTCGCGCGTGTCGGCGTACTCCGCCCAGCGCGTGGCGCAGATGAGGCCCACGTGTTTGGATCCGGCCTGGTGATGGCGCCAGGTGTCCTTAGCGGGCACATCGATATCAAAGCCGTGATGCCCATGATGTTTGAGCGAGCCCACACGCAGGCCGCGGCGGGTGAGCTCGGCGATAACCTTCTCGACGAGCGTTGTCTTGCCCGAGTTTTGGTAGCCGATAAACGCGATCGCGGGGACGGCCGGTGTCGGAGCTGCGGGTGCGACGGCGACGGGTGCGCTTGCGGGCGCGGCACCGTCAGCGGCCACGGCCTCAACAGCAGCGGCCTGGCGTTCGGCACGATCCCACACGCCCGAGCGGCCACCCTCCTTGTGCAGCAGGCGCACGTCGACGATCTCCATGCCGCGATCGACCGCCTTGCACATGTCATAGATCGTTAGGCACGCGGCACTCGCGCCGGTCAGGGCCTCCATCTCGATACCCGTCTTGCCCGTCACGCCGGCCGTAACCAGTACGTGAAAGCCAACCTGCCCGTCCGCGCGCGCCGGTGCCCAGCCCTCGGGCACGTCCTCGGCCGGCGTCCCCGCCGGAGCGATGGGCGCAATGTCGCACTTGCTCTTGGTAATGAGCAGCGGATGGCACATGGGAATAATATCGCTCGTGCGCTTGATGGCCATGATGCCCGCCACGCGCGCGCAAGCAAGCACGTCGCCCTTTTTGGCGCGGTCCTGCAGCACCATGGCCTGCGTCTCGGGGTGCATGAGGATGGTGCCCTCGGCGATGGCGATACGATGCGTCTCGGCCTTGTCGGACACGTCGACCATGCGCACCTCGCCCTTGGCGTCCACGTGCGTCAGCTCGTCGCGACGGGCGTCGCGGGCGGGCTCGGTGGCAGCACTGGCAGTCGGCTGCACGGACGCGACGGCATCGCCGGCCGCAGCCGTGACTTTGTGGGCAGACATCGCGGCCCTGCGAGCGGCCTTGGTGGCATCGGCGTACCTGCTCTTGGCCATATGATCATCCTCCGATTTGGGACATAAATCGTTGCGTGCCCTCAATTATCGCGTGTTCCTGCGGTTTGTGGGCCACGGCATCGCGCCAAATCGAAAGTACCTGCATATCATCACCACGGCGCAGCGCCTCACGCACCGAATACTCGGCATCGCTGAACAGGCACGGACGCACGTTGCCATCGGCCGTCAGGCGCAGACGATTGCAATTCGCACAAAAATGGTTGGACATGGCACTAATAAAGCCGACCGTTCCCGCCGCGCCCGGAAAGTGCCAATAGCGCGCAGGGCCCGCGCCGGCAGGAGCGTCGTTGATGTCGAGCGGCTCGAGCTCGCCCAGTCCCGCCGCGGCGGCCCCGGCATTGATGCGCACCCGCAGCTCGTCGCTCGGCACGGTATCGCTCGCATCCCACAGCTCGGGATTGAGCGCGGGCGCGTGAGGGTCTACGGCACAATGTGAGCTCGTGTGCTCGTCGCCAATGGGCATGTATTCGATAAAGCGCAGGTGGATGGGGCGGTCGACGGTCAGCCGTGCAAGGGCCGCCACATCCTGGTTGAGTCGGCGCACCACAACGCAGTTGACCTTAACGGGTTCAAAGCCCCAAGCCAGCGCCGCGTCGATGCCAGCCATGGTCTGCTCGAGTCGACCCAGACGCGTGATCTTTCCAAAGAGCGTAGGGTCGAGCGTGTCGAGCGAGATGTTGACGCGGTTAAGCCCGGCATCTTTGAGCTGTGGTGCCAGCTTGGGCAGCAGAGCGCCGTTGGTGGTGAGCGAGATGTCCTCGATCTGCGGAATCGCGCGGATGTCGCGGATGAGCGGGATGATACGGCGGCTAACCAGCGGCTCGCCACCCGTCAGGCGCACGCGGCGAATGCCCTCCCCCGCCACCAGGCGCACAAAGCGGGCGATTTCCTCGGCGCTGAGCAGCTCGTCGTGTGCACGGGGCGCCACGCCATCGGCCGGCATGCAATAGATGCAGCGGAAATTGCACTTGTCGGTAACGGCAATGCGCAGGTAGTTGATATCGCGGCCAAAGCCGTCATGTTGCACGTGCCCGTCCACGCAGCCCTCCCTCACGCGGCGTTTTATTCTTCGGAAAACATAATACCCCACGAGAGAATCATGCCGACACCCGTACGACAGGACAGGTCACTTCGAGCAAAACGGACTTTCCAAGCCCATCCTCAGCATACAAACCATCACAACATTCGATGCTTTTCCCGTTTTTGGCAATAAACGTCGAATGCTGTGATGGTTTGCCTGCCCACGGCACCCCGCAGAAGGACCAAAGCGCCCCTAAAGGCCGCCGTCCCAGTGTCGAATCACAAATTCTCGCAGGTCGTTTTGACGTTTCTGGAACGCTTCGCTTCGGTCGCACTTAAGGCCCATAGCGAGCGCGATGGCGTTCATCGCCCGGTGCAATTGCAGCTGATGGGCAAACTGAGTCCCGGTGAGGACGATCATCCTAAAGCCCAGCGCGCTCAGCACGGTCATACGCTCCGCATCCGACGCGCTGCGCTGTTTATCAAGATGGTCCGAACCGTTGTATTCAATCCCCGTACCGCTCGCAGGCGCATATACGTCGATCTCGAAATACCCGGCCTTTGCGAGATACTTGAACTCGTTGGGAACATCGACCCGATGGTTGAGCTCAACCTTGGCGTATCCCAATCCTCCCTGAGAACGTTTTGCCACGACCATGATTGCGGTGGCCGTCTCCATGGGCGACCGCGCGCCATCGTGCACGCGCCTGAGCACGGCAGCCGCGCGTATAGCCCCCTGACGAGATCGGTTCTCATTGCAATAGGCAATCAAGTCGGCAACGGTATACCTCTGCCCCATCTCGATATAATCGCCTGTTGACAGATGATTCAAATGGTATCGGGCGCAGATTTCATACCCATATTCCAGCTGCTCGGGCTCACTCATCCACGAACCCGCCTGGACAAAGCACATGGCCTCATCAACCACTAGAAGGCCCTCTGCCACCTCGATATGATGGCCTGGAGGTACCGGCGCCCCAAACACGTGGCACCTAAATCCAGCCGGCGTCGAGCGCTCAAAATCGAAGTTGACGAGCGTGTCGATATGATCGAGCTCTTCTCGTGGAATACCAAGCGAAACCAGATAGTCAGTAACAATCCCGACAGCCGTTGAAGCCCTCAGCCCCTTGGCATCGAGTCCCAATTTGGGCAGGCTCGCGGTCGGCTCCGCCTCGTTAGCAAGCGAGTCCTCATCGTATAGGCTGCTTGCTCGCGAGAGCGGCTCGGACGGGCGCGCCACGTTGTGGTACAGCCAGGCAGTCTTATGGGACAGGACGATCGGCAGGTCCATGAGCCCTCCAATGGAGTCGGATAACCAACCTTATTCCCCTGCCCACGGGTCCGCACACCTTCGTGCGCAAGAAAGCGATTCCACCCGGTCGAGTGGCAGAAAAACCATCACAACATTCGATGCTTTTCCCGTTTTTGGCAAAAAACGTCGAATGTTGTGATGGTTTGAGGCGAGGTGAGGAACACGGAGAGATCAAAGCATCGTGCTTGGAGCGTGACTATTTTCGCCCCACTGCCAACACAAACCTTGACTCTACAATCGTTGTAGGGTTTTCACTACACTGGTACGTAAACGAACCCAGCCAGAAAGCCCCGCCCATGGAACACGACCTCACACGCGGCAA
>UQPY01000007.1 GCA_900542965.1 uncultured Collinsella sp.
ACGAGATTACTACGCGTCTCGTGGGCTCGGAGATGTGTATAAGAGACAGGCCCGAGCCCGCAGCCCCCACTGCTCCGCGCTCGCACACCTTTACTTACACGGTGACCGAGTTCGGTAGTGCCCCTGGCGTGACCAATGACACCAACGCCACGCGCAAAGTTTCCTACACCGTGTCTGACGACGGTGCCGGGCATCTGAGCGTCAAGCGCGAAGGCGACGACGGTGCTGCCTTCACGTTTACCAACACCTACGGCGTGGCACCTACCGATTCGTCCGTGACCGATCAGGTCAAGACAGTCAAGCGCCTGACTGGACGCGACCTTGCAGCAGGCGAGTTCACGTTTGAGCTGCTCGAGGACGACGCGGTTGTCGCTAACGGCACCAACGACGCTAACGGCACCGTGACGCTGAGCCCGATTCGCTACGAGGCACCCGGCACGCACACGTACACGCTGCGCGAGGCTTGCCCCAACGCGCTCGGCCTGTACAAGGGCGTCACCTATGACGGCACGACCTACACCGTCGTGACCACCGTCTCCGACAACGGCGACGGCACGCTGACCGCGACGCACAAGCTCGAGGGAACCACCGAGTCGGCTGGCTTTACCAACAAGTATCACGCCATGCCTACGCAGGTTTCCATCGGCGCGGTCAAGGTGCTCGAGGGACGCGAGCTCAAGAAGGACGAGTTTAGCTTTAAGCTCGTTGGCGAGGACATCGAGTCTACGGTTACCAACGATGCCGACGGCAAGATCAACTTTGACAAGTTTGAGTACGACGAGCCCGGTACGCACGCCTACACCATCAGCGAGGTCAAGGGCGACGAGGTCGGTATGACCTACGACAAGTCCGTCTTTACCGTGACCGTCAACGTGGTCGATGACGGCGAGGGCAACCTCAAGGCGAACGTCGCCTTTACCAAGGGCGACAAGAGCGTCGAGGGTATCGTGTTCAACAACACGTACAAGAAGCCCGAGACGCCCGTGCTGACGCCCGATCCCGGCACGCCTAAGACCGTGACGAACATCGTCAAGACGGTCAAGGGTTTCCTGCCCACCACAGGCGACCAGCAGGCTGCCGCATTGCTCATGGCATTCGTCATTGCCATGGCCGGCGTCGGTGCCCTGGTCTGGGGTATCCGTAAGCGCTAGGCACGCTGGCAGCGCCCGGGGCCAAAAGGCCCCGGGCGGCCGGCAGGGCTAAATCCCGACCTACTCCTACCCCCAGCCGCCACGGAGGCATCTCCCTCCTCCGTGGCGGCGCTTTTGTGCGTAGGCGAGAAGGGCCTGCCACGAAACCGGCCCATCTACTACGTTTAGCCCCTTACCCCCAACCATGCCGAAAAGCGCGAAAACAAAACCGCAGGTAGAACGCCTGCGGTTTTGTTCAAAACGAAGGTATGGTCAGGGGTATCGAGTCAAACGTAGTAGATGGGCCGGTTTCGTGGCGAGCGCTGCCAAATGATCCCCCGGGGACGGAGGAAAACGGATCATTTTGGTCCCACGAGGCTGGCGGAGGCACTCGTGCAGGGCCGCCCGAACAAAACTATGTCGGTTTACTACGATGAATTCGACATTCCCGACCATGACTGCATTTTTCTAAATATTGCAAGCGTTCTACCTGCGCTTTTGCAAGCGCGCAATTTGCCGTGGTCGAAGGTGGACGATTCATCGTAGTAAACCGGCATGGTTTTGAAATGGCATTAAATCGATAACAGCCATTTTGCTATGCCGGAGCGGTCGGCCGTTGGGTAATTACCCTCGCAGGTAGGCGATGGCGATTTGGGTGCGGTTGCGCAGGCCCATTTTGGCCAGAATCGAGCTGATGTGGTTGCGCACCGCGCCTTCTCCCATATAAGCCGTGGCGGCAATCTCCTTGTTGTCGAGGCCGCGGGCGATGAGCTCGGCGACTTCGAATTCGCGGTCGGTCAGGCCGGCAAAGGCCGCGGGCCGGCGGGGCGTGCCCGCCTCGATGCCCGTTCCGTCAAAATCGATGTCCTCGATCGCCTTGCCCTCGAGCACGCGTTTACCGTCCATGACCTGCGCCAGTGCTGGCGGAATGGCGGCGACATCGGTCTTGATCAGGTAGCCGCGGGCGCCCAGCTTGAGCGCCGACACAATGTACTCGTCATCCGAAAATGTCGTCAGAAACACCACGCGTGCTGCAGGATCGCGCTCGAGGATCTCGCGCGCCGCCGATAGGCCGTCGCGTCCCGGCATCTGAATGTCGAGCAGCGCGATGTCGGGCGCGTGCTCGGCGTGGAGCGCGACCGCGTCGTCGCCGTTGGCGCCGGTGCCCACCACCTCGATCTGCGGCTGGGCGCCCAGGATAATCTTGAGCGAATCGACCACCAAGCGGTCGTCGTCGACAACTATGAGCCTCATCGACTCTCATCTCCTTGCCGTTTGGGAACGGTGGCAAACACACGCCAGCCGCCGGCGCCGGCGCGCGGGCCGGCGGTGAAGGTGCCGTCAAGCGCCTCGACGCGCTCATGCATGGAGCCGAGCCCCATGCCTTCTGTGGCGTTGCGGGTACTCGCCCGAACCTCGCCAATACCATCGTCGGTAACAATGAGCTGGTAAAACGACGGATGTTCCATGCACCGTACGGTGACAGCGTGGGCGCAAGCATGGCGCATGGTGTTGGAGAGCGCCTCGCGCAGGACCGCCGCAAAGCAGTTGGCGACATTTGCGGGCGCGTGCTCGGCCATAACTTCAAGCTCAATCTGCGGGCCGCCGTCCGAGCGCGTGCCTTCAACAATGCGTTCGAGCTGCACGGAAAGGTCGACGGCGTTGTCGTTGAGCGCATGGACGCTGGCGCGTACGAGCTGGAGCGCCTCGTCAACCGTGCGTTTGACGTCGGCGAAATCGGCGGCGACGCCGGGATCGTCGGCGTGGACCACGCGCAGGGCCTCGGTCTGTAGCGAAGCGCGCGTGAGCTGGTGCCCGACGTTATCGTGGATCTCGCGCGCGATGCGGGCGCGTTCGGCGAGCGTCGCGAGCTCGACTTCGTAGTCCTGGCGGTCGGCAAGATCGCGGTTGCGCGCCTCGAGCGCGAGGGCTCGTTCCTGCAGCTCGTCGCGGGTACGGCGCATGCGCAGCTGCTCGCGCTCCAGCTGGGCGGTGCGTAGCGATAGCAAGGTGGCGGCCACCGAAAGGATGGCGGCTAGCAGGAGCGTTCGGGCGGTAAGCGCATCGGTGCGAAGGTCCGCGACGAGCGCAAAGGCAAAGACGGAGCCAATGCCCAGCGCGACCCAGGCGTGCTCACGGCGCACGCGCCGCGCGATGTCATAGAAGGCAAGGGGTGCGAACGGCACAAACGGCGGCACGAAGACGGCCGCGATGATGTAAGCGTAGCTCGCGGCCTCGCTTGCACGGCGCGTGCGTTCCCCCTGTGCGACCTCGGCCAGCGAGGTGGCAATAACGCCAAGGCAAAACGCCGCGACCAGGTGAGCGTCCACGGCAAGGCCCATGGCGGCCGCAATACAGCACGCCAGAACGATCGATTTGTCGAATAGCCTGTTCATACGAGTATTGTACGCGATGGCGCGTGCGACGATTGCTCAGGTGCCGCAACCGTGACATTCCTCCCGCCCACCCCCGCCGCACTCGTGACAAAGCTCACTGGTGCGCGCCGGCGGCTCCTGCGATGATGCAATCGTACCGGGCCGCAAGCAACAGAAGGGCCGCCTCATGACAGACATCGTCCATGTCGAAAACCTCGTCAAGCGCTACGACGATCTTATCGCGCTCGACCACTTTAACCTGAACATCGCCCCCGGCGAGATCTTTGGCCTGCTCGGTCCCAACGGCTCGGGCAAGACCACGTCCATCAACTGCATCCTGCAGCTGCTTGCCTACGACAAGGGCACCATCGAGCTGTTTGGCGAGCCCATGACGCCCGCCCGCTACGACCTTAAGCGCCGCATTGGCGTGGTGCCGCAGCAGGTGGCGGTGTTTGACGAACTCACGGTGCGCGAGAACATCGACTATTTCTGCAGCCTCTACGTAGGCGACCGCAAACGCCGCCGCGCGCTGGTGGACGAGGCAATCGACTTTGTCGGTCTGGGCGACTTTACCAAGTTCCGCCCCGGCAAGCTTTCGGGCGGCCTGGCGCGTCGCCTCAACATTGCCTGCGGTATCGCGCACAAGCCCGAGCTCATCTTTTTTGACGAGCCCACGGTGGCGGTCGATCCGCAGAGCCGTAACGCCATCCTGGAGGGCATCTGCCGTCTGCGCGACGAGGGCGCCACGGTGGTGTATACCAGCCATTACATGGAGGAAGTCGAGCAGATTTGCAGTCGTATCATGATCATGGATGGCGGGCGCGTGCTGGCGCAGGGCACCAACGACGAGCTCAAGCGCATGATCCAGATGGGCGAGAAGATCGTAATCGAGGTCGGTGAGGTGCCGAGTGCGGCACTCGCTGTCGTCGCGAGTCTGCCGCATGTCCTGGACCTGGCGGCGACGGCGGGCCGGCTCACGTTTTCGTGCGAAGCGAGCCCGCATAACCTGACCGACATCCTCGACGCGCTGCGCTCGTACGATGTACCGCTCGGCCGCATCTACTCCGAGCCGCCGACCCTCAACGACGTGTTCCTCGAGATCACCGGCCGCGAGCTGCGCGACTAGGGGGCAGCCATGTTCAACACCATTATCATTACGGTCAAGACGCTGCTGCGCCGACCGAGTACGTGGGTCTGGGGCGCTCTCTTTCCCATCGCGCTTTCCACGATGTTCATGTTTATGTTTGCGAATCTGAGCTCCGACGGCACGGTCGACCCGGTGCCGGTTGCCGTCATAGCGGACGAGGCCTGGGACGCCTCGACCTTTAAGGACGTGGCGACGTCGCTTGCCAAGGAGAGCGACGATCAGCTGCTCGAGATTCACGAGTGCGACGACGCAGCCGATGCGAACCGTGCGCTTAAGGCCGGCGAGGTCGCGGGCATCTATACGGTCGACGACGCGGGCGCACCCAAGCTCACGTTGCTGTCGAGCTACGACAGCTCGCGTGCGTCGTCGGTGCTCACCGACCGCAGCATTTTGGAGACGGTGGCAAGCTCGTATACACAAAATGCCGAGCTCATGTCCCAGATTGCCCAGGACAACCCGGCGACGCTCGCCGACCCGGAGGCGGTTGCGCGCGCCCTGTCGCTCGAGGGCAGTACCCGCCGCGTAAGCCTGACACGCACCACACCCGATGGCACGGTCATCTACTATTACGCGCTCTTTGGCCTGGTCGCGATGATGTCTGCCGAGTTTGCCGCCTTGAGCGTCGTCGATCTGCAGCCCAATCTGTCGGGCCTTGGCGCGCGTCGCTGCGTGGGCAGCCTTTCCAAGACGGCGTCGCTGGCCGGCATCTTTGTCGGCTCGTGGCTGGTTTCCTTCGCCTCGATGGCGATCGCAATCGGCTACGTGCGCCTGGTCGTGGGCGTCGACTTTGGCGGGCGCGAGGGGCTGTGTCTGGTGGGCGGCGCCGCTTCCGCGCTTGCCGCCACGGGCCTGGGACTCTTTGTGGGCACACTTCCCGTTAAGGGCGGCAAGGCGTCCAAGTCCGGCATCCTCACGGGCTTTGCTACCACGTGCGCCCTGTTCGCCGGCCTCTACGGCGAGCCGGCGATGGCGCTTGCCGACGACGTCGCCCGCGCCTGCCCGGCCGAGTGCTGGTTCAACCCCGTCAAGCTCATCTGCGACATGTTCAATCGCCTGTATTTCTTTGAGGACCTGGGGCCCTTCGCTGTTCGCGCGGGCGCGCTCGTCCTGATGGCCCTGGTGTTTGTCGCCGCCGCTACGCTGATCTTTGGAAGGAGTCGCCATGAGCACCTTTAAGACCGCGCTTCGCATGGCGCTGGCGCACCCGTTCTACCTGCTCATCTATACGGTGTTCATCTCGCTCATGGGCGTATTCATCGCGGCATCGGTGAGCTGGAACTCGTCGCAGCTCACCGAGTACAAGCCCTACGATGCCAACGTGATCGTGGTCGACCGCGACGACAGCGACCTTTCGCGTGCGCTTACCAAGCATCTGGGTTCGCGTTTTGAGCTGGTCACGGGCATCGGCGACGATACGTACGACCTTGCGGACGCGCTCTCCAAGAGCAACAGCGCCAAGGGCAGCGCCGACTGCGTGTTCTTTATCCCGGAGGAGTTTGAGGACGACCTCGTTGCGGCTGCCCGCGCGGGGGAGGCCCTGCCCAAGCTCGACGTGACCTACGGTTCCGGCACCATGGCGGCGGCGCTTTCGTCTGCCGAGGCCTCGCGCTGGATCTCGCTCGCGGGCGCTGCGGCGGCGCTTGAGCCCGCTGCTTCTAACGGCGACGTTGCCAAGGCCGCCGAGCATGCCGCTGCAAAGCGCGCCGAGGTCCAGATTGAGCAGGTCAAAGTCGACTCGACTGCCGCCGCCACGCTCGAGTCATACTTTAACTTTGGCGCGTACGCGATTATCTCGTCGGTGATTGTGTCGGTGGGACTGGTGTTCTCGGGCATGAACGAGCCCGAGCGCGTGCGTCGCATGGATGCCGGCCCGGTCTCCGAGCGCCAGCGCTCGCTTGCCGTGTTCGCGGCTGCCGCAGTGCTCACCGTCTGCATCTGGTTTGTGTCGAGCATGATGGGTGTCGTGGGCTTTGCCGGTGCGGTCGCCGAGGTCGGCGTGGGCCGTGTGTGCCTGGCGCTGGCAGCGACGTTTGCCCTGGCGTGCACGCCTCTGGCCGTTGGCTTTGCCCTTTCGAGCCTGGGTGCGCGTGAGGAGCTGCTCAACGGTGTGGGCAACCTGCTCGGCATGCTCATGACGTTTTTGGGCGGCGCCTGGATGCCGCTGTCGCTGATGGGCCCAGCCGTGCAGACCGCGGCGCATTTTGTGCCGACGTATTGGGTGAACGACGCGATTGGCAAGGCGCTCGCCGCGGACCTGACGTCCACCGTGCTGGGCGACATCGCTTGCGATCTGGGCGTCACAGTGCTCTTTGCCGCGGCCATCGCCGCCGTAGGCCTAGCCCTCGCCCACAACAAATCCCACGCCTAGACACCTACTCATTGGGGACAGACTTAAACGACCAAAAGTAGGGGGCAGATAAGGAGCGTCCCCAACTGCCGGGTGGCGAAAGAGCGTCCCTTGTGACTGGTCATTTAAGAACGTCCCCAATGACTAGTCTGAAACAAATCCCCACTCTCGCCCCAAAATAGTTCGCCAAGGTTTACTATTACGTTCATAAAGTAGTACTAGGCTAACAATGGGGGATACCATGGCAACGCAGGAAGCCTACGTCCAGGTTAAGGATCTCAAAAAGCACTACGGCGACGGTGATGCGCGCCTGACGGTACTCGATGGCATCGACACGTCCATCAACCGAGGCGAGATCTGCGTCATGCTGGGGCCCTCGGGCTCGGGCAAGTCGACGTTTCTTAACCTGATCGGCGGCCTGGAGGATGCCGACGCTGGCTCTATTTTGGTGGACGGCTGCGACCTCACGGTGCTCAAACCTACCGACCTGGGCGAGTATCGCCGCCGTGAGCTGGGCTTTGTCTTCCAGTTCTACAACCTGGTGCCCGATCTCACCATCAAGGAAAACATCGAGGTCACGGCACACCTGTCCAAAAAGCCGCTCAACATCGACGACCTGCTGCGTTCGCTGGGTCTCTACGAGCACCGCAACAAGTTCCCGCGCCAGGTTTCGGGCGGCCAGCAGCAGCGCTGCGCCATCGGCCGTGCGCTCGTCAAAAACCCGGGCCTGCTGCTGTGCGACGAGCCCACCGGTGCGCTCGACTATAAGACGTCCAAGGAAATCTTGCAGCTCATGGAGGATGTCAACCGCACCTACGGCTGCACCATCATCATCGTCACGCACAACGCCGCCATCGCCCGCATGGCCAACCGCGTGCTGCGCCTGCGCGACGGACGCATCGTCGAGGATGAGCTCAACGAGTCGCCCGTCGCGGCCGCCGAGCTCGATTGGTAGGCGGCGCCATGACGCCTCTCGCAAAACGTCTCCCGCGCGAGCTGCGCCGCAATATCGGCAAGTACCTGGGCATCTTTTTGCTTATGTGCGGAAGCATCGCTCTCACCTCGGGCTTTTTGCTCGCGGCACATTCCATCGGCTGCCTCATCGACGATATGCGCGACGAGTACACGATTGAGGACGGCCGCGTGACCACCTCCTTCGAGGCTACCGACGATCAACTCAGGGCCACCGAGGATGCCGCCAGTGACGTCGGCGGCGTCACGCTCTACAAGAATTTCTCCATCGACGCCATCATCAAAAAGGCGTCCGGCGACGACGGCACCAAGCGCACGCTGCGCACCTATGCGCACCGTGCTAAGGTGGACATTGCGTCCTACTGTGAGGGCAAGGAACCCAAGGCGGACGACGAGGTGGCCATCGACCGTGTCTTTGCCACCAATAATAACCTGTCCATGGGCGATAAGGTCGAGCTTGAGGGTCGCGCCTACACCATCTGCGGCATCATGACCCAGCCCGATAGCCAGGCATTGTTCCTCAACAATTCGGACTTTACGGTGAACACCATCACGTACGGCGTGGCCGAGGTCACCGATGCCGGCTTTGCCGCGCTCGAGGATGCCGGCGGCGCACCCGCCTACACCTACTCCTTCACCTTTACCGATCGCGACCTCCCCACCGCGGACCGCATTGACGCCGAGCAAGATATGGTCGAGGCGCTGACCGACGCCGATGCGCGCGTGGACGATCTGATCGACTCCGATTCCAATCAGGGCATTGGCTATGCGCGCGATGACGTGGACGGCGACTCTATGATGTGGATGACGCTGCTCGACATCATCATCGTGATCATGGCGTTCGTCTTTGTGGTCCTTACCGACGCCACCATCGAGGAGGAGAGCGCCATCATCGGCACGCTGCTCGCCAGCGGCTATCGTCGACGCGAGATCGTGCTGCACTACCTTGCGCTTCCCGCTATCGTGGGCGTGGTCGCGGCGCTTTTGGGCACTGCGCTCGGCGTTGTGTTCTTTACCGAGCCCATGCGCAGTCTCTATTACGGTTCGTACAGCCTGCCGCCCTTCCAGGTGTACTGGAGCTGGGAGATCTTTGTGAAGTGCGCCGTGGTTCCCGCCGCCGCGCTCATTCTCATCACGCTGGTGGGCCTGCTTCGCAAGATGGGCAAGACGCCGTTGCAGTTCCTCCGTCACGAGGCGGGCGGCAAGTCGGGCACCAAGCGCGGCCTGCAGCTGCCGGAGCGCATGGGCTTTGTCTCGCGCTTCCGCCTGCGCATCTTCCTGCGCAATCTGGGCAACTTCGCCACGCTTTTCGTGGGCATTGCGTTTGCCTCGCTGCTACTGCTCTTTGGCCTGGCGATTCTGCCCACGATGACGCACTATGCGGACAACCTCGAGACAAGCCTGGTCGCCGAGCACCAGTACACGCTCAAGGCCCCGCTGGAACTCGAGGGCACCGCCGAGGAGCGCGAGCAGTGGTCGGCACTCGAGCGTTTGCAGTCGGTTGACGGCGCACTGCTTTCTGCCGCTCAGGATGCCGATGACGAGCTTGACGACGCGGCCGATGCAGCGCAGGCAGCAGCCGATGCCGCGACCAGCGCTCCGTCTGCCGAGAGCCTGGCCGCGGCGCAGGATGCGCTTGCCAAGGTCCAGGACAAGAAGGATGCGCTTTATGCGCGCCTCGATGACCTTGCCGATGCCCTCGGCTGCGACCGCGACGAGGCTATCGACCTGATCGACAAGGCCTCTAAGATCGACACTGACAACGACGACATTCACCCGGTTAACACGACCGATAACGGTGCAGACAAGATTGCGCAGACCGAGAAATATGCCGTTTACCAGCTGCAATACGACCGCGGCGATGGTAATGGCGAGGAGACGATTTCCGTCTACGGCATCTCGCCCGATTCGCGCTATTGGAAAGACCTCAACGTTGGCGATGGGCGCGTCGTCTTTGGCGGCGGCCTGCTCGACAAGTTTGGCTGGAGCGAGGGCCAGAAGGTCACGCTCATCGACAAGTACGAGGGGGAGCATTATTCCCTTGAGTACGCGGGCAAGGACTGTGCCTGGGGCTCCAAGTCGGACATGAATATCTATATGAGTATCGACGACTTTAACGAGCTGTTCGGCAACGACGCCGCCTACTTTAACGGCTATGTGAGCGACGAGAAGCTCGACCTCGATGCTCGTTACTTTGCCGGCGACACCACGCCCGACGACATGCGGGCCGTGGGCGACCAGTTCATCGGCATGATGAGCAAAATGATCGGAATGATGATCGGGCTCGCGGTGTTTATCTTCCTGCTGTTTATGTACCTGCTGACCAAGGCGGTGATCGACCACAGCGCCCGTTCGATCAGCTACATGAAAGTCTTTGGCTATCGCGATAGCGAGATCTCGCATCTGTACATCCGCTCGATCACGCTGTGCGTGGCGGCGTCGCTCGTGCTGAGCCTGCCGGTCATTATTGGCTCGCTCACGGCCATCTTCCGCTCGATGCTGCTCGCCTATAACGGCAATATCGAGATCTACGTGCCCGCCTGGTCCATGGCGGCATGTGTCGGCATTGGCTTTGCGACCTACCTGGTCGTGGCGCTGCTGCACACGCGCTCCGTCAAGCGCGTGAGCCTCTCCGAGGCGCTGAAGGTCCAGGAATAGAGAACCGCCCACACGCGGGGGCACGAACCGAAGGAAGGGTGCCCCGCGTTATTTGCCCGCCAGGCCCGACGTGGGCAAACGCGTGCAACGTCAGACTTCCCCGAACAGAAGGAGACCCATGGCAAGATCGGCAGAGGAGCTCAAGCAGCTCTCCATCAAGGAGTTCACCGAGGCGGCAAAGGTCTACGAATCCGGCCATGCCGGCATTTACGAGATGTGCAAGGACGACTATCCGCAAATGCTCGAGGAGCTTGAGCTCGAACCGTTCGAGGACGCGCTCGACGTGGGCTGTGGAACCGGAGCCGTCCTAGAACTGCTCCACGCCCGGTACCCCAGCAAGCACTTGACTGGACTCGACCTCACACCCGGGATGATCGACGTCGCCCGGGCAAAGCAGCTCGATAACGTCAGCTTTGTCGTCGGAGACGCGGAGGCACTGCCCTTCAAGCCCCGGAGCTTCGACGCCGTGCTCTGCTCTAACAGCTTCCACCACTACCCGCATCCGGAGAGGTTTTTCGCCGAGGTGGCACGCGTCCTTCGTCCCGGCGGGCGACTGGTCCTTCGCGACTATACCTCGAACGATGTCGCGGTCTGGCTCATGAACAACATCGAGCTACCGCTGGCACGCCTCTTGGGCCATGGCGACGTGCGCATCCTCAAGCTGTCCGAGCTACGCGCGCTCGTCAAGGAATCCGGGCTCACCCCGCTCAAGCTCGAGGCACAGAAGGGATTCCGCGCGCATCTGGTCGCGCGAAAGGGCTAGCGGTCCGCGCCAGGACGCTCCGTCACGCCAGGGCACGCCGTCAACGCCGCCAAACCAGGGCGCGCCATCAAACCAGATTGTGGCCACGCCAGAACGCGCCGCCAAACCAAGGCGCGCCGCCACAAACGTGACGGCGCGTCCCTAGCTGCCAGGTGGCGAGGCACTCATTTAAGTCCGTCCCCAATGAGTGGTTTCAGTCATTTAAGTCTGTCCCCAATGACTAGGTACCGTACTTGACTTTAACTCTGCTTTAACTGGTACCATCCTCTATGTCTGTAACGCCATATAGACCGAGGGGATATATCTATGACCGTAACTGCACCCGCAGCACCCGCTAAGGTGTACTTCACCAACCTGCGCACGCATGCTCGCGAGAGCCAGCTCGACAAACTCAAGCGCCTCATCCGTCGCGCCGGTATCGAGCAGATCGACTTTGAGAACAAGTTCGTCGCCATCAAGATTCACTTTGGCGAGTTGGGCAACCTGAGCTTTTTGCGCCCCAACTACGCCCGCGCTGTCGCGGACGTCGTGAAGGAGCTGGGCGGCAAGCCCTTCCTCACCGACTGCAACACGCTCTATGTGGGTAGCCGCAAAAACGCGCTCGAGCACATCGACACCGCCTACCAGAACGGCTTTACCCCGTATGCCACGGGTTGCCAGATCATCATCGCCGACGGCCTCAAGGGTACCGACGAGGCGCTCGTCCCGGTCGAGGGCGGCGAGTACGTGCGCGAGGCAAAGATCGGCCAGGCACTCATGGATGCCGACATCGTGATTAGCCTCACCCACTTTAAGGGCCATGAGCAGGCCGGCTTTGGCGGCGCCATGAAGAACCTGGGTATGGGCGGCGGTAGCCGTGCCGGCAAGATGGAGCAACACGCCGCTGGCAAGCCGAGCGTCGATACCACCAACTGCGTAGGTTGCCGTGCCTGCGAAAAGATCTGTGCGCACAACGCCATCACGTTTGACGGTACGCGTGAGCGCGAGCTTGCCAACGGCAGCACCCGCACGGTTCACGTGGCTGCCATCGACCACGATCGCTGCGTGGGCTGCGGACGCTGCATTGCGGCGTGCAACCAGGACTGTATCAAGCCCGACTATGATGCCGCGGCCGACGTACTCAACTACAAGATCGCCGAGTATACGAAGGCCATTGTCCAGGATCGCCCCAGCTTCCACATCTCGCTGGCTATGGATATCAGCCCCAACTGCGACTGCCACCCCGAGAACGACACGCCCATCGTCAACGACATCGGCATGTTCGCGAGCTTCGACCCGGTCGCCATCGACCAGGCCTGCGCCGATGCCGTCATGGCATCCGAGCCGCTGCCCAACACCGAACTCACCGATAGCGCGGCCAAGATGGAGCACAACCATGAGCATCTGGAGGGCGAGCAGGCCAAGGACCCCTTCTGCATCACGCATCCCGACACCGACTGGCGCGCGTGCATCGCGCACGCCGAGAAGATCGGCCTGGGCACGAGCAAGTACGAGCTCATCGAGGTCAAATAGCGCCTAGCTATTGGACATATCAAGCGCTTTTGTAGCGCAACGTTAGTAAAAGCCGCCCGCGAGCACAGTGCCCACGGGCGGTTTTTCGGAAGTGCTAGGGGGTCAGATAGACCAGTAAACCGTACTATTTCCTAAAAATACTCGTCGAGGAAGTTGTCGACTGTGTTCCAGTAGAGCTCGGGGTCAACTTGCGCACTCTTGGCGTGGGTGGCGCCATGGATAGTGAGCTTTTGCTTGACCTTGCTGGCGCACGTGTCGTAGTTTTGGTCGAGCATGCTGTACGGTACAAAGGTGTCCTGGTCGCCGTGGATAAACAGCATGGGAACTGTCGCGTGTTTGAGTTGCTCCACACTGCTCGCCTTATGAAAGTCGTAGCCTGCGCGCACGTTGCACACTAAGTTTGCTACATCGAGCAAGGGAAAGCTGGGCAGGCCGAACACGTCCTTGAGCTGCAGAGAAAACTCGTCCCAAACACTCGTATAACCGCAGTCCTCGATAATGCATTTCACGTTTGCGGGCAGAGATTCCCCCGCGACGTTCATGGCGGTTGCCGCACCCATCGACTCGCCAAAGACCAGGATGCGCGCCTCGGGGTCAGCCTGAACGATTCGCTCGATCCATGCGACGATGTCGAGGCGCTCGGGCCAGCCCATGCCGATATAGTCGCCGCCGGAGCGCTCGTGGGCGCGGGCGGCGGGTGCGAGTACGTTCATGCCGCGGTCGTGGAATCGCTTGACGTATCGGGCCATGCCGACGGGCTCGTTGGTATATCCATGCAGGCAGACGGCGTAATCGTGGGTGTTCTCCGAGGCGGCAAAATACCAAGCGGCAAGCTCGGTTCCGTCATCTGCGGTGAGGCTGCTGCTCTCGCGGTTCCCTTTAAACCATGCCCGCGCCTCGGTGTCCTCGGCATCCGGCTGCTCACCTTTTTTGTCGTTCTTGCTATCCTGCATCATCTTCATGGTGTATGGCGCGCGGGGATTCAGCGCGAAGTCAAACAGAAAGTTGCCGGCAAATCCGAGCAGCGCAACGACAGCCACCAGCGCAACGACGCCGGCTATCTTGAGCTTTCGATGGGAACGTGCGTTTTGAGACATAAGAAGCTTTCCTATAAGATGTTAATACATCAACATTTAATGCAAGCGCATTATGGACGTTCGCCGTTGATGCGTCAACAGGCAAAGAATGGGTAAACAAAGGGTCACGTATGGTGCAAATTTCGCACGTACCTAGACGCTTTGATATAGTGTTGAGAACTCTTTACGTTGGAGGATGTAACCGGCATGTCCGATTCGAGCGACAGTTCTAAGCCGCGACCCAAGACCGCGGCCGTTCCACACTACACGGTGGGCGAGGAGATCATGAACTCCGTCACCCATGGTGTCGGCTGCCTGCTGGGTATCGCGGGCCTGGTGCTCCTGATCGTATTCGCTGCCCTGCGCGGCGGAGGCCCGGCCCACATGGCCGCGGCGATTGTCTATGGTGTCAGCATTATTCTCGAATACCTAGCCTCCACGCTCTACCACGCGATTCAGCCCGCGCGCGCCAAGCGCGTGTTTCGCATCATCGACCACAGCTGCATCTACCTGCTCATTGCGGGCAGCTATACGCCGTTTTGCCTTATCACGCTCGCAAACGACGGCGGCCCTGCGCTGTTCTTTGCCGTATGGGCCATCGCCATTATCGGCATCGCCCTCGAGTGCTTCCTACGCGAGCGTCAACCGCACTGGGTAAGCGGCCTGGTCTACCTGCTGATGGGCTGGCTCGTTGTCTTTAAGCTGCCCGAACTTGTGGCGCTGCTCAACCCCGTGGCACTTGCCCTGCTCGCCGTCGGCGGCGTGTGCTACACCGCGGGCGTGCCGTTCTATATCGCCAAAAACGTGCGCTACCTGCACAGCGTGTTCCACCTGTGGGTGCTCGCCGGCAGTATCTTCCAGTTCATGGCGGTGATCCTCTTCGTAATCTAGCGACCACGCCTGCGCGCCCGCGTCCTTGTTTGGGCGCCGGTGTAATTGCCGTATCCGCCGTCAACGTTTTAATCCGACGTCCCGAATCTTGGAGGTTCGAGAAACTCCCGATGGACATAACCATCTCCCTTATCACCACCCTCGTTTTGACCCTCATCAACGGCTACTTCTCTATGTCCGAGATGGCGCTCACCACGGCCAAGCGCGCCGTGCTGGAACACGAGGCAGAGGAAGGCGACAAGCGCGCCGAGCGTGCCATTAAGCTGGCTGCCGACTCCGACCAGCTGCTCGCCACCATCCAGGTTGCCATTACGCTCGTGGGCTTCGCCTCGTCCGCCGTCGCCTCGACGAGTCTGTCCGACCCGCTCGCCACGTGGCTCATGAGCTTTGGCATCGCGCCGCTCTCCGCCATCGCGCGCGGCCTGGCGCCGGTCATCATTACCGTCGCGGTCGCCTTCGTGTCCATCGTGATCGGCGAGCTCGTCCCCAAGCGCATCGGCCTGGCCAATGCCGAGGGCGTGTCCAAGCAGGTCGTGGGCCCGCTTTCCGTGTTCCAGAAGATTGCTCGCCCGCTCGTGTGGCTGACCGGCGCCTGCTCCGATGGCCTGGCCCGCATCCTGCGCATCAAGAGCGCCGACGACCGCCAAAACGTCTCGGAAGAAGAGATCAAGTACATGGTCTCGGAGCAGGACGACCTGCTCGACGAGGAAAAGCGCATGATCCACGAGATCTTCGACCTAGGCGACACCGTTGCCCGCGAGGTCATGGTGCCGCGCGTGGACACCACCATGTGCGAGGACGACGAGACGGTCGCCGACGTGCTGTCCACCATGCGCCAGACCGGCTTTAGCCGCATCCCCGTCTATCACGAGGATCCCGACAACGTCGCCGGCATCGCGCACATCAAGGACCTGATCCAGCCCGCGCTCGACGGCAAGGGCGGCCAGCCCATCGCCAGCTATTTGCGCGACGCCACCTTTGTACCCGACACCAAGGACATCCTGCCGCTGCTGTCCGAGATGCAGACCTCGCACGACCAGATCGTGGTGGTCGTGGACGAGTACGGCGGCACGGCCGGCATCATCACCATCGAGGACATCGTCGAGGAGATCGTCGGCGAGATCGAGGACGAGTTCGACCCCGACAACAAGTATCTCACGCGCCTTTCGCGCCGCGAGTGGCTCGTTGATGGGCGTTTTTCGTGCGATGACGCGATTGAGCTTGGTTGGCCGCTCGAGGAAAGCGATGATTATGAGACCATCGCCGGCTGGATCTTGGAGCTTTGTGACTCGGTGCCCGACATCGGAGAGGTGTTTGAGGTCGCGGGGTACAAGTTTAAAGTGCAGTCGATGCGTGGCCAGCGCATCTCGCTCATTCGCGTGATCGCTCCGGCCGAAACCGATAAGAAGGATTCCGAGTCTTCGGTAGACGAGCCGACGTCGTCGGGTGCGGGTTCCGCGAATCCACACGACGGCGACGAGTAGGACAAGGAAGAGTAGGGGAGAGTTATGGCAGGCCTGTTCAACATCCTTAAGGTCACCGTCAGCGAGGACAAGATCTGCGCGCATGTGCTGGTGAACCCCGGCATGCCGCTCATGACCTCGGAGGATATCGAGGCCACGGCGCGCGTGTATTACCTGGTGCCGGCGATTGCCAAGCACCTGTGCCTGGGTGATTCCGGTTGCGAGTTCCAGGACTGCATGGGCCAGACCGAGCTTTGCCATCTGCTTGAGCATGTGACGGTCGAGCTCATGAACGAGACCGGTCTTGCCGGTAGCATCTCGTGCGGCCGCACGCGCGTAAGCGAGCACGACGAGCGCGTTTTTGAGGTTGAGCTTTCGTGCCCCGACGACGCGCTGGCCATCGGTGCGCTGTCGTCGGCAACCTTTATGATGGACTGGGCGTACCTGCACGCCGACCAGCCTGCCCCCGACGTGGAAGGCACGGTCGCGGGTCTGCGCAACCTGGTGTTGGGCATGCGCGCCGAGGCCGAGGGCAAGGATCCTCGCGAGGCCGTCGCCGCTGCGAACGGCGAAGATGCTGCCGAGGACGAGGGCGCTGACGAGGGCGATGTGCCGGTCGACGCCGAGTCCGTTGCCGATGCGACCGCCGAGCCTGTTCCCACCGAGCCCCAGGGCGTCCCCAACTTTGACGACGAGCCCCAGGTGGCGATTGATACCGAGGGCGCGGTTGCCGAGAACCACGAGGCCTCCGCTGCCGTCTTTGGCGGTGCGGCGACGGTTCCGGCAGGACCTGCGCATGAGGGCGGCCTGCCGCTCGTGGACGGCGCCGGCGAGGACCCGGGTGCCACGGTTGCCATGCCGGCTATGCCCCAGGAGTAGGCCTACGCGTTTATCACCATCACGTACCTGCGCCTTTGCCGTACGCAGATGAGCGGAGCGGCAAGTGATGCGCTGCGGGTATAATGGACAGCATTCAAACGGTGGGCACCGACGTGCCCGCAGGAGAGGAATGATCATGGGTAAGACTTTCAGCTTTGTCTCCGGCGCACTTTTTGGTGCCGCTGCCGGCGCTATTGTCGGCGTTGCTCTGGCCCCGCGCTCGGGCGCCGAGACCCGCGCCATGGCTGCCGATATCGCCAACGACGCCTGGGACAATATGCGCGACACCTACGAGCACAGCGCCGAGGAGGCCCGTGCTGCGGTGAATGACTTTGGCCCGATGGTCGACGCCAAGACCGACGACCTGCGCGCCAAGGTCGACCTGGCCCGCGAGCGCATGGACCAGCTGCGCGAGCAGCTCAACGACGCCATTTCGGGCGGCAACGTGACGCCTGCCGCCGACGTCGTGGTCGAGAACGCCGTCGAGGCTGATACCGAGGCTGCGGAGCCCTCGACCGAGGCATAATGCGCGCCGGGGATTTTGTCGGCGCCAAGATCTATCGCAAGCCTACCGAGGACAAGCGCACCAAAAAGGACGGCACGCCGCGCAGCCCTAAAAAGCTCGGAAAGATTCACTTTCCGGTCTTTACCCCGGGCGGTACGCGCGTGGTCGGCTTTATGGTCCGCCAGTCCGATATCGCGGGCATGATCGAGCGTCCCGACCGATTCGTAGCGCTCGACGCCATTGGTGTCTACGAGGGTGCCATCGCGGTTGACGACGTCAAGGGCACCTACGATGCCGCTGCGGCCAAGCGTCTCGACATCAACCTGGACGATTGCATCATCTGGGTCGGTATGGACGTGCGCACGGAATCGGGCGACGTCGTGGGCTATTGCTCGGACGTTGAGTTCAAGCCACGCTCGGGCATCGTGCAGGCATTCTATGTGACCGCCGGTGCTGCTTCGAGTGTTTTGGTTGGTGACACGCAGGTGCCGCCGACGATGCTGCGCGGCTATGCGGACGGCTCGATGATTGTTTCGGACGAGGTCAAGTCGCTCGGGTATTCGGGCGGTGCGGCTGCCAAGGCCGCCGAGGCCAGCGTCGTGGTGGGCGACAAGGTCAAAAAGGGCGCCAAGGTGCTCGACGACAAGGGATCGGTTGCCGTGGACAAGGGTAGTCGCGCACTGGGCAAGCAGCTCGGCAAGACGCGCGGCATGTTCAAGGCCTTTAAGGACGAATACCAAAAGGCGAGCGGAGGCTCGTCAAAAGCTACAAAATAGCGACGTACCAAATGATGGGAGGCAAGCCGGAGACCTGTTGCTCCGGCTTGCTGTGTTTATGGGGGAGGGCACATGCGCCAAAACGGATCCAACTTAAACGGGCGTTCGGGTGCGCGTCCGACGGCGCGCCGCGACCTGGGGCAGCTGCCCAGCGGTCAGCGCAAGCGTCACCGTAAGCCCGGCGCGATGTACCTCAACCATAGCCGCGGGTTTAGCGACCGCAGTGCGCGCATCGGCAACAGCCGTACGCCCCGTCGTTCGTCTCGCCTGCCCTACGCACTCATCGCCGTGGGTTGCGCGCTCGTGCTGTTTATCGCTGCCGTCGTGGGCTACGTCAACCGCAGTGTGGACGTGGAGCTCAACGGCCAGAAGACCGCGGTGCGTGTGGGCTCTACGCTGCAGAATCTCATCGACGACCAGGAGTTGACTGACACCTACGACGCAGGCGACCTGCTGGCCGTCGATGACAGCGTGCTCAAGCGCCATGGGGGCGAAAAGCTGTCGGTGAAGGTCGACGGCAAGCGCGTGAAGCAGGGCAAATGGGATAGCCGCGAACTTGAGGGCGGCGAGAAGGTGACGGTCAAGGATGGCCGTAACATCTACGAGAAGCACGAGGTTCAGGCTACGGTTATCGAGCCCAAGCTCAAGGTCGAGGGTACGGGCGCTATCGAGTATGTGCAGACATGGGGTGTCCAGGGCCGCTCCGAGGTGTGGATTGGTGAGCAGTCGGGCAAGACGCAAGACCGCGGCGAGGTTGTGCCCGCCACCGATTGCGTTGTTGCGTGCGCCAGCGTGGCGCCCAAGGGCAACAAAAAGTACGTGGCGCTGACGTTTGACGAGGGTCCGAGCGGCGCTACCAAGCAGATCTTGCAGGTGCTCAAGGAAAAGGGCGTTACCGCGACGTTCTTCCTTTCGGGTGATGCGGCCGAGGCCTCGCCTGCCACGGCCAAGGCGATTGTCGATGCCGGGTGCGAGATCGGATCCAACAGCTACAGCGACGATTCGCTCAAGGGTCAGGACCGTGAGGCGGTACGCGAACAGATCACGAAAGGCACCGATGCGATTAAGTCGACGACCGGCGTGAAGACGATGCTGCTGCGTGCTCCCTACGCTGCCTTTGACGAGCAAAACTGGATTGATGCGATGGACCTGGTCTCCGCCGTAGTCTCGTGGAATATTGACTCGGGCGACTGGCTGCTCAACGGTGCCGACGAGCAAGTCTCGACGGTGCTCGATTCGGTGACGCCGGGCAATATCGTGCTGCTCACCGATAGAGACGAATGCGCCGAGCAGACACTCGAGGCGCTGCCGCAGATTATCGACGGCCTTGTCGCCGACGGCTACAAGATCGTGACGCTCAGCGACCTGGTCAAGACAGACACGTCGCTGAGCAAAAAGCTCACCTCGTTGACGAAGGTCGCCATGCCCAAGGACGCCGTGTTCCCCCAACTTGCCGAGGACGACGACACCACAGAGTAGTCATTGGGTAGTCGTTTAAGAACGTCCCCAACAGCTATGTCACGGATGCGTCAGCGTTTGGTATGCCTGCAATGTGCAGCGCATAAATTCGATGCCGCAGGGCGATGCTGATGCTATAGTTACTGCGGTTAATGAGGGCCAAGAGAAAGGTTACAGGTGAAATCCAAACCTCGACCATACAGTCGATGACCCCATGCAGGTGCTTTCTGCGCATGCACGGGGTGTAAGCGTCGAGCGGCGTGCCGCCCGCGCATGCGTATACATATCCAGAAGCCCCCGGACGCCGCACGCGCGGCCGCGTCCGGAGGAATAATGATGGGGAGCACCATTGAATTATCTGAGTGAGATGCTCAAATTGCCGGTCTTGGACGTCGACGGCGAAAAGCTCGGCGTTGTGAACGATTTTGGCATTGCTACCGGCGAAGTTTTTCCACACGTGACGTCGCTCGCGTTCCGCGGCCCCGGCAAGACGCCGTTTATGATCAGCTGGCGCAAATGGGTCGACCGTATCGACGAGACGGGCGTACACCTTAAGTCGCCGGCCACCGAAATCCGTTTTTCGTACCTGCAGCCGACCGAACTCTTGCTTGCCCGCGACGTGCTCAACAAGCAGATTGTCGACACGCAGGGCATGAAGGTCGTGCGCGTAAACGACATCAAGTTTTCCATGTCGGGCGAAAATCAGCTGCGCCTGCTGGGCGCCGAGGTCGGTGCCCGCGGTCTGCTACGCGCCATCAGCCCCGCGCTCGAGCATATCGTCGAAGGCTTTATGAAGCACCTGGGCAAGCCGCTCAGTGAGGACATCATCGCTTGGTCCTACATGGACCTGCTCGACCGCTCGACCAAGAACATTCAACTCTCGGTGTCGCACAAGACGCTCGGCGAGCTGCACCCTGCCGACATCGCCGACATTATCGAGCAGCTCGACCCGCGCCTACGCGCGCAGGTGTTTGCGCAGCTCGATACTGCCCAAGCCGCCGAGGCCATCTCGGAGTTCGATGACGACGAGCTCATGACCGAGATGCTCGAGGGCCTGTCCGATACCGACGCATCGTCGATGCTGGCCATGATGGACCCGGACGACGCTGCCGACCTGATCGACGAGCTCGATTATGAGAAGGCTGAGAAGCTCCTGCGCCTGATGGGCGTCAAGGAGGAGAAGGCGATTCGTAACCTGCTGGGCTATGAGGACAACACCGCCGGCCGCATCATGACCTCGGAGTTTGTCTCGCTGCCCGCCACGGCGACGGTCGGTGATGCCATCGAGGCGATTCGCAAACTCGACGAGGACTTTGAGAGTGTCTATTACGTCTATACCGAGGATCCGAGCGGCATGCTGACCGGCGTGCTTTCGCTGCGCACGCTGATTGTAGCCGACCGCGACGCCACGCTGGGTCAGCTGGCCTATCGCGACCTGGTCTATGTGTCACCCGACGAGGACCAGGAAGACGTGACGGACGAGATGACCAAGTACGACCTGGTTGCCATCCCTGTCTGCGACGAGAACCGTCATATCCTGGGTATCGTGACCTTTGATGACGCCATGGACGTTATCGCCGAGGAGCACCAGGAGGACCTGCAGATCGCCGGTGTCGGCTCGGGCGATAGCGCGTCGGACGACTCGACGAACGTGCTCAGCTGGTTCGTGCATCGCCAGTACTGGGTTGTTGTATGGGGCATCGCGTCGTGCATCATGGCGACCGTGCTGGGGACGGCGCTCGGCTCCGCGCATCTGGTGGTGTTCCCCATGTGCGCCATGCCGCTCGTGCTGCTGGCGGCCTCGCGCATGGTGTCGTTCGTCAAGAACTACTTCCTGGAGTATGACGGTCACGACGACGAGCCCAAGCCGTATCTGGGGTTCTTCTTCCAGAGCACGGGCATGGGCCTGATTCTGTCACTCGTGACCTACCTGTGCGCTCAGCTGGTGCGCACCGCCGCGTTCCTCGATGCGCCCATGTTTGAGGAGCAACTCTTTACCGGGTGCTTTAATATCGCTGCCATCATTTGCCTGGTTGGTAACATGAGCGCCGTGATTTACCTGATGGTACTGTTCTGGCGTGACGAGCATGACCTCAACACGTCGGGCACCGCCATGAACGTTATTGCCGTCATGATCTCGTGCGTAGCGTACTGCGCCGCTGCGGTGCTGCTCACCATGTCGGTCATTGGTTAGGTGGTCGCGTGCAAAATACCAAGCAAAAGTCGGGCACCAAGCAAAAGTTGACCATCGCGGCCATCTTTGGCGCTATGGGTCCCGGTCTGCTGGCGGCGCTTTCGGGCAATGACGCCGGCGGCATTGCAACGTATTCCAGCGCGGGCGCCAGCTATGGCTATAAGATGCTCTGGATGCTTCCCGTCATGACTGTGCTGCTCATCGTGACGCAGGAGACCGCGGCGCGCTGCGGCTGCGTCACGGGCAAGGGCCTGGCATCGCTCATTCGCGAGCGCTTTGGCGTGCGCAAGAGTGTACTTGCTATGGCGGCGCTGTTGATCGCCAACACGGCTGTGACCATTTCGGAGTTTGCGGGCATCGCCAGCGGCCTTGCTCTCTTTGGCGTGCCGGCGAGCATCTCGGTGCCGTTGGTGGCGCTGCTGGTGTGGATGCTTACCATGTCGGGTAGTTTCCAGCGCATCGAGAAGATTCTGCTGCTGGTGAGCTGCGTATTCGTGACTTATATTGTCGCCGCGTTTATGGCTGGCCCCAACTGGGGTGAGGTCGCGGTCGACCTGGTCGTGCCTAACATTCAAAATGATCCCAGCTACGTGTCGCTCGTGGTCGCAACGATCGGTACCACCATCGCGCCGTGGATGATTTTCTTGGCGCAGAACAACGTGGTCGATAAGAACGCGGGCGAGGACGATATCGTGCTGCAGCGCATCGATACCGTGAGCGGCTCGCTTGCCGCCGATGTCATTGCCGGTTTTATTATCATCACGACCGGTACGGTGTTGTTCCCGGCGGGTATTCAGATTAGCGATGCTGCCGATGCCGCGCGCGCGCTGGAGCCTATTGCGGGTCAGTGGTCCACGGTACTGTTTGCCTCGGGCCTGGTCGCGGCGAGTTTCTTGGCTGCCTGCGTGCTGCCGGGCGTTACGTCGAGCGCTATCTGCGAGGCATTTGGCTGGGAGCGCGGTGCCGACCGCAGCTGGGACGAGGCCCCGGTCTATCGCGGCATCATTACGGCCATCATTGGTATCTCTGCCGTGCTGGTGCTTATGCCCGGCGTCGATCTGTTCCAGATTATGATGACCTCGCAGGTCATCAATGGCGTGCTACTGCCCGTGGTTCTGGTGTTCCAGGTGGTTATCGCCGCTGACCGTCACATTATGGGTGCCAACCGCAACGGCCGCGTGTGGAACGTGCTCACTTGGGCGACTATCGCCGTGATTACGGTGCTGACGGTCGTCATGTTTGTGCTGCAAGCGATGGGCTACAGCGCTTAACGCCCACTTTTGTTTCCGAACAGGCCGCAGCGATGGGCTGCGGCCTGTTTTTCGTCTGCTATAGGGTGTTAGTTATATAGCAGTGGGCAAAAAATGCCAAATATGAGTACTGTTGCTAAGTGAATAGCATTTACATCCACGAAGATAATGAACATAAACTATAGTATGTTCATTAAAATTGGTTCCAATACGCCTTAAACCAGTCAGGTTGGCTGCTTTAGGGGTTGTAGGAGACGCTCAGACGTCATTTTGGGTGGTTTTGCCTGTTACTAAAATGGTAACACTACTCATATTTGCCCTTTTTTGTCCACAGACCTTTGAGGTTGCGGCGAAAAGGGCTTGTTTTGATTGTTTGGGGCAGGCGCGAGGCGCGGAAACGATGTCTGGAACGGCGGAGCGGCTTGGAATTCATCCGTAGAGGTCTTCATTGGCTGCGCCAGGAGTGTCCCTAGGTACCGGCACATAAGGAACGTCCCTAACTGCCGGAGGGGGTGTCTGCCGTTGCAGACACCCCCTCCGGATGTGGGAAGTTTGCACTGCAAGTTACTTGTCGGTGCCCAGCTTGTGTGGCTTGAGAGCGAGCGCATTGACGAGCGCGTCGGTGGCAGACTTGACGGCTGCCGGCTGCGGATCGTTGACGTGATCCTCGGGATGCACGGGCAGGTCCTTCTTGACTGCATCGTGGATCAAGTTGAGGTACTCAGTCACGCCAGTGGTCGATAGATGCGTGCCATCGCCATCGAACAGGTCGTTGCGGTTGGCACTGTATCCGTACCAGTCGATAACGCGTACATTCTTGTAGCGCGTGGCGGCGTTGGCGATGGCCTGGTTCGTGGACCCGACCCACGGCTGCGGGCTACGCGTGTTTACAAACACGACGATACGCTGCTCGCCGGCGTCGGCCATGATCGCGTCGACCTGGGCGTCCGTTACCAAACCGTTGGTGCCCAGGGCAAAGACCACGATCTTGCCGGCAAGGTTCTGCTGGATATAGCCCTCAAATGTCGCGCGGCCCGCATCAAACTGGCGGCCCTTTTCGGCATCGATATGGCTGTGAGGAAACACGCCGTCAAAGGAATCGACGGCGCGTAGGGACACGGAGTCGCCAATCATGAGCAGGTCGTAGGATCCGTCGGGGAAGCCGTCGTTGTCCTTGTCGGTGTCATCGGCCGCCTGCTGGTCCTGGGGTTTTGCATTTTTGGCTTCCTTGTTTAGGATTTCGGCGCCCTCGCCGCTCAGCGCGGATGTGTCGGGCACAAAGACCAGACCACCCAGCGCCACGACAAGCACGACGCCGCAAACGGCGCACACGGGAATATGCGCGCGCACCCAGCCGGCGGGCGTGGTGGTGCCTTCGCGGAGCTCGGAAACGGTGCGTCCAAAGGCGCCCTTCCTAAACGGCGTCTCGATAAAGCGATAGGAGCACTCTGCCACGGCGACCACCACAAGTACCTGCAAGATGTACTGCCACCAGGGCGTATCGCTGATGTTGGCGACCGGGTTCATGAGCAGCAGCAGTGGATAGTGCCACAGGTAGATGCTGTACGAGCGCTTGCCAACCCACACGAGCGGCTCGGCGGACAGCGTGCGGGCAACCATTCCCTGGGGCTGCACGCAGGCCGCGATGACCATGAGCGTGAGGATGGAGCATAACAGCGTGCCGCCGCGATACTGGAACGCGGTGTAGCCGTTGGTGAGCGCGACCATGGCGGCAAGGCCAACCAGACCCACGACGCCCAACACATCGATGGATGCGGGCGAGGACCAAAAGCGCACGAGGGCGCTCGGCTGTGCCGGGGCGGTCTCGGCTGATTCATCGGCCTTCTCGCCAGGCTTGCCCTCGGCGTCCTTGCCGTGCTTGGCGGCCCCGACCAGGCGGTCGAGCCCCAGGCGATGAGCGAGACGTACGGGTGCCAAGTCGCGATCGGGGACAAAGGCCATCCAGGCACCCAACAGCAGCGAGAAGACGCGGGTGTCGGTGCCGTAGTACACGCGGCTGGGGTCGGCGGCAGGGTTATAGAGCACCATCATGGCGATGGCGGAAACGGCAGCCAGACCCAGAACCACGCGGCGCGTGTTGGGCTTGCTCATGTGCATGGATACCATAGCGAGCAGCAGCGGGGGCCAAACCAGGTAGAACTGTTCCTCGATGGCGAGCGACCAAAAGTGCGTAAGCGGCGAGGGGTCGCCCAGAGCATTGAAGTACGAGACGTTTTGGGCAATCTGCCACCAGTTGTTGAAGAACAGCAGCGACGGCAGGATGTCGGGGCGCATCTTGGTGAGCATCACGTGGTTAAAGATGGTGCACAGCGCGCAGGTCACGAACACTACCGTTACCACGGCGGGGACCAGGCGACGGATGCGGCGAATCCAGAAGCTCTTAAGGTCGATGCGGCCGGTCTTAGCGACTTCGTTGAGCAGCAAGCGCGTGATCAGATAGCCCGAAAGCACAAAGAAGATCGTGACGCCAAGCAGGCCGCCCTGAGCCCACGTGAGGTTGAGGTGATAGAGCACCACCGCGACGACGGCAAGCGTGCGCAGGCCGTCGAGCGCAGGGATGTAGCGGGACTTGGGGCGAGCAGGCGTCTGCTCCGCGGCGGGAGTGTTGGCGCGGCCCGCGTTGTTGGCAGAAGCGCGATGGGGGCTCGCGGTGCGTCGCGGCTCGTTGGCACGGCGCTCGCCCTTCACGCGTTCGTGCGGCGCCGGCTCGTTGCCCGTGCGGCGTCGGCCGCGCGAGCCCGATTGCGAGAATTGTTCCATAAAACATCATCCAATGACGAGAATAATCAGCACGTATTCATTGTAGCTGCCTGCCCCTGTGAATGCTTGCTGCTGGCGCAAGCTCAAGCGCGCGTCCACATCAAAGTGGACTAAAGTTATAGGGGGTGCGAGAGTGCACAATCGTTGGTCGACGGTGGGCGCAAAGCCTGAAGGCGAGGAGGTTTCCATGGCGGATCACAGCATCGTTGCGGTGTTCGGCAGCATGAACATGGACCTTTCGGTGGCGTGCGAGCGCATGCCGCGCGCGGGCGAGACGGTCGATGGCAGCGGTTTTATCACCAACGCCGGCGGTAAGGGAGCCAATCAGGCCGTTGCCGCTGCGCGCATGGGTGCGCGCACGTGCATGATCGGCGCTGTTGGGCGCGATACCTTTGGCGATGCGCTTGTGACAGGGCTCCAGGATGCCGGCGTGGGCGTTGAGTTTGTGGCGCGTCGCGATGACGTGGAGACCGGTACCGCGACTATCATTCGCTGCGAGAGCGACAACCGCATCGTGCTGTCGCCGGGCGCCAACCATGCGCTTGCGGGCGAGGACGTTGCCCGCGCACTGGGGCGTTTGGTGGCCGACGAGCTTGACGGCGATGCCAGCGAGATTGCCCCGGCTGCTGGCGGCGTCTTTATCGCCCAGGGCGAATGCGATCTGATGGCAACGGCCGCGGCGCTCTCTTGCGCTCACGAGCTGGGGTTCTATACGATCTTTAACCCGGCGCCCGCCTGCGACCTGCCGGCAGGAGCGTGGCCAGCGGTCGACCTGGTCTGCCCCAACGAGACCGAGTGCCAGGTGCTGACGGGCATTCTGCCCACGGATGATGCGAGTTGCGTCGCCGCGCTCAATGCGCTGCTCGACAAGGGCGCCGGGGCTGCGGTCATCACGTTGGGCGGCGCCGGCTCGGTTACGCTCGGCGATGGCGGTGAGCCGCTGCGCATGCCGGCGCTTTCGAGCGCGGTGGTCGATACGACGGCCGCGGGCGATACGTTTATCGGTGCGCTTGCTGCAGCTCGTCTGGAGGGCCTGCCGCTCTTTGAGTGCATGGCGGCGGGCGCTCGTGCCTCGGCGGTGACGGTGTCGCGCCTGGGCGCTCAGCAATCAATTCCCACGCGTGCGGAAGTCGAGCACAAGTTTGGTTTAGACGGTTTGGATGTAGACGGAGAAGCGGAGTAGAACAATGGCAACCAAGAAGCTGATCCTTGATCTGGATATGGGTGTGGACGATGCGATGGCGCTCGCCTATGCCATCGCGAGCCCCGAGGTGGAGCTCGTGGGCATCACCACGTGCTTTGGCAACGTGCGCGTCGAGCAATCGGCGCACAATTGCCTGGCGGTGCTCGATCTGCTGGGTCGCCCCGAGGTTCCGGTGTACCTGGGTGCCGACCGTCCTCTGCAGGCGACTGAGCCCTATACGCCGCCGGCGTCCACCGCGCTTATTCACGGCAAGAACGGCATCGGCGGCGCGAGCGTGCCCGCGTCGCCCTACGAGCCGGTGGGGGCGACCTCGGCCGACGGCAACGCTGCGGTCGATTATCTGATCGATGCCGCGCGCACCTATGGTCCCGATCTGGTCTACGTAGCGACTGGCCCGCTCTCCAACCTGGCGCTCGCCCTGGAGCGCGATGCGGCGGCGATGATGTCCATCGGCCGCGTGGTCGTGATGGGCGGCGCCCTTACCGTGCCCGGCAACGTGAGCGCGGGCGCCGAGGCCAACATGGCGAGCGACCCCGAGGCAGCCGACGCGGTGCTGCGCTCGGGCCGTAAGCTCACCATGGTGGGTCTGGACGTGACGCATCGCGTGGTGCTCACACGCCGCGACATTGCGGGCTGGACGGGGTCGGGCACCATGGCGGGCTGCGCATTTGCGAGCATGGTCGAGCACTACATTGGCTCGTACGAGATGAACGCACCCTACCTGGGTGGTTGCGCGCTGCACGATCCGCTAGCCGTTGCCGTGGCGATCGACCCCACGCTCGTAGGTGCGCTCGGCTGCAACCTGCGTGTTGATCTGCTGGGCGAGTACCGCGGCCGCACCATCTGCGATGAGCGCCGCCTGTCCGATCCGGACAAGAGTGCGCTTGTGGCGCTGACCGTGGATGTCCCGCGCTTCCTGTCCGAGTTCAAGACACGTATGGCCCGTGTCCTTGGCTGATCCGCAAGATTGAGACGGCCTCCCAATCGTTTCAACGCTTCCAAAGCCGTTCACGGACGATATGCTACCGTTGGTCGGCTGTGGACGGTGCTCCCCGCGAAGATATGGGCTATCATTCTTTGCTGCGCGGATTGTTACTTCTAGGGAGGCATGCCCGCGCCTCGATACAACGGATTGTTACTGGTAAGGCATGACCGCGATAGCTCGGCTATTTGCAGTCATGCCTTTTCTTTTTGATAATTCCGAAAGGAGGTTCAATAATGCTTGCGATTAAAAAGCTCAACAACAATGCCGTTCTTTGCCGCGACGGGCAGGGGCGCGACGTGATCGCCATGGGCAGGGGCGTCGGGTTTGGGGGAGAATTTCCCCGCGAGCTGCCGCTCTCTAAGATTGAGCATACGTTTTATGACATCGACCCCAAAGGGCAGGACGTCATGCGCGACCTTCCTTCTGAGATCGTGATGTTCACGGCCAAGGTGATGGACATCGTCGCCAACGAGCTGCCCTATGATCTGTCGACCAAGGCGACATTGTTCATGGCCGATCACCTGTCATTTGCGGTGGAGCGCGCGCAAAAGGGTTTTCGTATTGCGATGCCTCTCGCCTATGAAGTGCGCGAGACATATCCTAAGGAATACAAAGCGGCGCAGTTTATCGTTATGAGGCTCGAAAAGGAGCTTGGTGAACGACTTCCCAAAGAAGAGATTGCCAGCATTGCCATGAATCTCGTCAATGCGCGGGTTGTTCAGGCCATCGAGACCGCGAGCAAACCCACCAAGCAGTTTGACGATATGCTAGAAGATGTCACTGAGATCGTCGAGAGTGATTTTCGCATCATCGTTGACCGCGATTCCTACGATTTCACCCGCTTCGCCACGCATCTGCGGTACCTGTTCAAGCGCATTCAAGCCGGCGAGTCGCTGAACAGCGCCAACATGCAGATGTACAAGAACTTTCGTGAGGAGTTTCCGCAGTTGGCAGAGTGCGTGAAGCATATCGGTTCCTATTGTCGTGAAACGTGGGACGCCACGCTCTCCGAGGAGGAGGAACTCTATCTGATGATCCATCTCAACCGGATCATCTCCAAAAAAGGATTGTAACCCGTAGCCATTCGGGGCATGACCTTTGCCGATTCGAACAGTAAGCCAAGATTGTGCAAAGGAGCCAATGATGGCAAATTACAAAAAGGTGGCAGAGCAGATTCTCTCCACTGTGGGCGGGGCGGAAAACGTGGCTTCGGTTACGCATTGCATGACGCGCCTGCGCTTCAACCTCAAGGATGAAAGCCTCTCGAATGATGAGAAGCTTGAGGACATCTCGTCTATCATCAGCGTCGTGCACGCCGGAGGGCAGGTGCAGCTGGTGGTCGGGCCCACGGTCGACAAGGTCTACGACGATGTTTGTAAGCAGGGCGGATTCGAGGTCACGGTATCGATTGACGAGGAACTCGATGGCCCTCAGCTTAGCTGGAAGGAGCGCTTGGCGCCCAAGCACCTCTTCAATCAGCTGCTCGATGCCGTGAGCGGCGCTATCACCCCGATCCTTCCGATCTTTTGTGTCGCCGGTATCTTCAAGATGCTCGTTATTCTGTTTGGGCCCGAAGGCGCCGGTTTTATGTCCGAAACGAGCGACCTGTATCGGATCCTTTCCCTGGTGGGCGATGCGGCGTATTACTACTTCCCGGTGTTTGCCGCCTATAGCTCGGCTAAGAAGTTCAAAACGAGTCCTGTGCTGGCACTGCTCATCGCTGTTGTGATGATTTATCCCGACATGCTCGCTATTGTTGAGGACGGAAAGCCTTTCAGCGTCTTCGGCATCCCCATGCAGCTCGTCAACTACACCCAGGCTGTTCTTCCGGTCATCTTGATCACCTGGGCCCAGTCCTATGTTGAGCGCTTCTTTAAGAAGATCTCGCCTGATATGTTGCGCATTCTGATCGTACCCGTGGGTACGGTGCTCGTGATGTTGCCGGTCGCGCTGTGCCTCTGCGGCCCTGCCGTCCAATTTGTCATGGGCCTTGTGGCCGATTTCATCATTTGGCTCGCCTCTGTTGCCGGTCCCGCTGCGACCGCGGTTATCGGCGCATTCTGGAATCTGATCATCGCCACCGGCATGCACGTGCCGATCTATACCGCCATATTGCCCGCCGCGCTCCAGAACGGTTACGACGCCATCTTATACCCCGGCACCGCGGTTGTAGCCTACACCACGCTTGCCATCGCGCTCGCCTATGGCCTGCGCGCTAAGGGCAAGGAGAGTCGAGCCACGGGCTGGAACTTGTTCATCACCTATGCCTTCGGTCGCGTGAGTGAGCCCATCATCTACGGCATCCTGTTTCGCGACAAGAAGGCTCTTGCCTGGAACATGATTGGTGGTGCTGTCGGTGGTCTGCTGGTAAGCCTTCTTCATGCCAACGTCTATATCTTCACTGGCGTTGGTTTCCCATGGATGAACGTGCTCATGTTTGCTCAGGATATCATCCCTGGCACCATCGGGTGTCTTGCTGGCGGTGCCGTGACGTTTGCGTTGGCGATGATTTTTGGATTTGAAGGACAGGAGAAGATGCCGTTGAAGTCCAAGAGCGGCGATTCTGAGGCCGTTGAATCCGTCGAGGCATAAGAGGCTACTACACAAATATGCTCCCCAGCCGTTGCGCGGTCCGACCCCTTGGCCGCGCAACGGTACTGTGCTGTTGCGCGGCACTTGCCGAGTCCGTTGCGTTCGACAGTGTGGGCCGGGAATTTGATAGAAAGGACGACACCATAATGTTTAGAGAAGATTTTTTATGGGGCGGGGCTCTGGCTGCAAACCAGTGCGAGGGAGGATGGAACGAAGGCGGTCGCGGTTTAGCCAATTCCGACATGCTGCCGTTTGGCGATCAACGCATGGACGTCATGCGGGGAGACCTTGATCCGCGTGCGTTGGCACCCGACAGCTTCTATCCCGCTCGCAAGGGCATTGATTTTTACCATAGGTACAAGCAGGATATTGAACTGTTTGCCCAGATGGGTTTTAAATGCCTGCGCTTATCAATCGCCTGGAGCCGCATTTTTCCCAAAGGAGACGAAGCCGAGCCCAATGAAGAAGGCCTTGCCTTTTACGAGGATGTTTTTAGGACGTGTCGCGCGCATGACATTGAGCCTTTGGTGACGCTCAACCACTATGATGTCCCCATGCATCTCGTCGATGCGTATGGCGGATGGCGCGATCGCAGGTTGGTCGACCTGTTCGAGCGATATTCGCGTACCGTGTTCGAGCGCTATCGGGGATTGGTCAATTATTGGCTGACCTTTAACGAGATCAACATCATGACGCAGGCGTGCTTTATGGCGGCGGGGATCATCTTCGAGCAAGGGGAGAATCGCTATGCAACGGTTCACACGGCCGTGCACCATGTATTGGTTGCGAGCGCCCGTGCGGTCGGGGCGTGTCATGAACTGTGCCCTGGGGCGAAGATCGGTTGCATGCTCAACGCAGGTGTCTTCTATCCGGCTACATGTGATCCGGACGATGTGCTGGCTGCGCAGGCTGAGAATCGCAGCCATTACATGTTTACCGACGTCCAGGTGCGCGGTGCGTACCCGAGCTATGTTCTCAAGGAATACGCCCGCCATGGTTTTGAGGTGCCCTATCGGGATGATGACCGCGAAGTACTGGCTGCAAACCTGGTCGATTTCGTCTCGTTTTCGTATTACTCGACGCGCGTCGCAAAAGCGCATGCGGAAGGTCAGTTCGATTCGAATCTTCTTCGCTCGGCGCCTAATCCGTATCTAAAACAGGAGCCTTGGGGGAGGTTTATCGACCCCAAAGGGCTGCGCGTCACCATGAATGAAATCTGGGATCGCTATCAAAAGCCGCTGTTCATCGTCGAAAACGGTTTGGGTGCTCCTGATGTGCCGGAAGATTCGGGTGAAATAGAAGACGACTATCGAGTTGAATACCTGCGGGCCCACATCGAGGCGATGAGGGAGACCGTCGAGCTCGACGGGGTGGAACTCATGGGATATACCTGTTGGGGCCCGATCGATTTGGTTTCGGTCGCCACAGGACAGATGCGTAAGCGCTACGGGTTTATCTATGTCGATCGAGACGATAGCGGTGCGGGCTCGTTTGAGAGACGTAAAAAGAAAAGCTTCGAATGGTACCGACGCGTAATAGCAAGCAATGGCGAAGACCTTGCGTAATAACGTTAAGATGGACAAATGCGCCCGTTGGGGGAATAGTCGCGCCACTTTGCTTGACAACAGGCTAAACTAGCTAATAAACATTTACTCTTCTGTTTAGATTGAATTTGCGGTCGTTTAGTTGCCGAGCCACGGGGCGGTCAAGCCACGATGCTCGGCCGCGACCGATGCTAGGGGGAACGATGGCCAAAGCAAGTGTTCGCGAGATCAGCCGCATCACCGGTTTTTCGCCTGCGACCGTGTCCAACGCGCTCAACCGCAAGCGCAGCGTGAGTGAGGAGACCGCCAAGGTCATCCTGGAGTGCGCGCAATCGCTTGGCTACCAGCAGTCGACGCAGCTCGAGAGCATTCAGTTTGTGCTCGCGCGCAAGACGGGCGCCATTTTGGACGAGAGCACCTTTCATCCCGCGGTTATTGAGGGCGTGGAGCGCCAGGCGCGTCGTCACGGTATGAGCACGAGCTTTGTCTCGCTCGACTTTAGCGACTTGGACGCCGTGCGTCCGCAGGTCGAGGGCCTGATCGCCGATCCATCCGCCGCTATCGTGCTGATGGGTACCGAGCTGGGTGAGGAAGACTATGCCTTGTTCGCCAACGCTGCCGCCCACTTGATCGTGCTCGATGGCTGGAGCGATCGTCAGTACTTCGATGCCGTAGTCATTGCCAACACCGACTCGGTGCTGCGCGCCGTGGACTACCTTATCGAGAAGGGTCACAAGCAAATCGGCTATCTGGCAGGCGACCTTCGCATCCGCAACTTTAAGGATCGCGAGCGCGGCTATCGCCAAGCGCTTGAGGATGCGGACCTTGAGGCCAACCCGACATGGCGCGTCACACTGGGCACCACGCTCGAAGGTGCTTATCGCGACATGGGCGCATGGCTCGACAGCGTCTCGCGCGACGACCTGCCGACGGCTTTCTTTGCCGAAAACGACGTGCTCGCCGTAGGCGCCATGCGCGCGCTGAACGAGCACGGCATACGTGTCCCCGAGGATGTCTCAATCATCGGCTTTGACGATCTGTCTTTGGGCGCCTTCTCCAATCCGCCGCTCACCACGGTGCACGTTCCCAAGCACGAGGTGGGCGAGATCGCGGTGCGCCGCCTGGTGGGCAACATCCGCAATCCCAAGAGCTATACCTGCAAGACGGCCGTGTCGACCTATTTTGTCGAGCGCCAGAGCGTGCGCGAGATCTAGGCGAAGGCGGCATCGTCTGCAGTGCGCCAAAGCGCGCTAGGGCAGCAAAAATAACGCCATCCAAAAGGGGGTCCTATGGGGCCCTCTTTTTATTGCCCTTGTATGTTCAGATTGTTTACATACCGTTTAGGCTCATTTCTCTACCGTTTACGGGACTTTCGCGCTAAACTATTAAACAAAAGAGTAAAACATTTAGTAAACAGAACAAAACGAAACATGCGTCTGTTTACTGAACATGTGATTAGGGGAGGACGTACATGGACAAGATCAAGCTCGGCTTTGTGCCCACGCGCCGCAGTATCTTTAGCGCGCCGGACGCAATCAAGTATCGCGGCCTGACGGCTGATCGCCTGCGCGAGATCGGTGTCGACATCGTGGACATCGACGACATTAACGACGAGGGCCTGGTGTTTGACGACAGCCATATCGAGCCTATCGTCAAGAAGTTCCGCGCCGAGGGCGTTGACGGCATCATGCTGTGCCACGCCAACTTTGGTACCGAGTACGTCTGCGCCCGCCTTGCCCGCGAGCTCGGTCTGCCCGTGCTGCTGTGGGGCCCGCGCGACGAGCGCCCCGAGCCCGATGGCACCCGTCTGCGCGACAGCCAGTGCGGCCTGTTCGCCACCGGCAAGGTCCTGCGCCGCTTCCAGGTCCCCTTCACCTACATGACCAACTGCCGCCTGACTGATCCCGAGTTCGAGCGCGGCGTCTGGGACTTCCTGGCCGTGTGCAACGTCGTTAAGACCTTCAAGCACACCCGCATCCTGCAGATGGCCACCCGCCCGTTCGACTTCTGGTCGACCATGTGCAACGAGGGCGAGCTGCTCGAGAAGTTCAACATCCAGCTTTCGCCCATCCCCATGACCGAGCTTGTTCAGGCCGTGCGCGACGCCCAGGCCGACGAGCAAGCCATGGCCGCCATGCTCGCCCACATCGCCGACAGCTTTGAGATCTGCATCCCCGAGGACAAGGTCCCCGCGGTCGCAGGACTCGCCATCGCCATGAAGCGTCTGGTCGAGAAGTACGGCTGCAACGCCGGCGCCATCCAGTGCTGGAACGCCCTGCAGGACGAGCTGGGCATTATGCCCTGCGCCGCCAACGCCATCCTCAACGAGATGGGTATCCCCGTCGTCTGCGAGACCGACATCCACGGCGCCATCACCGCGCTCATGGTCGAGGCCGCCGATCTTGGCCGTCACCGCGGCATGTTCGCCGACTGGACCGTCCGCCATCCCGACAACGAGAACGGCGAGCTGTTGCAGCACTGCGGCCCCTGGCCCTGCAGCTGCGCGGCCGTCAAGCCCAAGCTCACCTATCCGCTGGCCTTCGATCACCCCGGCGCGCTGACGGCCGAGGCCAAGCACGGCGACCTCACCCTTGCCCGCTTTGACGGCGACAACGGCGAGTACTCGCTGCTGCTGGGCAATGCCCGCGGCATCGACGGCCCGGCCGGTATGGGCACCTACCTGTGGGTCGAGGTCGAGAACCTCAAGCGCCTCGAGGCAAAGATCGTCGAGGGCCCCTACATCCACCACTGCGTGGCCATCCACGCCAACGTGGTGCCGGTGCTCTACGAGGCATGCAAGTACATCGGCATCCAGCCCGACCTGTACGACCCCATCGAAGAAGACGTCAAAGCCTACCTGCGAGGAGAGTAGAAATGGCAACTATCGAAGAGCTTGAGTCCCTGCGCTGGGACCTCCGCCGCGATTGCGTCGACATCATCATGGCCGGCGCCGGCGGCCATATTGGCGGCGACATGTCGGTGATCGACGCCCTCATGACCCTCTATGCCAACCACCTTAACATTTCGCCCGAGACCGTCGACGATCCCAACCGCGACCGTTTTGTGCTCTCCAAGGGTCACGCCATGGAGGCCTACTACGCGGTGTTGTGCCACGAGGGCTATCTGGACCTCGACGACGTCAAGGCCCGCTTCTCCAAGTTCGGCAGCCCCTACATCGGCCACCCCAACAACAAGCTCAAGGGCATCGAGATGAACTCGGGTTCGCTGGGCCATGGCCTGCCCGTGGCCGTCGGCATGGCGCTTGCCGGCAAGATGGACGGCCGCGACTACCGCGTCTACACCATCATGGGCGACGGCGAGCTTGCCGAGGGCTCGGTCTGGGAGGGCGCCATGAGCGGTGGCAACTACCAGCTCGATAACCTGTGCGCGCTCGTGGACCGCAACCGCCTGCAGATCAGCGGCAGCACCGAGGACGTCATGAAGCAGGATTCGCAGGAGGAGCGCTGGGCCGCCTTCGGCTGGAACGTGCTCTCCATTCCGGGCAACGACGTTCGAGCCATCGACGCCGCGCTGACGCTTGCGGCAGAGACCAGCGGAAAGCCCACGGTCATCATTCTCAACACGGTGAAGGGCTATGGCTCGCCCGTCATGGAGGACAAGGCCGCCTGGCATCATCACCTGCCCAACGATGAGGAATATGCCCAGATCATCGCCGATTTCGCTGCCCATAAGGAGGCCATCAATGGCTAACAAGATCGCCAACCGCAAGGTTATCTGCGACACGCTGCTCGAGGCCGCCGAGACCGATAAGGACATCGTCGTCCTGTGCTCCGACTCCCGCGGCTCCGCATCGCTCACGCCGTTCTTCGATCAGTACCCCCAGCAGTCCGTCGAGGTCGGCATCGCCGAGCAGGACCTGGTGAGTATCGCCGCCGGCATGGCTTCGTGCGGCAAGAAGGCCTGGGCCGCCTCGCCGGCGTCCTTTGTGACCACGCGCTCGTATGAGCAGTGCAAGGTCGACGTCTCGTACTCCAACACCAACGTCAAGCTCATCGGCATCTCGGGCGGCGTGTCCTACGGCGCTCTGGGCATGAGCCATCACTCCGCGCAGGATATCGCCGCCATGAGCGCTATCCCGAACATGCGCGTGTATCTGCCGAGCGATCGTTTTCAGACTGCCGAGCTTGTGCGCGCCCTGGTTGCCGACAACAAGCCGGCCTATATCCGCGTGGGCCGCAACCCGGTCGAGGACGTGTATACCGAGGACGAGTGCCCGTTCCAGATGGATCGTGCCACCTGGGTGCGTCGCGGCACCGATGTGACGATTGTCGCCACCGGTGAGATGGTCCGCCATGCCGTGGACGCCGCCGATCTGCTCGCCGAGCAGGGCATCTCCGCCACCGTGCTCGACATGTACTGCGTCAAGCCGCTCGATGCCGAGGCCGTGATCGAGGCCGCTGGTGCCACGCGCGCCGTCGTGACCGTCGAGGAGCACAGCCCCTTTGGCGGCTTGGGCTCCATGGTCGCGCAGGTCGTGGGCGAGCATTGCCCGCGTCCGGTCAAGTGCCTGAGCCTGCCCGACGCGCCGGTCATCACCGGCACGAGCCCCGAGGTCTTTGCGCACTACGGCCTCACCGGCGAAGGCATTGCCAAGACCGTTGCCGAGTTCCTCGGCAACTAGTAGACACAGACGCTGCGCGGCCGCCAAGCACCGCACCTTGCCGTTCAAACCGTCGCTTGCGTACACAAAGTACGCGGCGCTCCTCTTTCACGGCAATCTGCGGCACTTGGCGGTCGCTCGCTCCTTGTCCGCCAGGCTGTCTTTGATTTGGCGGAAGGAATGGGAGAGTACATGAGCAAATACATCATCGGAATCGATCAGTCCACGCAGGGCACCAAGGCGCTGCTGGTGGACGAGGGCGGCCATCTGATTCATCGTGCCGACCGCTCGCATCGCCAGATTGTCAATGATGCCGGCTGGGTGAGCCATGATCCGGTCGAGATCGCCGCCAACGTGTTGGCCGTGGCGCGTGCCGTGGTGGAGGAGACCGGGGTCAATCCGGCCGACATTGCTGGTATTGGCATCTCCAACCAGCGCGAGACCACCGTTGCCTGGAACCGCACGACGGGCGAGCCGCTGTGCGACGCCGTGGTGTGGCAGTGTGCCCGCGCCCGCGAGCTGTGTGACGAGCTTGCGGCGCGCGAAGGCGTGGCAGAGCTGGTGCGTGACACAACGGGCCTGGTGCTCTCGCCCTACTATCCGGCGGGCAAGATGGCTTGGATTCTCGCGAACGTTCCGGCGGCTGCCGAGGCCGCGGCGTCGGGTGAGCTGTGTCTGGGCACCATCGATGCCTGGGTGGTCTGGACGCTCACGGGCGGCGCGGAGTTTCGCTGTGACTGGTCCAATGCCAGCCGCACGCAGCTCTTCGACCTGCGCCGTGGCAGCTGGAGCGAGCCGGTGTGCGAGGCCTTTGGCATCGATCCGGCCTGCCTGCCGCAGGTGACCGATTCCGACGGTCTGTTTGGCACAACGGACCTGGATGGCTTTTTGCCCGCACCCGTGCCGGTACACGGCGTGCTGGGCGACAGCCATGCGGCCCTGTTTGCGCAGGGTTGCCACAGCCGCGGCATGGCCAAAGCGACCTATGGCACCGGTAGCTCGGTCATGATGAACGTCGGCAACGAGTTTGTCGCCAGCTCGCACGGGCTTTCGAGCTCGCTTGCGTGGCGTATGGATGGCGTGACCGAGTATGTACTCGAGGGCAACGTGAGCTACGCCGGCGCCGTCAAGACCTGGCTGCGCGACGACCTGGAGCTCATCAACAACCCCGAGGAGGTCACCGACCTGTGCTACGCCGCCAACCCGGCGAGCCATGTCTACTTTGTGCCGGCGTTTACCGGCCTGGGTGCGCCGCACTGGGCAAGTGATGCCGAGGGATGCGTTTTTGGCATGACACGCACCACGGGCCGCGCGGAGTTCGTAAAGGCTGCCGACGAGTCGATCGCCTATCAGATTTTTGACGTCATTGATGCGATGGCCGAGGATTCGGGCGCGGCGCTTGCCGAGCTTCGTGTTGACGGCGGCCCCACGCGCGACGCGTACCTGATGCAGTTTGAGAGCGATTTGGTCGGCTCGCCCATCCGCATTGCGAGCAACGACGAGATGAGCGGTCTGGGCGCGGCTTGGGCCTGCGGTATCGCGCTGGGCATGTATACGCGCGATGTCGTCGACGTCTACGGCGCCCGTGGCATCGTGGAGCCGTCGATGCCCGCTGACGAGCGAGCCAAAAAGATCGCCGGCTGGCGCCATGCCGTCGAGGCGACGATTGCGTACGAGTGACGCCTTGGGGCGATGTCACGGAGCGCTATTCGTGCCGATAGGTGAAGATGCGAACGAGAGAGTGATGTGATGCGGTAGAGTCCAACGCGTCGAATGATGGTCTACGTATGTGGGATTCTATTCCTGAGCTGCGGCGTTGTAATGAATGCACGCACAGCGCTCGGCGTGACGCTGGGCGTCTCTGCGCGGCTCGTCCCCGTGGCGCCCGACGGCATGGTGCAGACGCTCTCCCAGGTGTTTCACTGTGAATTTGGTAAGGCGAAGTATTTCTTTGACGGGAGCTGTGTGGGCATCTCACTGGTCTACGGGCTTGTGCGTACGGGTGCTGCGGTGGGCATCGGTATCGGCACCGTAGCCGCCGCGCTCCTGGCGGGCGGTATCTGCACGTTTTGGGGTCGTCTGCTCAACCGCAGGCTCATGGCCTTTATGGAAGAGCCTGCGAGCATGTAGACGCATTGAGCGAGAGGGGAGCGGCCATGAGGCAGCTGTTTGGAATTGATATCGGCGGAACGAGCGTCAAATGGGCGATTGTGAATGAGAACTACGAGTTTGGTGACCGTGGTTCGATTCCGACGGCGTTCGTCTCGGCCGATCAGCTGGTCGACGCGCTCGCGGCACTCGTAGGGCCGTATCGCGGACAGGTTGTAGGCGTGGGCATCTCGGCCCCAGGTGGCATCTTCGGTTACGAGGTCGATCCAGACGGGACGATCCATCGCGGTGGTGCGCTGCCGTACATGGACGGGTTTCCGCTTGGCCGAGCGCTGCGCGAACGGCTGGGGCTGCCCGTGACCGTTGTCAACGACGGCAAAAGCTGTGCGCTTGGCGAGTACGCTGCCGGCGCGTTGCGCGGCGTGGACGTGGGTTGCGTGGCGGTAATCGGTACGGGCATCGGCGGAGGCATCGTGGTTGACGGCCGGGTGCTGACAGGTGCGGGCGGCTTCGCGGGCGAGTTCAGCTTCCTGTCCAACAACGTAAGCGAACCGCTTGATCATCGTGATACGTTCGCGACTTCGAGCGGATGGCGCGGCCTGCAGAATCTCGTGGCAGTCGAACTTGGCATTTCGGATGAAGCTGAACTGGAGGCCCTCGATGGCCGACGGATCTTCGAGCTACTGGAGCACGGGAGCGCGTCCGAAGTCGCCGCCGTGCAGCGCGGATTGGATGCCTATGCTGAGCTGTTTGATCGTGTGCTTGTGAATCTGCAGTGCGTCATCGACCCGGCAGTCTTCGCGATTGGTGGTGGCATCAGCTGCCATCCCGCGCTGTTCGAGGCGCTCGACCGTAAGATGGATGACGTCATGGCGCACTACACTGGTTTTCTGAAAGATATGCCGCGTCCGCACGTGGTCCCGGCGCAGCTGGGTAACGACGCCAATATCTACGGTGCCGTCGCAACTTGTTTGCAGGTGCTGTAAGTGCAGGCCATCTATTGGTCTGGTGGCGATTATTGCGATTGACCCGGTGGCGATTACAGTTGCTGCCGGGTTAGAAAACTAGATGCTGAACGCTCGATATTATCGGCTGCGCGGCGCCCCGTCCCAAAGTAGTCATTTGGGACGGGGCTTTTTTGACTGCTATCATGGGTGGGATTGTTGCGACCAGCTAAAAGGGCCCCCGTCCCAAATTGACTACCGAGAGGATCTGCCATGGAGCGCATCGCGAGTTTTTCCGTTGACCATCTGCTGCTTGAGCCCGGCGTCTATGTGAGCCGCGTCGACCGCGATCCGGCGACCGGCGCCGCCGTCACCACCTTTGACCTGCGCTTGACCACGCCCAACAAAGAACCGGTCATGAACACGGCCGAGTGCCACACCATCGAGCACCTGGGCGCGACGTTCCTTCGCAACCATGCCGAGTGGTCGAGCCGTATTGTCTACTTTGGCCCTATGGGCTGCCGCACGGGCTTTTACCTGGTTGTGTTTGGCGAGGTGACGAGCGAGGAGATCTTGCCGCTCGTGCGCGAGTTGTTCGAGTTTGTTGCTGGCTTCGAGGGCGATGTCCCCGGTGCCGCTCCCGAAGAGTGCGGTAACTACCTGGACCAGAATCTCCCTATGGCAAATTGGCTCGCGCGTCGCTATCTCGACCGCGATCTGATCGATATCGATGAGGCACACCTGCACTATCAGCAGGCGTAAAGGTTTCGTCGCTCAAAATGAGTTCACTGGGCGCCTTCGCTTATGCGGGGGTGCCTTTTTGTTGAGCGGACATGGCGGACGTTTAAAACCGCGCGTGATTGTTCTAGAATGTTCGTAATATCACACAAACGAACAGGAGCGAACATGCATATCTACTCTGTTACCGACCCCGAATTCAAACCCTATGGCCGCGCGTGGGATGACGTCCCGTCCAGCCTGACCGCCCCGCTCGTCGAGGCGCTCTCCGCAACGCCCATTCCCGAGGGTAGCAAGTACGTGGCCTCCGCGCCTGAGCTGGAGCAGGTCGAGGGCGCCGATGCGCTCGGCCTGCTCATGTATGGCGGCCGTCCGTTCCAGCTGGGCTGGTGCAACGGCCACAACACGAAGCTCAACTGCTTGGAGTATCACCGCTCCAGCGAGTTCAACCTGGGTGCCCGCGACTTTATCCTGCTGCTGGCCAAGCGCGAGCAGATCGTCGACGGCAAGCTCGACACCGCGCAGGTCAAGGCCTTCCGCGCGCCGGCCGGCACGCTCGTCGAGGTCTACGCCACGACGCTCCACTACACGCCCTGCATGGTCGACGACGGTGGCTTCCAGGTGATGGTTGCGCTGCCCGCCGGCACCAACGGCCCGCGCCCCGAGGCTGCAGCCGATATGCCTGCCGCCGGCGATAGCTACTGCTACTGGAAGGCCGACAAGTGGGTCCTCTGCCACGCCGATAGTCCCAAAGCAGCCGAGGGCGGCTACGTAGGCCTCGTCGGCAAGAACCTCGACATCACCGTGGACTAGGGTCTTCCGTCTCAATCTGTAGCAGTTGGCGCGCTAAATCGTCTCTATCTGTTACAGATCAAGACGAACCACGGGGGCCGCCCGAACAATCTCAATCTGTAACGCCAAGCCCGGTTTTGACGGCCTAACTGTTACAGATCGAGACAAGCGGGCCCAACCCACCACAAAGGTGCCTGTCCCCTTTGCGGTGGTTGCCTAGAGCTGGCTGCGCAGGTAATCGGCCATATAGGGGACGGCGAAGCGCACGTAGCCGCGGCGCGCCTGCTCGATAACGCCGGCGTCGATGAGGCGCCGGCGATACTTTTGCGCATAGTCGGGTGTGACTGACATGCGCTTCGCAACATCAGAAATGCGAGACACAGCGTCTTCGTCATCAGTCATTGCGGAGAGAAACGCGACGTCTTGGTCTGACAGCGCGGCGAGCGTCGTTTCGCACACATCGTTTTCGAAATCGACTTTCGACGCCTCGATGGCTCCGTCGATTAACCCTTGCGTCGCACGTTCGCCTGTCCTGCAGCGATTGGCGATGTTATAGCCGATGAGTTGCAGCATATAGGGCGAGCCTTGGGTTGCGCGAGCGGCACGGAGGCGAAGATCGCTTGGGATATCAAGGTCGAGTTCTTCGAAAGCCCGCTGGTAATAGGTGTCGACGTCTCCGACTGAAAGCGGTTCGAGTGTGACTTTGCGAGCGCGGTTGAGAAACGTCAGCACGCGGTCATTGAGCGTCGCCGAGACCGCTCCCGGAAGGCCCGCCATAACGAGTGCGACGTTGAGTCTCTCGCCGACGAGTTCTTGATAAGCGGTGACGAGTTGTCTGATCTCGGGCGAATTAGCCTGAAGCTCATCGATGAGGATGAGGATGCCATGTCCTTGCTCGGTTAGTTTGCGCGCCAGTTGCGTGAGCTTGAACTGGAAACTCTTGGTTTCCTGCACATCGCGCGTGAACTCAAGGCCGGCTGAGAAACCGAAGGCGCTCGGGCTGCCGCCCGTGAGTTTAGGGAGATGGCGTTTGTTGGCATAGGGCTCGCCCGCCTCTTGGATTTTTTCAACAATGCGCTCGAGCATGTCCTCGGAGGCAACGGTGGGCGTGGCGACGACGAAGCCAAGCTTGCGAGCGCGATCGGCGAGCTCCCACAGGAGAACCGTCTTGCCGCTTCCTCGCTGGCCGAGCATGAGCATGACGCGGTCTCGATTGCCCGGCTCCTGTTCAAGGCCGGAGATGAATGTTGAAATTACACTTCCTCGCCCAACGAGATAGGATGGGCGATTTCCAAATGAAGGGGAGAAGATGGTTTCAGTCATAAGTCTCCTTTCCTTTTTTTCCTATTTTTTCCTTTTTTTCCTATTCAGTCAAATTGACTACTGGTCGAGGGCGGCTTCAGGGGGGGCTCATCGAAAAGAACCTCGACATCAACGAAGACCGGGACCTTCTGTCTCGTTCTGTAACATCTAGCAGGCTAAATCGTCTTTTCCTGTTACAGAACGAGACAAACTGCAGGGGGCTGCCCGAAAATCTCGATCTGTAACACCAGGCTCGGTTTTAACGGTCTAACTGTTACAGATTGAGACAAACCGGCGGAGCGGACTATCTCTCGGGTCCAAACCACCACAAAGGTGCCTGTCCTCTTTTTGGTGGTTGGGTATCAGAAAGTGTCAGACGTGGGCGGCTGCTGGGCGCCTGCGTGCGAAAAGAAGTGTCGACCTGCGCCGTTGTCGTTGAGCGGCGCGCTGTTTGTGGGGGATACTGAAACCACGACAAGCAGCGTGTGAAAGGATCGATGTATGGCTTTCCGTAAAGACTTCCTGTGGGGCGGCGCGACGGCTGCCAACCAGTGCGAGGGTGCCTACGACGTGGACGGTCGCGGCTTGGCTAACGTGGACGTGGCGCCGCACGGCGCTGAGCGCTACGCGGTGGTCTCCGGCCAGCGTAAGATGCTCGACTTCGAGGATGGCTACTACTATCCCGCGCAGACCGGCATCGATTTCTACCATCACTACAAGGAGGACATCGCCCTCTTCGCCGAGATGGGCTTTAAGACCTTCCGCATGAGCCTGGCATGGACCCGCATCTTCCCCAACGGTGACGAGGCTGAGCCCAACGAGGCCGGCCTGGCTTTCTATGAAGATGTGTTCCGCGAGTGCCAAAAGTACGGCATCGAGCCGCTCGTGACCATCACGCACTTCGACTGCCCGATTCACCTCATCAAGGAATACGGCGGCTGGCGCAACCGCAAGCTCATCGACTTCTACAAGAACCTTGCGACTACGATCTTCACCCGCTACAAGGGCCTGGTGAAGTATTGGCTCACCTTTAACGAGATCAACATGATCCTGCACCTGCCGTTTATGGGTGCCGGCCTGGTTTTTGAGGAGGGCGAGAACAGGGAGGCCGTCGAGTATCTGGCCGCCCACAACGAGCTCGTCGCCAGCGCTTGGGCCACCAAGATCGCCCACGAGATCGACCCCGAGGTCAAGATTGGCTGCATGCTCGCTGCCGGCACCTACTACCCCTACAGCTGTCGCCCGGGCGATGTGCGCCAGGCCCAGCTCGACAACCAGGACAACTACTTCTTCGTCGACGTCCAGAGCCGTGGCTATTACCCGGCCTATGCCGTCAAGAAGCTCGAGCGCTTGGGCATCGATGTGGGCATGACCGACGAGGACCGCGAGATCCTGGCCGACAACACCGTCGACTTCATCAGCTTTAGCTACTACAGCACCCGCTGCTCCGCGGGCGCTGACAATCCCGACGTCGAGAAGACCCAGGGCAACGCCTTCGCCGGTGCCAAGAACCCCTACCTGCAGCAGAGCCAGTGGGGCTGGGCCATCGATCCGCTAGGCTTCCGCATTACCCTCAACGACCTGTACGACCGCTATCAGAAGCCTCTGTTTGTGGTCGAGAACGGTCTGGGCGCCAAGGATGTTGTCGAGGAGGACGGCTCCATCAACGACGACTACCGTATCGATTACCTGCGCCAGCACATCGCCGCGATGCGCGACGCGGTGACCGAGGACGGCGTCGACCTGCTGGGTTACACCACCTGGGGTCCGATCGACCTGGTCTCGGCCGGCACGGGCGAGATGTCCAAGCGCTACGGCTTCATCTACGTGGACCGCGACGACGCCGGCAACGGTACCCTCAAGCGCTCCAAGAAGAAGAGTTTCGACTGGTACAAGCACGTCATTGAGACGAACGGCGAAGATTTGGCCTAGACTTTTCCAGTAATCATGGCCTCTTAACCAAGGCGCCCGGCAAGCGGGTAATGCTCGCCGGGCGTCTTGCCGTCTGCGGATTTTGGGACATGTGGCCCGCTTTTTGGGCCCGCCTGTCGGTACACTAAAAGCACTATGGGTACCCGCACGCGACATATCGGCCACGCGGCCGCCCGATCCGCTCCCGTGGCGGATCCCAGGGGCGGCACGCTCTTTGCCATGCCGCGATTCCTGGTTGGCATAACACATCAGGCGTATCGTCACCGTGTCTTTGTTATCGCCGGCGCCATCACCGCACTGTTCCTCATGCTTTTGGCAGTCTTGCCGGCGCTGTTCGCCTTCGACCCCAAACTTTCTAACGCCGTGCCCGCCTATAGCGAGGTGTCCAAAGAGGTCGTGGATGCGCTCGTCCATTCGAGCTCTCTCCCGTTGCTTGTCGCCGCAATTGTATTTTCGATTTGGGGCGTATCGGTCTATCTTCGCTGTTTGGACTATGTGTTGCGCCGCCGCCTTGTTGCCATCGCCACCATCTGCGCCCTGTGGATGATCGAAGTCATTCTCAAGTACAAGTCGTTCACGCCGTTCTATGCCACCGTGCTGTGGTACCTGTACTACGTGCCCATGACGCTCATTCCGCTGCTCTACCAGTTGTGTGGTCTGCGCCTTGCGGGCCTGGAACAACACCGCCTGGGTCGCCGCTACTGCGCTGCACTGTGGATTGTGGCCATCCTGCTTATCGGATTTGTGCTCACCAACGATTTTCACCAGCAGGTCTTCCGCTTTGACCGTACAAGCGACACCTGGAGCAACGATTACACGTACGGCTGGGGTTATTTCGCCGTCTTGGTGTGGACGGCCTTTAACTTCGTGGCCTTTTTTATCCTGGTTGGCCGGTCCTCGTCCTTTCGCATCCAGCGTTTCTCGGGCACGGCGGCGCTCGTACTGCTGGGCGGCGCATTCTTTGCCATCTCGTATGCTCTGCGCGTGCCCTGGGCATGGAGGCTCAACTTCTCGCTCGTCTATTGCGTCCTGTGCGTGGTGGCGATGGAAATCTGTCTCGATTGCGGTGTCATTCCGTCGTATCACGACATAGCCGGCATCTTCGACACCTTGCCGCTCGACCTCAAAGTTCTAACGCGCGATCTGCAGGAGGTCTATGCCACGCCAGTGTCAAAGCCAATGCCGGTAGGCGTGCGCGAGGAGTTGCGGACCCAGGAGCACGGCCGCGCCCATGCCTTTGCCGTGGCGTCCGATCCCGATGTAATGTACCGTGCCTTTCCGCTGCTGGGCGGATCGGCCCTGCTTGCCCAAGACGTGTCGGAGCTCAACGAGCTTAATCGTGAACTGGCACATCGTCGCATGGAGCTGCAGCGTCAAAACGAGCTGCTCGCCGCCGACTACGACCTTAAGACGCATTTGGCAGATCAAGAGGCCGAGACCTTGCTGGTCCAAGACGTGGACCAAGCGCTTGCCCGCGCGCTCGAAGGGATGTACGACCTGCTGAGCTCGCTGCCGCCGTTGACCGACGAAGCGTCTTCGCACGAGCGTTACCGCATGCTGCAACGCGCCAAGATGCTCGTTGCCTATTGCAAGCGCAAGGGGTCGCTCACGTTGGCACAGCACGGGGAGAGCGGTTTTGATCGCGACCGCATTCAGCTTATTGCCAACGAGCTCGCAAGCGACCTGCGCACCATCGATATCGATTGCGCCTCGATTATCGCCATACGGCGCCCGTTGCACGCCAGTACGGTAAGCGCGCTGTACGACTGCGTGTATGACTTTGCGTTTTTTGCCTACACCACCGACCATCCGGCGCTTATGTATCACTTGGGCGACCATGACCGATGCAGTGTCGAGCTGCGCGCCACGCTTTTTTCCAACGATGATGAAGATCTTTCGCAGACGCCCGCTGCGCAAGAGCTCGAAAGCGCTCTGCAAGAGCGCAACGTGGCATACCGCCTTGAGGGCGAGCCCGGCCAGCTGCGCATGATCGTCTTGATGCCAAGGGCGGGTGAGTGACGATGCAGATTTCGCTCATCCTTCCCCAAATCGTTGCGCTCGATGTTGTCTTTGCCCTGGCTGCGTGTCTGCAGACGATCCACGTCCCGCTCATCGCATCGCGCCGCTCGTCCTATAACCGTAAGGTGATTTGCGCCTACGAGGCGAGCCTTGTGCTTCACCTGATGATTTCGGCGCTCATCTTATTCGCGTCGTCTGGCTCGTATCTGGTGGCGCCGCTTGACGTTTGCGCCAGGGCAATGGGCGGAGCGTTGTGGCTTAATGCCGCGATCTTTGCCTATGGCGTGGTACTTATGGTGCACTATCGTCGCCCCGTCATGCTGGTCGAGCTGCTGTTTGTTGTCGCCGTTACACCACCGGTGGTTTTTGCCATGGGCTCGGCGTGGACCGTTGTCCTTATCGCAGAGGGAGCGTTCTTCCTGTTCCGTTCCATCGCGGCGCTCTTGATGGACGTCCGTAACCGCCAGGAGGATATCACCACGTTCTCGACGATCGAGACCATCAACGTGATTCCCGTGGGCATCCTGTATCTGGACCCGAGGGGCCGTCCGCTGCTCATGAACCGCTGCATGCGCAAAAACCTGGTGGAACTTCATATGCCCACCGACCTAGGCGACATGAGCAGCACATGGAACGACCTGCGCAAACTGAGCATGCAAATGCCCGAAAGCAGCGCTAATCGCGCCCATATCGACCTTGATCGCTTTGGTAGGGATCGCGCCGTGGTCGAGCTCTCTCCTTCCGAGATTCGTCTGTTCGTGCGTGACTCCGTTACGGTCTCGTGCCGTCCGTTCGAGCGTGTCGTCGGCCTGGACGTGACGGAATACGCACACGCCTACGACCGCCTGGCGCAAGCCAACCACCTGCTTGAGCTTGCGGGCCAAGAGCTCCAAGCCCAGATCGAAGAAGTCAAAAAAGTTGCTGACAATGCGGCCTACCTACGTATGCGCGCTCGCGTGCACGACGTGATCGGGCAGCGCCTGTCCATTCTTCATCGCTATTTGGAGGAGGGGCGTCTGGACGATGAGTCGATCGAGCAGATTGACCCGTTGCTGCGCTCAATCGCCGCCGATCTGCGCGGTGGCGGTGCCAGCGAGCCTGCAGAACAGCTGGGTGATATCGTCCATGCTTTTGGTTTGGTGAGTGTGCAGATCGATGTTGAGGGTGCGCTGCCTGAGGACGCGCGTGTCGCCACCGCATTTTTGCAGATTATCCGTGAGGCCTCGACCAATGCCACCAAGCATGCGCAGGCGCATCGGGTCCACGTGCGTCTGTGGCAGGAGGGGGCGGATGCTGGCGCCGTCGCGCGCATGACGATTTCTAACGACGGGTCCCCGGCCCCCGTATCGTATCGCGAGGGAACGGGTATCCCAGGTATGAGGCATGTCGCGCAAGATCTGGGTGGCAGCCTAGAGGTCCACACCGCCCCGCCCTTTACGCTTGCGGTGTCCATCCCGCTTACGCCCAACGCTGCTGTTCGGAGGAGAAGCTCATGATTCGCGTCCTTATAGTCGAAGACCAGGCCATCCTGCGCGAGAGCCTGGCGCGCTCCGTTGGTGACCAGCCCGATATGACCGTTGTTTCCGCCATCGCCGATGCCTCCGAGGCTTTGGGTGTCGCGCTCAGGGAGCGTCCGGACATGATACTGATGGACGTATGCACCGAGCATGATTCCAACGGCATCGTGGCGGCGGCGCGCATCAAGGAGCAGCTGCCCGAATGCCGCATCATTATCATGACCGGCATGCCCGAGATCACCTTTGTCGATCAGGCCCGCGAGGCGGGCGTCGATAGCTTTGTGTACAAGAACGTCGGTATCGACGAGCTGTTCGCCGTGATGCGCTCCACGCTGGCGGGCTATTGCACGTTTCCCAAGCCGCCCGAGAGCATTTTTTCGGGTACGGCGGCACTCGACGATGTCGAGCTGTCGATTTTGCGCCTTGCCTGCGAGGGCAAGAGCCGCCGCGAGATCGCGGCCGAGCTGTTTATGAGCGAGGGCACCATCAAGCGCCGCATCTCGGAGATCCTAAGCAAGACCGGCTACGACAACATCATGCGCCTGGCCGTGCATGCGGTGACCGAAGGCAGTATCGTCCCCAACATGGAGCGCTAGCGCTCGTTACGCATCGGCATAAAAACGACGGGGCCGCAGGATCAACTCCTGCGGCCCCGTCTGGTGTGCGCGGATGCGTCCGCCAATCCGCGGCTGATGCTGCGTGCCGTTACGCGATGGTTGCGGTGTAAGAGGCGACGTCCTCGTAGGAATCGGTCAGATAGGCGTCGATGCCGATGGTCGTGTTGACCAGGTCGTCAAGGCTGTCAAGCTCGCCGCTCGAGAACGTGAATTCCTCGGTAGCGTTGGTGCCGGGCATCAGGTGAGCCGAGAACCAGGGTTCCTTCATGGTGCCGTTGACGTTGGTCTTGCCGGAAGGAGCGTAGAAGGTCAGGTCCTTGTCGCTCTTGTTGGTGATGTTGACGACAAAGCCGATGTCGCCCCAGTCGTCCTTGAACTTCTCGGTGATGGTGCACAGATCGTCATCGGCGACGGTGACGGCGGGGGAGATTTCGACGTTCTGGACATCGTCGTCTTCGACGGCCTCATCGATCTCCTCTTCCTTCTCGGCCGCCTCGCGATCCTTCTTCACCGTGCCGGACAGATCCTTGTCGGACTTGGTGAAGATAAACTTGTCGCCGTCCACCTCCATAACGAGCTTGTCGTCCTTGAGCTTCAGATCGTGCGATTCATCTTCGGCGGTGATGGTTGCGGTGGTGGCGTCCTTGGCCTCCCACTTAAGGTCGACAACCTCAAGGAACAGGTCGAGGGAACCCGTGCCGTCTTCGTCGAGGATCAGGATGCAGTTGACGCCCCACTCCTTGAGCATATCCATGTACTCATCGGTGAGCTCTTCGCCATCCACGGTTCCACCCGAGTACTGCCAGCTGCCGACGAAGTTGGCCTTGGGGTCTTTGCCGCCGCCGCTGCAGCCCGTCAGGGCAAAGGCGAGCGCCAGGACGCATGTCAGGAATGCGAGTACGGATTTTTTGAACGTTGTCTTCATGGTGTCCTCCTTTATCGAACGAAACCCATAGAAGCAAATGCGGGGTGGCGGACCCCCGCCAATTACCAGATAGAGGGGCTAGGGCCGGGGCGTTCCGCAGTTGCTGCAGAACTTGCCGCCGTTTTCACTACCACAGTTGGGGCAGAACCACTTGGCCGGTGCCGGGGCGGGTGCGGGACTACCGCACTCGGAGCAGAACTTGCCGGTGTTGGTGGCGCCGCAGCTGCAGGTCCATGCTGTCTCTTATACACATCTCCGAGCCCACGAGACGCGTAGTAATCTCG
>UQPY01000008.1 GCA_900542965.1 uncultured Collinsella sp.
GGCATGAGCTCGTTCACCCGCTCGACGATGCGGCGCTGCTCGGCGAGAGGCGGAATCGGAAGAAATAGCTCTTTTAGCACTGCTGCTTTGATTCCTTTTGCGGTCGTCCCCGTGGCATGATCCTTAACTTGAATTTGGAACAGTGGAGATAGAATTATTTGGCAGAACAGGGCATTGTCTGGACCAACTGTGCCGTAATTCTGAAGGGTAATGACACGCTGTCCACAGCTGCAACGTTTCATTTCGCATATCGCGCAATACCCCATCGGGGCTTCGGTTGTAAACAGCAAATCGCCACGGTGGGTCTCTCCGCGAGACAAGCGTGTTGCATATTCGTCTTCTGAAATATACTCCTCGCGTGTGTAATCAATATAGCCTTGGCGAATGTTGCTCGCAGTCATTAGTCGAACACCTGAAGGTGATTTGTGAGGTGTTTTACCCCTGTAATCAATGAAGTTATATACGGTTTCCAGCCTTGCCCAAGCCCACCCCTCGGGCAGCTCCTCAAACGGCACTTCGTTCGCGATGCACTTATCGCTAGTCACGCGACCCTTGGCATCCACCTTCTTCTCATAGGGGGAGCCATCGGAACCGATATAGATAATGCTCTCCCCGCCCTTCGGGAATTTAGCCTTACCCTCAGCAATAAGCTTATGCTTCTCTTCACGAATACGCTCAAGCAGGACGCTTGCAGGCTCATCACTCGGGTCTTGTGGAACGAGCTTTCCCTCAATCGCCATTTGCAGGATTGAGTTCTTCAGGTCTTTTGCCTTCATCTACGCCTCAATCCCAAGAATCTCGCAAATACGAGCAAGCTTCTGGTCAATCTCGGCATCGAGCTTAGCGCGCTCTTCTTTGTAGTTCCTGATCAGTTCGTCAGGCGGTAAGATCTCCTCTTCCTCGTGAGGATAGCCGCACACGTCAAAGTTAAAACCGCCGTCTCGCAACTCGTCAACCGTATAGTACTTGGCCTTGGGATTGCCGTCTTCCTCGATATCCCGACGGTTCTCCCACCATTCCTTTACAGGTGCAAAATGTTCGATCCTAATGGGCTTGGTCTTAGAGAAGTGTTTATACCCCTCGGGCATGTCCATGCGATAGAACCAAACGCCCTCAGAGGCCCCCGTATTATCGAAGAACAGAACGTTAGTAGTGATGCTCGTGTACGGAGCGAAAACACTCTGTGGAAGGCGCAAGACAGTATGCAAGTTCATGTCCTCAAGCAGGCGACGCTTGATCTCCGTCTTTGCACTATCCTGGCCAAAGAGAAAACCATCCGGAATGATAACAGCAGCGCGGCCGCCTCGCTTAAGACGATAAAGAATGAGTCCAAGGAATAGATCTGCGGTCTCGGAGCTACGGAGTGCAACAGGGAAGTTGTTTTGCACCGATGCACTCTCGGACCCGCCATAGGGCGGGTTCATAAGTACGACGTCAAACTGGCCGTCAGGCTTGTGCTTCCACTCGCGAACATCCTTCTCGAGAGAGTTATCGTGAAAGACTTCAGGATTATCGATATCGTGCAACAGCATGTTGGTCACGCACAGCAGGTAAGGGAGCTGCTTCTTCTCGATGCCGTAGACCGATCTTGCATAGAGTTCACGATCGGCTGGAGTCTGAACCTGGGAGTCGAGAATCTTGAGGGCGCTCGTCAAAAAGCCGCCCGTGCCACACGCGAAGTCAGCCACAGTCTCGCCGAGCTTGGGCGCAAGTGCCTGGGCCATAAAGTCAGTCACCGCTCGGGGCGTGTAAAACTCGCCGGCATTACCCGCGGACTGTAAGTCTTTCAGGATGGTCTCGTAAATTTCACCGAAGGCGTGGCGCTCTTTGTACTCGGTAAAATCAACCGACTCGTCAATCTCGTTGATGACTTGACGAAGTAGAATCCCATCCTTCATGTAGTTGTTGGCGTCAGTAAAAGCAGCCTTGACGACGACGTGTCGCAAAGGCGCATCAGGTGCAAGCTCAAGACTCTCAAGAGTCTTGAATAGATCATTGTTCACAAAGTCGAGAAGCTCATCGCCAGTAAGCGCCTTGCCGTCTTTCGCATCGTGCGCCCAGCTATACCAGCGCAGGCGCTCGGGGATGATGGACTGATAGGAGTCATCGTGAAACTCCCACTCCTGCTCCTTGGCATCGTAAATCTTGAGGAAGAAAAGCCAAGTCATCTGCTCAATGCGCTGCGCATCGCCATTGATGCCGGCGTCTTTGCGCATGATGTTCTGCAGGGTCTTTACGAGAGATCCCAGTGCCATTTGCTATCGTTACCTTTCTCTATGCGATGTAGAGCTCGTCCTCGAGCATCTGCGCTGCCTGAATGTACTGTTGTTTGCCGCCGAATGCGGCGACGATCTTCATTGGGCTGCCAAACCGACGGAATTCCTCGAGGTCGAGGACGTGGGTGTCGTCCAAGTCTACGAGGTTCGACGTCGCATATTTGTCGAGAAGCGCTTCAAGGACCTCACGCGCGACGCCGGCATACTCATAGAGCACGCCCTTTTTCTTGACACTATTGGCTCTCTCGCTGCGCGTAAGAGGTCTCTGGTCGTAAGCAATGTGGCAAATGAGGTCAAAGTCGCTCATTTGCTCCTGTCCAGTCTCGAGCCGCAGCTCATCCAGGAATACGCCACGCGCGCGCAGCTCATCGATAATCGCTTGTTTCTTATGTTCAGAGTTCCACGCCGCTAGGAAGTGGTCAAGAGTGTCGTATTCGCCGAGAATGTTTTTTCGCGTATAGTCCTTAAGGCTCTCAGTTACAAGAAGGCCATCGGAGGAGTAATACTGCACCATCTCCGACACTACATAGACGTCGGCCCCATGAACGTGATATTTCACATGGGAGGACGGATCGTCCGGCGGCAATACGGGTGGGTCTACGATCGGAGACGGAGGCGGAACGGGACTGCCGCCATTGCCGCCGGGACCCGGATCCGCAATGGGGTCACCCGGATTAGGCTCAAACACAACAACAGGTTCGCCATCAAACTCGGGATCTGCAAACAAACGCGATGCGTCACGAAAATCGAGGATGGTGAAATAGAGTTTGTCGTAGTCCTCACAGATACGGGTTCCGCGGCCGATAATCTGCTTGAACTCCGTCATTCCGTGCTCACCGAACTTGTTGTCGAGCACGACTACCTTACACGTCTTGCAATTAACACCAGTGGTGAGAAGCTTCGAAGTCGTAACGATGGTCGGGTATTTCTCGTCGGGGTCGATGAAGTTATCTAACTGAGCCTTACCTTCCCTGTCGTCACCCGTAATCTTCATGATGTAGGTGGGGTGATCTCTTACGATATCGGCGTTCTCGTTTACAAGGGCACGTCGCATATTTTCGGCATGCTCGATGTCAACGCAAAAGACTATGGTCTTGGAGTAACGATCCGTCTCCTTTAGAAATTGAGTTATCCGCTTGGCAACTTCCTCGTAGCGCTCTTTGATGACAATCTCGCTGTCGAAGTCTTGCTTCTCGAAAACACGTTTGGGCAGAGCTTCGCCGCGATCATCTATGGTGCCTTCCTCAGTACGGTATCCGTAAATGTCGACGTTCAGCTTAGGACGAATAACTTTATACGGGGCGAGAAAGCCATCCTCGATTCCCTGTTTAAGGGAGTAGGTGTAGACAGGTTCGCCGAAGTAGGTAATGTTTGAAACCTCTTCAGTCTCCTTTGGCGTAGCCGTCATACCGATTTGAATTGCACAATTGAAATACTCAAGTACCTTACGCCATGCGGAGTCCGCCGCGGCGCTTCCGCGATGGCACTCGTCGACGATAATCAAATCGAAGAATTCCGAGTCGAACTCGCGGAATATTTCTTCACCGTTTTCTCCAACAAGCTGTTGGTAGAGCGAGAAATAGACCTCGTAAGCAGAATCGAGCTTTCGACCTACGACCTTGGTTGTAACCCTCTTGAGAGGCTTGAAATCGCCGTCTATGGTCTGATCGACGAGAATATTGCGGTCCGCCAGATAGAGAACCTTACGAACCTCGGTAGTCTGTCGCAAGCGATGAACGATTTGAAAAGCCGTAAAAGTCTTTCCCGTTCCCGTTGCCATAACGAGCAAGATGCGATTCTTACCTCGCGCAATAGCTTCAAGCGTACGATTGATGGCGATGCACTGATAGTAGCGAGGATGATTGCCGCCGTGCTCCTGGTAATACGGAGCGGTCACAATCTCCTGGCTATACGGATGTTCAAGCCCCTTAGCTTTTGAGTATCGTGTCCAAAGTTCCGCCGGAGTGGGAAACTCGTCCATGGCAAGAGCGCGCTCTTTCCCGGTAAGAAAATCGTGCTCAACAAAACCCTTTCCGTTTGAGCTGTACGCAAACGGAATATCGAGCAGCTGGGCATATCCCATCCCCTGTTGGAGACCGGCATCAACGGTGTGCTCCGTATCCTTAGCCTCGACGATTGCGATAGGGATGCCCGGAGCATACATCAGAAGGTAGTCAGCCTTCTTCTTGTCTTTACGGGTGACCATACTTCCGCGCACAACAATCTCGCCACTGGTAAAGAAATACTCAGTGAAGACTTGGGTATTGCGATCCCACGACTTCATAATCGCAGGATCAATGAGTTTAAGCCGTGTGTCAGACTCGTTCATACGTCTCGGAACCCCTCATTGCGCAAAGCGACAGCTATTGATGTTGAGTTGATTAATTTTATCATCACTATGCAATCTAGCAGCCGCTTTATACTAAATGAGACGAAGTAAAGTCAGCCCCGTGAGAAAGCTCCAAAGAAAGCAAAATGAGCCCCGTTGACTTGAGTCAGAGGTCATTCCCGGAGCCCCACCTACCTCCCCTCCGCCTTCAGCTTCAGCAGCAGGTCGCCCAGCTCGGGGCACTTGCTAGAAAGGCGCGTCTGAGCTCGCTCGCCCATCCCCCACCGCTGGCGGACTTCCTGGGCGCGCGGGCTCACGCGGTAGTCCCCGTCCATCACCTGCTTGAGCAGCTTGGCGGTCACGCGCGCATCGGCAAGGGCGCTGTGGGCGTGACCCGTCGACTCGTCGAACTCGATGCCAAACCACGTCGCCGCGTCACTCAAAGAGACGCACCCGTGGCTGCCCACGTCCATGATCGAGGTGTAAAACGCCTGCAGGTCGGCCCAATCCGTAGGAAATGCGGAAAGATCGATGTGCTTTGCCTGGCACTCGGTCAAAAGCTGTCGACGGTCCGCCCCGCTCCAGCAAACTACCTGTGCGGAGTAGCGACCGATCCAATCGCTGAGCCTTTTGATTACCATGTAGAGCGGATCGGCCATCGCAGTGTCCACGGCCGATATCCCCGTAAGCTCGCGGACGGAAAACGCAACGCCTTCGGTAAATTCCGTCTGCACAAACTGCGAGAACTCGCCCATAACGTTGCCGTGGTAATCGAGCTTGACGGCGCCGACCTCGATAATCTCATTACGCAGCCCACGTCGCTGGCGCTGCTTTGGCACCGGCGCAAACTCAAAGTCCAGCACAATCTGGCGCGCAAAGTTCGTCGTATCGATAGCCGAGATACACGGCGTCTTTTCAGCTGACACGGTTAGGGCCTTTCTCCGTTGCTTGCCGCTTGTTACATAAGCGGCTACATTGCCGTAAGGTTAGGCGCTCGTGCGGACATGAAATCGGAGCGCAATGCCACGCGCGCCAGGCACACGCCATGCAGACGGCCCCAAGAGAGTCGCCCGCTCTATTCAAATGCATGAAAAAGATTTAGGCCCGGTGACTTGAATCAGCGGTCATCCCGGGCCCATCAGAGCTCGTAGAGCTCTTGGTTGCTTTGGTCTCGCTCTTCACGGCGCTTATCGAACTTTCCGAGGCACTCAAGCAGCATTCGAAGCATAACAAGTCGCTGCCATTAAGGCACTGACCTCTTGACCAAGCAACGGCGCTGCCCAGCTATCACCCTTGGGCTGCCGTCAACTTTATTCTATCCGCGAGCATCTGGTTTACCAAATGGATTTTCGGTAAAGGAAGCACGGCACGCCCGCAAAACCACTACGCCCCAAGTGCCGCCATGGGAATCACCGCCACGCCGTCGTCGCGTGTGTAGGCAATGCTCCCCTTTCCAACCACGACCGCCAAAAACGCCGGCGCGGCATTCTGGGCGGCAGGATTGGAGAGCACTTTCCTCTCCAGCGCCTTGAGATTTCTCGCTCCATCGTCTGCTTTCGCATCACTCAGCTTGACCTCGATGGCTCCCCAGCGCCCGTCGTGCTCAACGATCAGATCGACCTCAAGGCCCTTCTCATCTCGGAAATAATGGACACTGTTGTCGACACCGCCGTAGGTGGAAAGGAACACGCGCACGTCGCGCAGGACGAGATTCTCAAAGAGCATCCCCAGCGTTTGCATATCGCCAAGCAGCCGCTCAGGGGTAGCCCCCAGCAACGCCGCCGCAAGTGACGGGTCACAGAAGTAGCGCTTGGGGCGCACGCGAACGCGGGCCTTCGAGCGCATGGGCGGCTCCCATCCGCACAGGTCCTCGGTCAGCTTGAGCCTGTTGAAGAGGTCCAAGTACGCAGCGATGGTCCTCTCGTCGGGGCCCGCCTCACCGTACGAGGCGTCCTTTACGAGCGTCTTGTACGTGACAGCCTGGCTCTCGTTCATGGCAAGAGCTCGCAAAAGGCCGTGTGCAAGCTCGGGCGACATGCCCTCGTCCAGCACGTTGACGTCGAGCACCGAGTGCACGTACTGGCTTGCCGTCTCTCGCGCAAGATCTTCCGAAAGCCCAAGATTTGCAGGCCAACCGCCCCTGCAGCACCAGCGGGCGACGTCATCCACCGTGCTCTCGCGACGCTGAGGGGCAAAATCCTCGCCCTTAAAGAGGCTTGCCAGTGACACGAGCGGCTCGCCGTCGCCCGACTCACACAGGGCCATGGGGCGCATTGACAGACGGGCGATCCTACCCGTGCCGGAATGACGAACATGGCTGCGCTCCTCACTTTTGAGCGCGGTCGAGCCCGTGAGCAAAAGTGTCCCCCGTTCGTTGCCGCTCGCGTCCACGAAACGCCGGGCGGCATCCCAAACCTCGGGCACCTCCTGCCATTCATCGACCAGGTGTGGCGCATCGCCGATGAGCGCCAGGCTTGGGTCGACCTCTGCCGCCGCACGCTGCGCAGGCTCATCGAGCCTGGAGACGCTCGCCGAGCGAGAGAGCGCCGTCCAGGTCTTGCCGCACCATTTGGGGCCGTTGATCTCCACACAGCCAAACGCCCGCATAAGGGTGTCGAGGCGCTCCTCTATGAGCCGGGGCCTATATCCCTTTTGGGTCAATCTCTTTGGTGCATCCATAGACGGCCGTCCCTCTCTATCACGCGATATGCGAAATTACGCCATTCTCAATGCTGATTTTACGCTACTTTCAATGTAGTTTTTACGCCATGACAGATGTAGTTTTTACGCCATTTTCATTGAAGGTTTTACGCTTGGCATCCTTAGCGCGACCCATTCCGAGCATCACATCAGAGCGTGCTTGGTTATCTCCGCTCGCACATCTCGACAAACGAAATCAGCTTGGCATCTCCCCTGCTCGCCGCAGCTTCCTGACATCCTTGCGTAAAGCCTCGCTTCGAGAAGATCGCATAGCTTTTGTGCTGCCGCCTAAAGAGCTCGCTTCGATGCACGAGCTTTTGCAGCACGTCTTCGCCCACCGGTTCACTGCGCCATTTGCATTCCGCAAACAGCGCAGTGCCCTCGCCATCGTCAACAATCAAGTCGATTTCTTCCTGCGTATGCGTGCGATTATCCGTCCCCCACCAGCGCCCAACGCTTGCCGGAACCACATCAAGCTGGCCCGCCCGCGCGAGTTCGTACACGTATTGTCTGCATATAAGCTCAAAGACCGTACCCATGTAATCCGATACGTGCGGCTCAATGCGCTCATACGCCATCTCGGCCATATCGTTTTGAATCAGCCCGATGTTCTGCGGAACAAACTTGTACCAGAACCTAAACATCTGATCGCTCAGCAGATACACGACTCGCTTATTGCTCGTCTCGTTTAGGGGCAGCTCGCGCTCGACAATCCCAAGCGACGCCAGCTTATCCACATAGCTCTTTACGTTGCTCGCAGGGATTCCCGTAGAGCTCGCAATCTCCGAGATCTTCGAGCGCCCCTGGGCAATTGCTTGCACGATCGCATCATATTGCTCGGGATTGCGGCACTCCTGCAATAGCAGGTTACTCGGCTCCTCAAAGAGATAGCCCGTAGGAGTAAGAAAAAGACGTTTGATGTTGTCCTTGAGCGGTGCGGCAGGATCGACTTTCTCGATATATGCAGGAATGCCACCCGTCATGCCATAGCAAACTGCAGCGTCTTCGCGACCCATGCTCTGCCACAGGCCGAGGGTCGTCATAAAATCGAGCGGCATGATCTTAAACTGGGCCGTACGCCTACCGTATAGCGGACTCTCGTAGCCCAACACCTGCTCTTCCATAAACGAAAGCGACGACCCGCACAGGATAAGCATAAGCTTGGTCTCTTTGTACAAGTGATCGATCTTGTCTTGCAGCAACGAGCTGATCTCGGGATTCGATTGGGCGAGATAAGGATACTCGTCGATCACGACAATCAAACGTTCCGTACGAGCCATGGTAGCCAATGCATCGAACGCCTCGTCAAAACTACGAAACGACACGCCAGCAACACCAACGGAGCCCGCAAGTATCGCCTGGCTAAAGCCATGCAGGTTTGCCTCTGCATTGGTGCGACGAGCTTGAAAGTAAATAGCCTTCTTGCCTTGGATAAACTCTGTGATAAGACGCGTTTTGCCCACGCGACGGCGGCCGTAAATCACAGGCATCTCAAAGGAGCCCGTGCCATACAGTCGATTGAGCTCGGACATTTCCGCCGTTCTTCCGATAAACATAGGGCCATCCTTCCTTTACGTTATAGCTAGCTATATTATACCTTCCTATAATATAGCTAGCTATAACGTAATTCGACAAGCGGCGCACGCAAAAGGGTCGGTACACCACCGCACGTGGACCGTTCCGGAAAATGTATCCCGTTCTGGAGCCAAAAACTGGGCCGTAGTTTCCGCCAAACATGCCATCCGGAAAGCGTGTCCCGTTCTGAGCGCCAAATCCGGGACGCAGTTTCCACTCCAAACAAAGGGCCCCGGCTCGCGATGGAGCCGGGGCCAAAGGCGCAGCGTATGTAGTTGATGTTGAGCGCGAACAGCTCGTCAGCAATGGCCGTCCGCGCCCTACCCTACCCGCGGTTGCGGACGCGGCTGTAGGGCGTATCCACCATGGGCAGATTTGGACGCAGCTTGCCGTCAAACGCGCGGTAGGCGTTCTGTACGGCGGGCGCCGTGGGGATCGTTGCGATCTCGCCGATGCCCTTGCCGCCGTATGCCACGGGCAGCAGCTCGTCCTTCTCCACGTAGATGGCGTGGATATCCGGAATCTCGGGCGCACGGAACAGCCCGAGCGTGCCGTACCTTGCCTGGGGCACGCAGTCCTTGAGCGGCCAGTCCTCGGTAAGCGCATAGCCCATACCCATGAGCACGCCGCCTTCGATCTGACCCTGGATGGAGATGGGATTGACCACCTTGCCGGAATCGTGCGCAGCATAGACCTCGCTCACGCGGCCGTCATCATCCAGAATGACCACATGCGTGGCAAAACCGTAGCAGATGTGGCTCTTGGGGTTGGGAACGTCGGCGCCCAGCTTGTCGGTCGGCTCCAGGTACACGTACCCAAACTCGCAGCCCTCGAGCGCCTTGATGGCGGCAGCGGGATCTTGAGGATGCATACCCTGGCCGGCGACGAGTTCCTGTGTGTGCAGCTGATAGGCGCGACCGTCGTCGTACTCGATCTTGACGCCATCACCATGGGCGCTCACAGGAGCATCGGGTGCATGCTTGCCGGCCTCGATGTCAAGCATGGCATCGCGCAGCAGGAAGGCGGCACCGCGCACGGCCTCGCCGGTCACGACCGTCTGACGCGAGCCAGACGTGGTGCCGGAGTCGGGAGCGTTCTCGGTAGAGCACTCGCCATTGGCGATGCAGCGAAGCGGCAGGCCGCATGCCTCGGCAACGTCCTGCAAAAAGACCGTGTTGCAACCCTGGCCGATGTCGGACGTGGCGGCATAGACCACGGCCACGCCGTCCTCGATGCGAATCTTGCAGCGGCCGGCATCGGGCAGGCCAACGCCCACGCCGGCGTTCTTCATGGCGCAGGCGATACCGGCGTGTCCGGGATGCGCATAGTAGGCATCCTTGACCTCGAGCAGTGTCTCCTTAAGCGCCGTGGAGCAGTCGGCAATCTGGCCGTTGGGCAAAACCTCGCCCGGCTCGATGGCGTTTCGGTAACGAATCTCCCACGGATCCAGGCCGACCTTCTCTGCCAGCAGGTCGATCAGGCTCTCGAGCGCAAACTCGGACTGGCAAACGCCAAAGCCTCGGTACGCGCCGGCGGGCGGGTTGTTGGTGTAGTAACCAAAACCGCGAATGTCGGTGTTCTGGTACTTGTAGGGGCCGACGGCATGCGTGCAGGCGCGCTCGAGCACCGGGCCGCACAGCGACGCGTAGGCGCCGGTGTCAAAGTTGATCTCGCAGTCCAGACCGGTAAAGTTGCCCTCGGCGTCGCAGCCCAGCGTAAAGGTGCCGTCCATGGCGTGGCGCTTGGGATGGAACGCGAGCGACTCGGCACGCGTGAGCTTGCACTTCACAGGACGCTGGAGCTTATAGGCAGCAAGCGCGGCCAGGTGCTGGATCGAAACGTCCTCCTTGCCGCCAAAACCGCCGCCCACAAGCATGGTCTCGACAACCACACGCTCGGGCTCGTTGTCCCAGCCAAACATGTGGGCGCACTCTTTGCGCGTATCGTAGGCACCCTGGTCGGTCGACTGCACCTTGACGCCGTTCTTGTACGGGAAGGCGACGGCGCACTCGGGCTCCAAGAAGGCATGCTCGGTAAAGGGCGTGGTAAAGCGCTGCGTCACGGTGAACGCGCTCTCCGCTAGCGCCTTGGCGGCGTCGCCGCGCGTCACGTGACGGCTCTGGCACACGTTGTCCTTGAGTTCCACCGTGTTGCCAAAGGCAAAGAAACTGTCATGCAGGCGCGGGGCGTCGGCAGCCCTAGCCTCGACAATGTTGCGCACGGGCTCCAGCGGCTCGTAATCAATCTTTACGAGCTTCTTAGCCTTCTCGAGCGTCGCCTCGTCCTCGGCAACCACCAGCACGATGGCGTCACCCACGCAGCGGGTGATATCGCCCTGGGCGATCATGACATCCCAGTCCTGGATAAGGTGGCCGACCTGGTTGACCGGCACGTCCTCGGCGCGCAGGATGCCCACCACACCGGGCAGGGCCTCGGCCTTGGAGGTATCAATGGAGAGCACGCGGGCGCGCGGATACTTGGAGCGCACGGCGCTAGCATAGGTCAGGCCCGGCTGATCGAGCTCGTCGATGTCGTCGGGATACTTGCCCTCGCCGAGCACCTTCTTGCGCACGTCGATGCGGAAGGCGCGCTTGCCCACACCGTAGTCGTCGCCGCGCTCCAGGTCCTCGTCGATCTGCTTTTCGCCGCGGAGCACCGCAGCTGCCAGCGAAATGCCCTCGATGATCTTCTTGTAGCCGGTGCAGCGGCAGACGTTACCGCGAATGGCGTACTTGATCTGCTCCTCGGTGGGCTCGGGGTCCTCAGCGATGAGCGCCGCGCCCGCCATGACCATGCCGGGGATGCAAAAACCGCACTGCACGGCGCCCACGGCACCAAAGGCGTACACAAAGGCCTCGCGCACGTCCTCGGGCAGGCCCTCGACGGTCACGATGTTGCGACCGGCGGCAAGAGCGGTGGTCAGTACGCACGCCTTGACGGCCGCACCGTCCACATGGATGGTGCAGGTGCCGCAAGCGCCTTCGGAGCAGCCATCCTTGGCGGAATGGATATGCAGGTCGTCGCGCAGGTAGCGCAGCAGCGGTTTATTCTCCGTCGTCGTGCGCTCGACGCCGTTAACGGTAAAAGTGAATTCCTGTGCCATGGTGATTCCCTTCTACACGCCGGCGGCGATGCCGGTGCGGTCGTGGATGGCGCCATGCGGGCAGACGACGGCGCACATGCCGCACGACAGGCAGTCCACGCCGTCGATATGGGCGCAGTTGTCCTCGATGCGGATAGCGCCGGCAGGGCACTTTTTAGCGCACATGCCGCAACCGATGCAGCTCGTGTCGCAGATCTTGCGAGCGATGGCGCCCTTATCGGTGTTGTTGCAGCGCACCAGAATGTTCTGGTAGCCGGGAACGAAGGCAATCACGCGCTGCGGGCACGCCATGCCGCACAGGCCACAGCCCGTGCACTTGGAGCGATCCACGCGGGCGATGCCATCGACCAGCGCAATGGCGCCGTAGGGGCAGGCCGTGACGCAGGCGCCACAGCCAATGCAGCCTTCGCTGCAGCGGGCGTCGCCGCCTGCGGAAGCGCAACCACTTCCGCAGGCAACGTAGGCCACGTTATGTTGAATGGATTTGGCCATAAGAGACTCGCCTATTTCTTAAGAAGGTACGAATAGTTGTCGCGCACGGCCCTGATGGTCAGGCGGACGGCCTCGGGAAGACCGGTGTTGACGGCATCGACCGAGACGGTGCGGACCGTGCCGGCGACGCGAACCTTAAAGTGGTCCTCGTCCACGGCCAGGAAGCCCTCGTTCTCGGAGTTCTCCATGTCCTGCTCGCTCCAGAACAGGGTGAGCTTGTCCTTGTAGGGACGACCCTCCTGGTAGGGGCAGAACACGGCGCAGTTACCGCATTCGTTGCACATGCCGTCGACATGGACGACCTGATGCTTGGCCAGGCCCGGCACCTTAATTGCCACGTTGGCGCGGTTGGGGCACACATCGCAGCAGACCTCGCACACCGAGCCGCAGCCCAGGCAGCGGGTCTTGGTGCAGTTGCGCTTGTCGCGGCACAGCGACCCCTTGCGCTCGTAGCAGGTGTCCTCGCGGCCGGCCTGCTCGTTGCAGTCGGCGTACTTGTTAAAGTCCACGCCGGCGATGGCGCGGGCGACCTCGGCGGCGTCGGCGATAGCCTCGACCACGGTGGCCGGACCGCGACGGCAGTCACCGGCAGCCCAAACGCCCTCGACGCCGGTGGAGGTGGCGGCAAGACGGCCGCGACGGTCGTGCTCGACGCCCGCGGCATCGTATAGGCTGGCATCGATGCCCTCGCCCACGGCGCAGATCACCGTGGTGGCGGGAAGCTCGACGGTCTCGCCCGTGGCGACGGGGCTGCGGCGGCCGCTTGCATCCGGCTCGCCAAGCCCCATAACGTCGCAGGTCAGCACGGCGCCGTTGAGTGCCTTGGGCGCCAGCAGCTCGCAGAACTCAACGCCGTCGGCAAGAGCAAGATCAAGCTCTTCCTCGTCGGCGGGCATCTGCTTCTTGGTGCGACGATACACCAGACGCACGTTCTTCACACCAGCCAGGCGCTTGGCCACGCGAGCCGCATCCATAGCGGTGTTACCGGCGCCAATGACTACGACATCCTCGCCCAGCTCGAGCTTCTCGCCCTTCTTGGCGGCCTCGAGGAACTCCAGCACGTCGAGCTCGGCACCCTCGCCCAAGCCCGCAGAGCCGGGCATCCAGGCACCGGTGGCCACGACCACGTTGGTAAAGCCCTGGGCCTTGAGCTCTTCAATGGAATCCACGCGAGCATTGAGCTGTACCTTGGCGCCAAAGGCCAAGCAGAGCTCGGCATCGTGAGAGATATCGTCACTGGCGATACGGAACTCGGGGATCACGTGACGGACCACGCCGCCGAGCGAATCGCGGGCCTCGAAGATGGTGACGGGCACGCCGGCACGCGTCAGGAAGAACGCCGTCGCCAGGCCGGCCGGGCCGCCGCCGATAACGGCAACGTTGCGCTCGCCGTCGTTGGCGATGGCCTGGGCGCGCAGCTTGGGCAGCACGGCCGTCATGGCCTCGCGGGCGGCCTTGAGCTTGCTGGCGCGGATCTGGGCGCCCTCGGGCTCGTAGAACGCACGCTCGCAGGCACGGCCGCAGGGATGCGGGCAGATGGTACCGGTGATGAACGGCAGGGCGTTGCGCTCGATGATGATGTTGAGTGCGTCCTCGTAGCGGCCCTCGTCAACAGCCGCCAGATAGGCGGGAATATCCTGCTGGATGGGGCAGCTCGTGCGGCACGGCGTGGTAAAGCAGTCGGAAAGCGGGCTCTTGCCGGCGACCTTGCGGTCGGGCAGCGGGCGCAGCGGCTTCTTGTAGAGCGGGTTGGTGAGCGAGTCGGTCTGGATCGCAGTCACGGCCTCGAGAGAGACGCCCGCGAACGGCTTGCCATCCAGGTCGGTAAACTCGCCAGCCATCTGGCTAAAGCGCTCGTAGCCACCAGGCTTGAGTACGTCGGTCGCCAGGGTGACGGGCCAAATGCCGGCATCGTACAGGGCGCGGATGTTGTAGACCGTAGCACCGCCAGAGTAGCTAATGCGCAGCTTGCCATCGAACTGCTCGGTAATGCGACGGGCGGCCTCGATGGTCAGCGAGAACAGCGAACGGCCCGACATGTACATCTCGGTGGAGGGCAGCTCGTTCCTCGTCACGTCGACGGGGAACGTGTTGGTCAGCTTGACGCCAAACTCCAGGCCGCGCTCGGCACACAGGGCAATCAGACGCTCAAACATGGGCACAGCGTCGACCCACTGCAGATCCTCGCGGAAGTGCGTGTCATCGAAGACGATGTAGTCGAAGCCCAGCTCGTTGAGGCGCTGGCGAGCAAACTCATAGCCCAGCAGCGTGGGGTTGCACTTGATGTAGGTGTTGAGACCCTTCTCGGTAATCAGATAGGTCGCGATGCGCTCGATCTCCGCCGGCGGGCAGCCATGCAGCGTGGACTCGGTAATGGAGTTGGAGACGCGCGCCGGGATGGACTCGACAAACGCGGCATCGACATTCTCAAACTTGTCCAGGTTAGCGAGCGCCCACGTGCGGCACTCGTTCCAAACCTCGGAGCCGCTGGCGTCCTTCATGCCCTCAATGTACGCATCGACCTTGGGGCTCTTGATGCCCTCGAGGTCATAACCCACGGACATGTTGAAGACAAAACCATCCGGGCTGCCCAGGCCGTACTCGCGAGCGATCAGGTGGCAGGCAAACCATGCCTTCACGTACTCGGCAAAGGCCTGCGGAACCTCGAGCTCGGTCGACCACTCGCAGTTGTAGCACTCGTCCTGCGCCACGATGCAGGGCTTGTTCACACACTTGGAGAGCTCCTCGCCGTCCATAACCTGAACGGTCTTGAGCTCAAAGAAGCGGGAACCGGCCACGTAGGATGCCACGATGTTCTGGGCCAGCTGCGTATTGGGACCGGCGGCCGGGCCAAACGGAGTCTCGATGCGCTCGTCAAAAATGGGAAGCGCGCCCTCCTGGTTGGTCGTGACCATCTTGCGCACGCCAAAGACGGCGCCCTGAGTCTTGTGCTCCTCGATGATCCAGTTCATCAGCTGCGAAAACGGGATCGGCCTCATGATGTCGCTCATAATGAGCTCCTCTCTGTAACGCCCGGCGAGACCGCGCGACGGGCGCAAATACGGTGTAGCGCTAGCACAGCGCCGGCGACCCCGCGGAGGCCGCCTATACGCGCGTCGAACGCGGCGAAACATCCGACGCGCGTGAATCTACTTGTAATTAGTAGGTGCGTTCGTTGAGCGTGCTCCAGAGCTTCTTGGACTCAGCCATGGTCCACGCGTTGATCTTGTCCTCATCAATGCCAACGAACTCGCGATCCTTGTACAGGACGCGGCCGTTGATGATGGTGGTGCGGCAGTTTTTGCCCATCATGCCAAAGAGCATGTGGCCGTCGATGTTCTCCTCGCTCAGCGGCGTAAAGGGCTTGTAGTCCATGACGATGACGTCGGCGGCAGCGCCGGCCTCGAGCACACCGAGCTTGCGATCGAAGTACTTGCTGGCCATCTTGGCGTTGTTCTCGAACAGCATCGTCATTGCCTCGCACCAGCCCACGTTGGGCATAGCGGCGTTGTGACGCTGAATGATCAGGAAGACCTTGAGGCTCTCGAGCATATCGTGGGTGTAGGCATCGGTGCCCATGCACACGGGGATGCCGCGGCGGAAGAACTCGAGCACGGGGGCGCAGCCTACGGCGTTGCCCATATTGGATTCTGGGTTGTTGACGAGCCAGGTGCCGGACTCCTTGACGATATCCATCTCGGCAGGCGTCACGTGGATGCAGTGGCCGAGCATGGTGTCGGGACCCAGCAGGTTGTGCTGCAGCAGGCGCTCGACGGGGCTGATACCACCGCGGTTGAGGCGGGAATCCCACACGTCGTTCATGCCCTCGCACACATGGATGTGGAAGCCGGTCAGGCCGTTGTTGGCCTCGGCCATCTTATCCATGGTCTCGTCCGAAAGTGTAAAGGTGGCATGTCCGCCAAACATGGCAGCGATCATGTGGTTGTCGTTGTCGCGACGCTCCTTGGCGGCCCACTGGGCAAATTCGGCGTTCTCGGCAATGGCCTGGTCGCATTTTTCCTGGCCGCGGCGATCGGAGACCTCGTAGCACAGGCACGAACGCATGCCCAGCTCCTGAGCTGCATCCTTAATGGTAAAGAGGCTTCCCGGGATCTCGCAGAAGCTCGCGTGGTGGTCGAAGATCGTGGTGACACCATCGCGAATGGAGTCCAGAATCGTGGCATAGGCGCTTGCCTTGGTGCCGTCGAGTGTCAGATTGTCGTCGATCTTCCACCACTGCTGCTCAAGATTCTCCAGGAAGTTGGTGGGGTTGCAGCCCTTAATGGCAAGGCCGCGGGCCAGACCCGAGTAGATGTGGGTGTGGCAGTTGATGAGTCCGGGCATGATGAGGTTGCCCTGGGCATCGACGTACTCGGCATCCGGGTACTTGGCCTTGAGCTCGCACTCGGGACCTACTTCGACGATCGTATCTCCGTCAATGGCGACCGCACCGTTTGGAATGAACGGGGCCTGAGCATTGCGGGTAAAGACGGAACCGTTAGCGACCAGAAGCATAAATGCTCCCTTCAACATCAGGGGCGGGGTTTGACACCTCTGACATGGCGGAGTGCGAAGCGCCGGCCTACACCGGAAACGGGCCCTCTCCCGTCAACGCTTCACCAAAGGGACAAACCCTTTGAAGTGCGGCTTGGCACCGCATGACGTCGGCGGACGAGGCGATGCGCCCGCCGACGAATAGCACCGAATTGGTTACTTCTTGCTCTCGGGCAAGACCAGATCCACGGCAGCGTCCTTGGCAGCATCGATGTGCTGAGCCACGACCGGCGTCTGCGGAAGGATCAGGTTAAGGACAATGGCCATGATGGCGGTGGGGGTTACGGCATTGGAGCCGATGACGGTGGGCACCCAGGTGGGCATACCCTCACCGGCAAGGCAACCGCTGGCCATCCAGATACCCAGGCCAAAGACGACGGAGGTACCGACGATGGTGGTAGTGCGCTGCGTGAGGCCCTCGCGGGTGAACATGCGCACGCCGTTCATGGTGATGGTGCCAAAGACGCCGACGGTCGCGCCGCCGATGACGGGCTGCGGGATAGCGGAAAGGACGGCAGAGAGCTGCGGGAACAGGCCGGCGATGGCAAAGACGGCCGCGATGATCACAAAGACCCACTTGTTGACGACCTTGTTGGAGCAGATGATGCCCACGTTCTGGCCAAGGGCGCTGGTGGGAAGACCGCCCAGCAGGCCGCCGACCATAGAGGTGAGGCCCTGGGACACGATAGCGCCGGAGAGCTCGCGCTCGGTGGGCATACGGTCGATGGAGCCCAGGCAGGCGGCGGAGACGTCACCGATAACCTGGATGGCAACCATGGGGAACACGACGGCGAGGGTAATGCAGACCTCGGGATCAAACTCGAGCGCGTAGGGCATGAGCTTGGGAAGAGCGAAGACCTGAGCGGTGGCGACGCTGGAGAAGTCGATCATGCCAAAGGGGATCGAAACGATCATGCCAACGATCATGCCAAAGAACACGGATCCCAGCTTGAGCGTGCCCTTGCCAAAGTTGGCGAGCGCAAAGACCACGGCGAAGGTGATAAGAGCGACGCACCATGCCTGCGGGGTGCCCCACAACGGCGTGCCCATGCCACCGGCCATGTATTTGACGGCCGTGGGATAGAGAGAGACACCAATGGAGAAGATGACCGTGCCGGTCACGACGGGCGGGAACAGCCACTTAATCTTGCTGTAGGCCAGACCAAAGAGGACCGCGACGGCACCGCCAACGATCTCGCCGCCCAGCAGCGCGCCAAAACTAAAGCCCGAGGCGCCCATGGCCTGAAGGGCCGGCAGGAACGCGAACGAAACGCCCATGACGATGGGCAGGCCGCCGCCAATGCGACGGAAGGGAGCGAAGGCCTGAAGGGCCGTGTCGATCGCCGAAAGAATGAGTGCAACCTGAATGATGTCGGTGCTCTGCTGGCTATTAAAGCCGTAGACGCCGGCCATGATGACCGCCGGGGTAATGATGCCGGCAAACGATGCCAGTACATGCTGAAGGGCACACGGGATCATTTCCTTAACGGGCGGCATGCCTTCGCGAGTGAACAGGGCTTCAGTGCCGTTCGTAACCGTCTCCTGGGTCATTTGACCACCAATCCTCGAAATAGTTGTTTTCGCATCTAACGCTCTATTGTGACGCAGTGCGGGGTTGAGGTTGTGCCTTCGTTGCATATCGTATTAAAGATGATTCTCATTCTCAATAATAATTTTTTGTTATCAGACTATTCTTCAGCTGAGATAATGCATTTCCGCAGGTCAGGAAAGTGTCTGGTCAAAATGACATCTTACTTTTCTTTTGGTCAACCGTTTACCGCTAAATTCCTACCGTTCGTCTGTATTACGCAATGTACCTGCGGATATACGAGATGATGAGCAGCGTGTTACCATGATAAAAAATTGTTATGAACACTTCGATAGAACCCAAAGGAGTTGCCCGTGAACGAGACCGTACGCCGCTTTTTGCCGATGGTCGATTTCCTGGAGCAGGTACTCGGTAAGAACAGCGAAATCGTGCTGCACGATTTCTCGGATCCCGACCACGCCATCGTCGATATTCGCAACGGCATCGTGAGCGGCCGTAAGGTCGGCGGTCCCGCCACCGATCTGGCACTCAAGATCATGCACGATGGTAAATATCGCGATCTGCCGTTCATTACGGGCTACGAAGGCCGCGGTGCCGGTGGCAAGACGCTGGAGTCGGCGACGTACTTCATTCGCGAGGACGGCGAGATCGTCGGCATGCTCTGCGTCAACACCGATCTTTCGGCCGTGCGCAACATCAGTGCCATGGCCCAGCAGCTTATGGCCTGCTTTGACGCCGCTCCCGCACGCACCGAGCCCTCCCCCATCGAGGTCGAAAGCCTTTCGGAGTCCACGCAGGAGCTCATCGACCGCAGTATTTCCGAGCTGCTGAGCGCTCGCGGGCTGGATGTGACGTCGCTTGGTCAAAGCGACCGCGTGGACGTCATTCGCCACCTCAACGGCAACGGAGTGTTCATGCTCAAGGGCGCCGTAGCCTGCGCCGCCACCGCACTGGGCATCTCGGAGCCCAGCGTCTACCGCTACCTGCAAAAAGTCCGCAAGGAAGGCTAACCCGCTGGCTCCTTGGGGACGGAGGAAAACGGATCATTTTTGTCGCATCGCTTGACAAAAGACCCTGCAGTTCACACGCACTGCAGGGTCTTTTTGCATGTCATGTTTAGTTGTTGCCAACGCCTTAGAGAGCGGCGACGACCTCGATCTCGACCAGACCGCCGGCCGGAAGGGCGGCAACCTGGAAAGCGCTGCGCGCGGGGAACGGAGCCTCGAACTTGGAGGCGTAGATCTCGTTCACGGCAGCGAAGTCGGCAATGTCGGCCAGATAGACCGTGGTCTTAACGACATCGGCAAAGGTGGCGCCGGCAGCGGTCAGCAGGGCCTCAACGTTAGCAAGGGACTGCTTAGCCTGGGCCTCGACGCCCTCGGGCATCTTGCCGGTTGCGGGGTCGATGCCCAGCTGGCCGGACAGGAACACCATGTTGCCGGTCTGGATGCCGGGGGAATACGGGCCGATGGCTGCAGGTGCGTTATCGGAAGACACGACGGTCTTGCTCATGTTTTTCTCCTTACGATCAGATAGAGAGCGTGAGCGCGGCGTTCACACCGGGAGGCACAATTCGGTCTGAACACCGCGCTTGATTTGGGATAGTACTCAAGGTTTCCGCGCGATGCAAGATTATTATCACGTTGCGAGAATATTTTATCGCCCAACGGTGCCTGTCGGCCGCTGAACGGCACGACCGGACAGTGAAGCTCAAAATGATCCGTTTTCCTCCGCCACCTATGGATCACCTGATCCGATGGGAACGAAGGGAAACGGATCATTTTTGCTGCAAGGGCTGCTGAAGACTTTATCCTGCTTGGAGCACGGGCGTCGCCCGCCGCGACGGCACCACTATACTTTTGAGTATCTGAGCATTTTGAAAGGCAGGATATGACCGCAACCGCCAGTAGAACCACCAACCGCAGACCCGAGCTCTTGGCACCCGCCGGAGGCCCGGAGCCCTTTGCCGCCGCGCTTGCTGCCGGGGCAGACGCCATCTACTGCGGCATGGGCAGCTTCAACGCCCGCCGCAAGGCCACCAACTTTACCGACGAGGCCTTTGAGCAAGCCTGCCGAGCCGCACATCTAGCCGGGTCGCGCGTCTACGTCACGGTCAACATCGTCATCAAGCAGTCCGAGATGAGCGATGCGCTGCAACTCGTCCATCGCTGCTCCACGCTGGGCGCCGACGCCTTTATCATCCAGGACTGGGGCCTGTTCTTTGAGGTCAAGCGCACCATGCCCGGCATCGAGACGCACATCTCAACCCAGGCGAACATCCACGACGACCGTGGAACCCTTTGGTGCCGCGAGCAGGGCGCCGACCGCGTGACCCTCTCGCGCGAGCTTTCCATCGACGAGATTGCCGCCATTCACGATGCCGCGCCCGATGTGGACCTGGAGGTCTTTAGCCACGGTGCCATCTGCTTTTGCTACTCGGGTCTGTGCCTGCTGTCGAGCTTTGCCATGGCGGGCCGCTCGGCCAACCGCGGCATGTGCGCTCAGCCCTGTCGCCTGCCCTACGAGCTAATTGACGAGAACGGCCGCTCGCTCTCCCCTGCCGGACGCGAGCGCGCGTTGTGCCCGCGCGACACCAACACTTCGCAGCTTGTTCGCCGTCTGTATGACGCCGGCGCCGCATCGCTCAAGCTCGAGGGCCGCATGAAGGCCCCCGATTACGTGTATTCCATCGTCGACGTGTATCGTCATCAGATTGATGACATGCTGGCCGATGTTTCGACCTCTAAGGATGAGGATGCGGCCCGCCAGCGACAGCTCAAGCGCTGCTTTAACCGCGACTTTACGCACGCCTACCAAGACGGTACCTCGGGTGACGAGATGATGAGCTACGAGCGCTCCAACAACCGCGGCCAGATCGTGGGCACGGTGCTGGGCAGCCGCCCGGCCAACCGCGATGTGCGCGGCCTCAAGCCCGACGACCGCCGTCGGCGCGCCGCCATCGCCCGCATTGAGTTGTTTGAGCCCGTGGGCAAGGGCGACCTGCTGGAGCTTCGCCACGATAACGAGTTTGACCAGTTCCTGACCACCATTGCCGCCGATGATGCCGCCGCCGGTGACATCATCGAGTGCCGCGTGCCTCGCAGCATGCCCGAGGGCTGCCGCGTGCGCGTGATTCGAAGCCAGCGCGCCATTGACGCTGCCGGCGCCGCGCTCAAGCGCGATGTGCTGCGCCGCCGCGCCGTTGATGTAACCGTTGTGGCGCGTTTGGGCGAACCGTTTGCCGTCACGCTTACTTGCTGCGACGCCCCTTCGCTTACGGCCACGGCCACGGGCTTTACCGTCGAGGCCGCCAAGACCCGCGCGGTCGAGGCGTCCGATCTGGTAGAGCATGTGGGCCGCATGGGGTCCTCGCCCTTTGAGTCCGCGAGCTTTGATGTGGCGCTCGATAAGGGCTGCGGCATGGGCTTCTCCGCTGTGCACAAGGTGCGCGCCGCCGCCTGCAAGGCGCTGGAGGAGGCCATTCTGGCACCGTATGACGAGCGTGCCCGCACGCTCGAGCTGCCGGTGCTCGACAAATGTACGCGGCCCATGCCCGAGCACTACCGCGACGAGCCGCAGATCTGCGCCACCGTCACCTCGCTCGAGGCCGCCGAGGCAGCGCGAGCGGAGGGTGCAACGCGCATCTACATGACCACCGACGCGCTCGATGCGGCCGAGCTCTCCCCCGCCGATGCGTTTGAGCAGGGCATCGTGCCCGTGCTCGACGAGGTCTGCCGTGCCGTTGACCACGAGCGCGTCGACCCGTGGGTTGTTGCCGGCGCCACGGTCGCTATTGGCAACATCTCTGAGCTTGCCCTGGCCGCCCAGGTTGGCGCCACGGCCGAGATTCGCTCTTGCCTGCCGGTGCACAACACGCCCTGCATGGAGGCGCTTGCCGAGCGCGGGGCCGGTGCGTTTTGGCTCTCGCCCGAGATCACGCTCGACGAGATTGTCTCGTTCGGCGCCGCCGCGCCCGCGACTCTGGGCATCACCGTCTTTGGCCGCCCACGCGTCATGACAAGCGAGCATTGCATTCTGCAGGTTGCCAACGGCTGCATCCACGATTGCGCCAACTGCCGCCTGCGTGCCCGCAAGCTCTCGCTCAAGAATATCGACGGCAAGGTCATGCCCGTACGCACCGACATCCATGGCCGCTCTCGCTTGTACGATGCTTACCCCATCGACCTCACGCCGCAGGTACCGCAGTTGCTCGACGCCGGCGTCCGTCGTCTTATGGTCGACGGAACCTTGCTCGAGGCCGATGAGATTGGCCGTGCCGTCGCTCGCGTCCGTCGCGCCGTCGAGGCGGCTCAAGCCGGCCGCAAGCCCGCCGCCCGCCTGCGCGGCGCCACCTCGGGCTGCATGTTTGTGGGAATTAGCTAATCGAAAGGCTTACACGTGAACGAAGAACCTCAAGTCCTCTACTGCGACGCCTGGCTCATGGCTATCGATAAGCCTGCCGGCTTGATCGTCCACGGTGACGGCACCGGCGAGCGCACACTTACCGACTACGCCAGCGACCTGCTGCTGGCGATGGGCGACGGCTTTGCCGCGACCGACATGCAACCGCTCAACCGCTTGGACCGCGACACCACCGGCGTGGTGTTGTTCTCGCTCGACAAGCGGACGCAGCCCGCTTTTGACCAGATGGTCATCGACCACGCATTCGAAAAGCACTATCTGGCGCTCGCCGAGGGCAAGATCGACTGGAACGAAAAGCTCATCGACAAGCCCATCGCCCGCGACCGCCACGACAGCCGCAAGATGCGCGTCGGCGCCAGCGGCAAGCCGTCTCAGACGCGCGTCAAGGTACTCAAGCGCCTTAAGAGCCGCCGAGGCCTGCCCGCGCGTTCGTATATCGATGTTGAGCTGCTCACCGGCCGCAAGCATCAGATTCGCGTGCACCTGGCCAGCGAGCGTCACCCCCTGGTTGGCGACGACCTGTACGGAACGCCGCGCCCCTGCGGCCTGATGCTCCACGCCCACAGCGTGTCCTTCACGCATCCCGTAACCGGCGAGCACATCCACATCGAAGCCCCCTGCCCCTGGGAGCCCTAAACCACCACAATGGGGACAGGCACCTTTGTGGTGGTTTAGGCCTTGGCCTGCCCCCTGTCGCTAGACCGTGATGACGTTGTCCATCGACTGGTACTTGGCGGGAACCTCGCCCGCGGTAATGATCGTTGCATCGCGGAAGTCCGCGAACTTGATGGGCGCCACCATGCCAAATTTACTGGCATCCGAGATTACGAAGCGTTTGGCCGTATGGCGCATAGAGATGCGCTTAACCTGCGCCTCCTCGATATCGGGCGCCGTGAAGCCCTGCTCGGCGGCAATGCCGTTAGAACCCCAAAAGCCACAATTGAAGTTGTAGCGGTCCAGGGTTGCCAAGGCATCGGGGCCAACGAGCGCCTCGGTCTCGGGTTTGAGCTCGCCGCCCAGCACCACGGTACGCATGCCGCGCAAAGCAAGGTGCTGAGCATGGAGCACGGAATCGGTCAAATAGGTGACACCTTCAAGGTGTGGAAGATGCTCGATGAGCTTGAGGGTCGTCGAGCCCGAATCGATGTACACAAAGCTCTCGGGCTCCACTAGGGCCGCCGCACGGGCACAGATACGCTCCTTGTCGTCGTTGTGGAGGTCGCTGCGCTCGCTGATCGTCAGGTCGCGCGTCACGTGTGCGCGCTCAAGGCTCGTCGCGCCTCCATGCACTTTGGCAATGCGGTGCGCGCGATCGAGCGTTTGCAGGTCACGGCGAATGGTGGACGGCGTCACGCCCAAGGCCTCGGCAAGCTCTGGCACGGTAACCGAGCCAGCCTGCTGCACCATCGACACGATTGCGTTGAGCCTATCTTCCGCAAGCATCGCTTACTCCTCCTCGGGGTACACGACTCCCCAATCGGCACGGAGCTTGGTCATGAGCTCCATAACATCAGAAGCATAGCCCAGAAGCTCCCGCTTCGAATCGTCGCCGGCAACGGCCCTCTCCAGGTCGGCCATCTCGTAGCACAGGGCATAGGCCTCGGTGCCAGCGTGGACCTCCTCCCGGTGACCGTCTGCAGTCCACACGATGGTCGCGTGATCGGCACGCGGATACTCGTTGACCTCGATATAGCACTTATCGAAGCTGATGACCGAGCGCTTGGGCTGCTTGGAGTGGAGCGTAAGGCTCACGACGCCCAGCTGCTGCTCGGCATTACGGCAGACAATGCCGCCCGCGACGTCGACACCGGTCTCACAGGTGTTGCCCAGAGACACGACCTCGGTGGGTTGGCTGGCCATAAACAGGCGCATGACGGAGAGCGCATACACGCCAATGTCGAGCATGGCGCCGCCGGCAAGATTGCGGTTGTAGAAGCGGTTGGTCAGGTCGCCGTACTCTTTGAAGCTACCAAAGTTAAGCTGGGCGAGGTTCATGCGACCAAAGTCGCCGGCATCCATGCGGCGGTGCAGCTCCTGATACAGCGGCATGTGGAGCACCGTGGTGGCGTCCATGAGGACGACGTTGTGCTCGTTGGCAATGGCACGGGCCTCTTCGAGCTCGGCGGAGTTGAGCGTGATGGCCTTCTCGCAGAGAACGTGCTTGCCGGCCGCCAGGGCGGCGCGCAGATAGGTGATATGGGTGTTGTGCGGGGTGGTGATGTAGACGGCGTCGATGTCAGGATCGGCGTAGAGATCCTCAACCGTGTCATAGACCTTCTCAACGCCATACTGTTCTGCAAAAGCCTGAGCCTTGGACAACGTGCGGTTGGCAACGCCCGCGAGCTTTCGGCCGGCAAGGGCAAGGGACTGAGCCATCTGGTTGGCAATAACGCCGCAACCGATCACAGCCCAACGGAGCTCGGGAGCCGTAAAGATGTCGTTAGGGAACGGCTTGTCCTGGACCGAAGCAAATGCTGCTTTGGCGGCTGCCGCGGCGTCGAGTGGAGCCTGCTTGGAATCTGCCATTATGTGTCTCCTGTGTCATAGAACGTCTTGCATTTCTGACAGCTCTATATTCGCACAAACACGCGCGTTTGTGCGCGTTTTTGCGTATCTCACCGCTAAACGGTCATTATTGCCCCGTAAACGGCGCATATATACGCATAGGTGCGTAATTAAACGCAATCTAACGCGCATAAACGCGCACACAAGCAATTTATACAGCACGACCCGCTCATTTATGCTTACCCAGTTAGGGTACTCATTTAAGTCTGTCCCAAATGAGTGGGGATAGAAAAAGGCCCGGGTGCCGTGGCATCCGGGCCTTTGCTAGCAACTTGATGTTGCGGGCAGCTTAGAACTTGTGGCCGCACTTCTTGCAGACGCGCAGCTTGTTCTTGCCGTCCTTCTCGTGACCGACGCGGGTAACCTTACCGCACTCGGGGCAAACGAGATTGACGTTGGAGGCGTCGATGGGAGCCTCCTGCGAAACGATGCCGCCCTGCTGGTTGGCAGCGTTGGGCTTGACGGCCTTCTTGACGACCGAAACGCCCTCGACAACGACCTTGTTCTCGGCGGGGAGAGCACGCAGGACAACGCCCTGCTTGCCGCGATCCTTACCAGAGAGAACCTGGACCTTATCGCCCTTCTTGATATACATATATCTCCCCTAACTACAGGGTCTCGGGAGCGAGCGAGACGATCTTCATGTACTTCTTGTCACGAAGCTCGCGAGCGACGGGCCCGAAGATACGGGTACCGACGGGCGAACCATCGTTGTTGATGACAACGCAGGCGTTCTCATCAAAGCGAATGTAGGAGCCATCCTTGCGGCGGATCTCCTTAACGGTGCGAACGACGACGCAACGGACAACGTCCTTCTTCTTGACGTTGGCGCCAGGGGTAGCCTCCTGGACAGCACCGATGAACACATCGCCGATGCCTGCATAACGACGCTTGGAACCGCCAAGCACCTTGATGCAGCGAATCTTGCGAGCGCCGGAGTTGTCGGCGACGTTCAGCATGGTTTGCATCTGAATCATGGTAGATGTTCCTCCGAACTAAGAACCGAAGAGAGGTGCGCAGCCTTTATGCGGCCCGTGGTATGCAAGCCAGGCATACGCACATCTTCGGAAACGTACAAGTCGTAAGAGCGACTGCTTATTTAGCGCGCTCGACGACCTCGATGAGGCGCCAACGCTTCATCTTGGACATAGGACGGGTCTCCATAACGCGGACGGTGTCGCCCACGCCAGCCGTGCACTCCTCATCGTGAGCGTGCAGCTTCTTGGAGCTGGTCATCATCTTGCCGTACTTGGGGTGACGCTTGCGCTCGGTGATGGTGACAACAATGGTCTTGGCACCGGAGACGGAGGTAACGACACCCGTACGGACCTTACGCGAGTTACGCGAATCAGTCATGTTCTCTCCTTAGGTCCTACTCGGCGACAGCGGACTTCTCCGCTGCGATCTCGCGGGCGCGCTGCTCCGTGAGGACGCGAGCGATGTCCTTCTTCACGGTGTTGACGCGAGCGGTGTTGTCCAGCTGGCTGGTGGCCATCTGGAAACGAAGGTTAAAGAGCTCGGCGCGCATTTCCTTCAGCTTCTCAACGAGCTGAGCGTCCGAGAGCTCACGAATCTCTGCGGGCTTCATTAGTTCTCCTCCTTGGCGGCGGCGGCGTCCTCAGCAGCCCACTTGGCCTCGAGAGCGGCCTCCTCAGCCATCTCCTTCTCGATGCGCTGCTCAGCGTTCTTGGCAGCAACAATCTTGGTCTTGATGGGGAGCTTGTGCTGCGCAAGACGCAGAGCCTCGCGAGCGACCTCCTCGGGAACACCCTTGACCTCGAACATGATGCGGCCGGGCTTGACGACGGCCACCCACTCCTCGGGGTTACCCTTACCAGAACCCATGCGAGTCTCGGCAGGCTTCTTGGTGATGGGCTTATCGGGGAAGATCGTGATGTAGACACGACCGCCACGCTTCATGTAGCGGGTCATGGCAATACGAGCGGCCTCGATCTGACGGTTGGTGATCCAATGGGCCTCGAGAGCCTGGATACCAAACTCGCCGAAATGCAGCTCGGTATTACCCTTGGCCTGGCCCTTCATGGAGCCACGCTGCACCTTGCGGTGAAGAATACGCTTAGGGGCAAGCACTACTGACCCCTCCTCTCGGAGTTACGACGACGAGGACGGGAAGAGCCCTCGAGTGCAGGGTTGGGAACAGGCTGGCCCGGGAGCTTCTCGCCCAGGTAGATCCAGACCTTCACGCCGCAAGCGCCCATGGTGGTGCTGGCGACAGCCGTGCCGTAGTCGATCTTGGCACGGAGGGTGTGCAGAGGCACGCGACCCTCGCGGTACCACTCACGACGGCCCATCTCGGCACCGCCGAGACGACCGGAGCACTGGATACGGATGCCCTTAGCGCCGGCCTTGCGGGCAGACTGGACAGCCTTGCGCATAGCGCGACGGAAGGCAACGCGGCCCTCGAGCTGCTCGGCGATAGACTGAGCAACGAGGTTGGCGTCGAGCTCGGGGCGCTTGATCTCGACAACGTCGACGGAGAGCTGGCCCTTGGAGACGCCAGCGACCTTCTCGAGCTCGGTGCGGAGGGTATCGATCTCGGCACCCTTCTTACCGATGACAACGCCGGGGCGAGCGGTGAGGATGATGACCTTCACCTTGTCGCCAGCGCGCTCGATCTCGACGCGGGAGACAGCTGCGCGGGAAAGACGCTTCTCGAGGTACTTGCGGATCTCGAGATCGTTACCGAGGGTCTTAGCGTAATCCTTCTCTGCGAACCAGCGGGAGCGCCAGTTCTCGGTGATGCCAAGACGGAAGCCGGTGGGGTAGACTTTCTGACCCATACAGCTTTACGCCTCCTTTCGAGGAGCAACGACGACGGTGATGTGGGAAGTACGCTTCAGAATGCGAGAAGCGGAACCCTTGGCGCGGGGACGGATGCGCTTAAGCGTCGGACCCTCGTCAACATAGGCAGCGGCGACAACCAGGTTGTCGGCACGCAGACCGTTGTTGTTCTCGGCGTTCGCAACGGCGGAACGGAGAACCTTCTCGACATCCACGGCGACGGCGCGGTCGCAAAAGTGGAGGATGTCGAAGGCCTGAGCGACAGGCTTGCGGCGGATCAGATCGACCACCAGGCGGGCCTTGCTGGGGGAAACACGCACGTACTTAGCGACGGCGCGAACCTCGGTGGCCTCAGTTTCAATAGACTTAGTTGCCATTTACGGTTAACCCCCTATTTGGCCTTGTGGCCACGGAACGTACGAGTCGGCGCGAACTCGCCGAGCTTGTGACCAACCATGGACTCGGTAACATACACGGGCACATGCTTGCGGCCGTCGTGGACGGCGATGGTGTGACCAACCATCTCGGGGAAGATGGTGGACGCGCGGGACCAGGTCTTCACGACGTCCTTCTTGCCAGCCTCGTTCATCGCGGTGATACGCGAGAGAAGGCGAGTCTCCACGAACGGGCCCTTTTTGAGACTTCTGCTCATAAGTGCTTTCTCCTAAAACTCGGTATCCGAAATTACTTCTTACGGCGACGAATGATGTGCTGGTTCGAGACCTTCTTCTTCTTGCGCGTACGAAGGCCCTTCGTCGGCTTACCCCAGGGGGTAACGGAGGGACGACCAGAGGTGTGGTTCTTGCCCTCGCCACCGCCGTGCGGGTGGTCGACAGGGTTCATGACGGTACCGCGGACGGTCGGGCGCACGTTCATGTGACGCTTACGGCCGGCCTTGCCGATGACGATGTTGGAGTGATCGGCGTTGCCGACCTCACCGACGGTGGCGCGGCAGGTAACGAGGATGCGGCGCATCTCGGAGGAAGGCATACGGACGATGGCGTACTTGCCCTCCTTACCCATCAGCTGGCAGGAGTTACCGGCGGAACGGGCGATAGCAGCGCCCTTGCCCGGCTGGAACTCGACGGCGTGGATGAGCGTACCGACGGGGATGTCGGCGAGGGGCAGAGCGTTGCCCGGCTTGATGTCGGCGTCAGAACCGGACATGATGGTCTGACCGACCTCGAGACCCTTGGGGGCCAGGATGTAGCGCTTCTCACCGTCAGCGTAGTGCAGCAGAGCGATGCGAGCGGAACGGTTCGGATCGTACTCGATCGTGGCAACCTTGGCGGGCACGCCGTCCTTGTTGCGCTTGAAGTCGATCACGCGATAACGACGCTTCACGCCGCCGCCCTGGTGGCGGGTGGTGATGCGGCCGTTGTTGTTACGACCGGCCTTCTTGGGCAGGGGCTCGAGAAGAGACTTCTCGGGCTTGGTGCAGGTGATCTCGGAGAAGTCGGAGATCGTCTGCCAACGCCTACCAGCGGAGGTCGGCTTAAGGTGCTTTACAGCCATTACAATCCCTTTCAATAGGAATCCGTTAGCCATCGCAGACAGGGATTCGAGGTTCTGCCTCGGGTGCGATGACACCGGACGTATACACGGTTCCGGGCGTGTCCATTTTATACGCCCAAAACCTTGAGCTCCCGCCTCCCCTATTTGGGAGGCATGAGCTCACTCAACAGCAGCGAGTCTTAGGCCTGGTTGCCAAAGACCTCGATGGTGTCGCCCTCGGCCAGCGTGACGATGGCCTTCTTCCAAGAACGGGTCTTGCCGGCGACATAGCGCACGCGCTTGGTCTTGGGCTTGACCGTCAGGGTGTTCACGCGAACGACCTTGACGCCGAAGATCTCCTCGACAGCGTCCTTGATCTGATACTTGTTAGCATCCTTGGCGACCTCGAACGTGTACTTGTTCAGCTCCATGCCGGAGAAGGAACGCTCGGACACGATCGGACGGATGATGATCTCGTGGGCGGTCATTTATGCAAGCACCTCCCCGAAGTGAGCGGCGATGTCGGCGGGCATCAGCACAGCGTTGTTGTTGACGAGATCGTAGGTGTTGGCCTCGTCAGCGGTGATGATGAACGTCTTGGGAATGTTGCGGAACGACAGGTAGGCGTTGACGTCCTCATCGCGAACGATGATGGTCAGACGCTTGCCCTCAAGGCCGAGAGCCTTGAGCATGGCGACGGCAGCCTTGGTGGAAGGCTTCTCGAAGCCGTAGTCGTCGACGAGCACGAGCTCGCCATCGGCCAGCTTGGCGGACAGCGCGGAGCGCATAGCCAGCTTGACCTCCTTGTTGTTCATACGCTTGGCGTAGGAACGGGGCTTGGGGGCGAAGACAACGCCACCGTGACGCCACTGGGCAGCACGGATGGAACCCTGGCGGGCACGGCCGGTGCCCTTCTGACGCCAAGGCTTCTTGCCGCCACCGGAAACCTCAGAGCGGCCCTTAGCGGACTGGGTGCCCTGACGCCAAGAGGCCATCTGGCACTTGACGATGTGGTGCATAACGTGGATGTTCGGCTCGATGCCGTACACCTCAGCGGCGAGCTCGGCCTCGGCGACCTTCTTGCCCTCGCTGTTCTTTACTTCAAACTTTGCCATTTAAGTGTTCTCCTTGGTATGACGCTGGGCTAAATGGGCTGGGCCCTTAGGCCATACGGATGGCGACGAGACCATTCTTGGCACCCGGGACAGCGCCCTTGACCAAGATGAGGTTCTGCTCGGCATCGATGCGGACAACGGAAAGGTTCTTGACGGTAACGCGCTCGTTACCCATGTGACCGGCCATCTTGACGCCCTTGAGGACGCGCGCAGGATAGGCGCACTGACCGATAGAACCGGGGTGACGCTGGAAGTGAGAACCATGCGTCATAGGACCGCGGCGCTGACCCCAGCGCTTGATGCGACCCTGGAAGCCCTTACCCTTGGAGGTACCGATGACGTCGACCTTCTCGACATCAGCGAAATCAGCGACGGTGACGACCTCGCCGACCTTGTGCTCCTCGCCGTTCTCGACGCGGACCTCACGAAGGAAACGGACAGGCTCGACGCCAGCCTTAGCGAAGTGACCAGCCATGGGCTTGTTCACGTTCTTGGCCTTGATGTCGCCGAAACCGATCTGGACGGCGTCATAGCCGTCGGTTGCCTGAGTTTTAACCTGCGAGACAGCGCAGGGGCCAGCCTGGATGACCGTGACGGGAACGACGTTGTCGTCCTCGTCCCAAACCTGGGTCATGCCAATCTTGCGGCCGAGAATCATGCTGATCAAGATATGATCCCAACTCTCGCGTGGTCTTGGGACAATGCGTACACCACCGAGCGTACGCCCCTAGAGGACCACTACTTACACGACGTGCTCCCCAGCCTTGTATTTCGCCCGGACTACCTGACAACCCTATTAAGCAGGCATTTTGTCCAGCCAGAATACTCCCCTGGTTTCACACAGCTGTTTAGTATACACGGCTGCGGGCGTATCCATCGAGATTCATATTTCACTCACATTGTTTACGCAGGTAAAGTGCGTGGCACGTTCCCAGTGTGCGGCGGAGGGGGCGGGCCTGAGACATATTAAGGTTGCTGCTCTACAGTCCTGCTCACGACGGAGAGCACATTAAGTGCTCTCCTGTTCGTGCGGAACTCGCGACAACCTTAATATGTCTCAGGCCCGCCCCCTCCGCCGCACACTGGGAACGCCACGTTGATGTCTGCTAAACCTTGCTCGCTCAGGCTAATGACTTTGTTGGGGGTCCACTATTTGCTGGAGGGTGAACTTGCATTGGGACGGTTCGCCTTCTGCTTGTGGCTTTGCCTCATCGAAATCGAAGATCATGATGGCGCAGTTGGGGAGTTTTGTTGGGAGCTCGAAGCCCTCTGGGGCTGCGGCCTTGATAAATTGGCGGCTGGCGCTGCCGTGGCTTACTGCTAGAAGGGTTTCGATGCCCTCGGAGCCCATGATATTGGTAAGCGCATCCACCATACGTTCTTGCAGCGCCTGGCTTCCTTCTCCTCCGAAGGGGACCAGGTCCTCGCCCGGATCCCAGACGTCGGTGGGCAGCGCGCCGTGCGGGCCTTCTTCGAAGGTGCCGTAGCAGCGTTCGATGATGCCTTCGCAGGGCTCGACTGCTGCGTTTTGGCCGAGGAGTTCGGTTGCGACGAGGCCTGCCGTGTCCATGGCGCGGCCCAAGGGTGAGGAGACCACTTTGTCGGGTACGACGTTATGGGCTTTGAGCCATGCGGCTGCCGCCCCCGCTTGCTGGCGACCTAGGTCGGTGAGCGGTGAGTCGCAGCGACCTTGGACGAGTTTTTTGACGTTGAATTCCGTCTGACCGTGACGCAGTAGATATAGCCTCTTCATTCTCTCCCCTTTTGCATAAATAGCTTGAGCGGCGCAGTCCTATTCCCCTATTCGTGAGTATGGCCTACGTAGTCTTCGTCGATCGTGATCTTTGCGAATGAATTGGGGTATTCGGATTCGACCTGTTTTGCTAGTGTCCGCTTTAGATCTTCGGCGCTCATTTGCAAATCCGAGGGGCGCACGCAGTCAAAGATCACGTTGGTGTGCGTAGGGCCCGGCACACAGCGCAGGTCGTGAATGGAAAGACGGCTATCGATCTGTTGAGCCATGGCGTTAATGCTCAAACGCATGCTCGCCACTTTGGGGTCATCGGTCACGATGGGATCGTAGTGAAGCGTGACGATCATGCCGTCTTCGTCCCTAAATGCCTGTTCGATGTTGTCGAGCGTGTCGTGACTTTCCAGCGGGCTGGCCTCGGCTGCCATCTCGGCATGCGCACTTGCAAACTTCCTACCCGGGCCGTAGTCGTGAACCATCAAATCGTGAACGCCCAAAACGCCAGGATAGCTCATGATCTTGTCTCGAATGTGCTTGACCAGCTTAGGATCGGGTGACTGGCCCAAAAGCGGGCTTACCGTATCTTGAATAAGTTCAAGGCCGCTCCAGCCAATATAGGCGCCAACGGCAAGGCCAACCCATGCGTCAAGATTGATGTGCGTCACCTGCGAAACAATCGCACATGCCAGCACGGCGCCTGTGGCAAGGACATCGTTCTTGGAATCCTGCGCGGTCGCATGCAGCGTCTCGGACTCAATGCGATCGCCGAGCTTTTGGTTGAGGGCCGCCATCCACAGCTTTACAACCATCGAAAGTGCCAGGACTGCCACCAGGGCAAGCGAGAACTCGACAGGCTCCGGGTTGACAATACGCTCCACCGAGGACTTCACCAGTTCGATGCCAATAAGCAGCACGAGCGCCGCCACGACCAAACCCGAGAGATACTCGTAGCGACCGTGGCCGTAAGGATGCTCGGGGTCGGCCGGCTTGCTCGCCAGCTTAAAGCCCAGCACGCTCACGATATTCGAGCTGGCATCGGACAGGTTGTTCATGGCATCCGCCACAATCGAAACCGATCCCGACAGCACACCAATTGCGCCCTTCGCAGCACAAAGCGCAACATTAGCGAGAATACACACCATGCCCGTCAACGTGCCCACGCGCGCACGGTCGCCCTGCGCACGACGAACGATCCACTCGACCATCTTCATCAGCCCCCACGGTACTGCCTATATATATCTATTGCTCAAACGGATTGTAGTGTAGCCACTTTGTCCTTCAGATACAAAAAAGGCCGCGACCCACACGGGCCACGGCCTTGGAGCATGGCAAAGGAATCGTCCTTGTGTCGCACAGGTTTACGCGCTTACTTCGGCCACGCTCTTCGAGGTTTCGGGTGAATCGGCTCCGTCCCCCGTCGTCTGCCCCTTCGTCGGCACCACACCAAAGCAGTAGCTCAGCGCCGCAGACATCGCGAATGCTACACCACCGGCAGCGCAGCACCACAGCAGGTTCGAGATGCCGCCCGTGGCAAAGCCAATGACCATGAGGACATTCGTCATGCCGATGGTATAGGCCGTAACGTGGCCCACGGCCGCAACAAGGCCTCCGACGGCGCCGCCAATGGCCATGCACGTCAGGCACCTGCCATATTTAAAGCCGCAACCGTACAGCGCCGGCTCGCTTACGCCACCAAGCACGCCCGAGATCGAATAGCCCAGCATGAGCGCCTTCTCGTCCTTATCCGCAACGCGAAGCGACGCGCCAAAGGGCATGCCCCAAACGGCGAACGTTGCCATCGTCGCGGCGATCAGGATGCACGAATCCGTTCCCACACTCATAAACTGCGCATAGGCGAGCGATAGGACGACGTTGCTGACGCCCGCGATCTTTAGGAACTCCCAGCCTGCGGCAAGCCCCATGAGCGTGAGCAGCGACACAATGCCACCGGAATTGCCAAGCATAAACATAAGCTGGCCCAACAGCATGCCCAGATAGCTGCCCGCCGGTGCCGTAATACACAGCGAAACCGGAACCATGACAAGCATGGTCGCAAACGGAACAAACGAAAACGCCACGGCCCTAGGGATAACGCGCTTAAAGAAACACTCCACTCGCCATAGCACAGGCACCGAAAGGAGAACTGGAATAACAGTCGTCGTGTAATCGTTGACCGGCGCGGGAAGCAGACCATACACGGAAGTCATCGATGCCCCCGTCGTCGATGCGGCATCGACGAGCTTGAGCAGATCGGGCGCAATCAATACGCCGCCCAGCATCATACCCAGCTGCTCCGAGCAACCGAGCTGGCGGGCGGCCGCCCAACCAAGATAGATGGGCAAAAAGTAGTAGCCGGCGTTATAGAGCCAACTGTAGAACAGGCGATAGATTTCGGAATCGGCAGACCACAGGCCCAGCATGCCTTCGCCCATAATGACGGCGACGGTGCGGAACAACGCCGCGCAGACAATAAACGGCAGCGCCGACATCATGCTTTTGGACAGATAATCGACCACGGCCATGGCGTTTGATGAAACCGACGTTGTAAACGAGGTGTTAGAAACTTGTAGCATGGAACGCCTTTCCCAATATGACATGCGGGCTGTCCCTTTGTCACATCGTGCGGTACTGACCGATTGCGCGGTACTTTTCGTAGCGGAGGTTTGTGAGGGTCGCGTCGTCGAGCTGCCCAAGCGCATCGAAGGCATCAAATGCCGAGGACATGACGGCACCGGCGATCTCCTCATGCGACAGGCCCTTATCGTCAACAATGCCGTCAATGATGCCGAGCGCCAGCAGATCGGGGGCCGTGAGCTTAAGCGCCTCGGCGGCCTCATTCGCGCGCTCGGTATCCTTCCACAGGATCGACGCACAGGCCTCGGGGCTCACGACCGAATAGGCCGAGCTCGAGAGCATCAGGATGCGGTCGGCCACGGACAGCGCCAGCGCGCCACCAGAGCCGCCCTCGCCTGTCACCACCGAGACAATCGGCGTCTTAAGGCCGCTCATCTCCATGAGGTTCTGGGCAATCGCCTCACCCTGGCCGCGTTCCTCGGCACCGATGCCGCAAAACGCGCCCGAAGTATCGACCAGGCACAGAACCGGTCGACCAAACTTTTCGGCCTGGCGCATCAGGCGACGCGCTTTGCGGTAGCCCTCGGGATGTGCCATACCAAAGTTGCGACGCATGCGCTCTTTGGTCGTGGTGCCGCGCTCGATGGCGATGACCGTTACGGGGCGTCCGTCTTTCCAGCCAATGCCAGCCACCACAGCAGCGTCGTCGCCAAAGTAGCGGTCGCCGTGCAGCTCCACAAATCCATCCAGGCCCAGCGAGATCATCTCGCCTGCCGTGGCGCGATCTGCCGAGCGGGTCTGCTTGACAATCTCGAGCGCGGTTTTTGGTGCGGCCGAGCGCTTGAACAAGTGTCCCAGCTTTTTGCCGCGGCGACCCGTATGCACGATCTCATGCGGTGCCCCCAGGCCGGGCGCGTGCCCTTCGTGCAGCGCCAGCAGCTCGCCTACCGTGAGCGCAATCTCGCCACGCGGAACAACGGCATCGCAAAAGCCGTGCTCCAGCAAAAACTCGGAGCGCTGGAATCCCTTGGGCAGGCGCTTGTGCATGTTCTGCTCGATCACGCGCGGGCCGGCAAATGCCGTCAGGGCATCGGGCTCGGCCAGGATAATATCGCCCTCCATGGCAAAGCTCGCGGTTACGCCTCCGGTCGTGGGGTCAGTGAGCACCGTGATATACAGGCCGCCCGCCTCGCTATGGCGCCTAACCGCCGCAGAAATCTTGGCCATCTGCATGAGCGAGGTCACGCCCTCCTGCATGCGGGCGCCACCCGATACGGTAAAGCCAACGACCGGCAGTCCCAGCTCGGTCGCACGCTCAAATGTGCGGCAGATCTTCTCGCCCACCACGGAACCCATCGAGCCCATCATAAAGTTGGCGTCCATAAAGAAGAGCGCCGTGTCGCAACCGCAGATTTTGCCCTTGCCGCACACAACGGCATCGCGCTCGCCCGAACGTTCGCTCACGCTCTTGAGCTTGTCGGCATAGCCGGGAAACGAAAGGAAGTCCTCCGGCGCCAGACTGGCATCCCATTCCTCAAACGTGCCCTCGTCAATCGTCATGTGCATGCGGTCGCGCCCGCTCACGCGAAAGTGTTTGCCGCAACGAGGGCAGACCTCGAGGTTGTCGTGCAGGCGCGCCTCATCGATCACGCGGCGGCACTCCGGGCACTTGATAAACACGTGGCGCGCGGGAAACTCGGCGCACGACTCGGTCATCGGTCCCTCGAGGACGTTGACCGTCTTCGCTTTTCTATTCATCAGCATAGAGATGCCCCATTAGATCGGTGTGATACATGCCCGACAAGAACTCGTCGTTTGCCAGCACGTCGAGCTGAAGCTCGCTGTTTTCGCTCACGCCCTCAATCACGAGCTCGCCCAGGGCCGAGCGCATCTTGCGAATGGCGCCGTCACGCGTGGGCGCACACACGATGAGCTTGCCGAGCATGGAGTCGTAGTACGGCGGAACTTTCGCACCGGCAAACATGGCGGAATCCCAGCGCACGCGCGGACCACCCGGCACACGCAACGCGGTGACCGTTCCGCATGACGGCAGAAAGTCTGGCGTTTCGGCATTGATGCGGCACTCCATAGCATGGTTGCGGACCGGCATGTCCTCCTGCTCAAAGGGCAGAGGCTGGCCGGCTGCCACGCGCAGCTGCCACTTGACCAAGTCGGTATCGGTCACAAACTCCGTAACCGGATGCTCCACCTGCAAGCGCGTGTTCATTTCCATAAAGTAGAAATTGCCGTCGTCCGAATACAGGAACTCGATGGTACCGGCTCCTTCGTAGCCGACGGCACGAGCCAGGTCACGCGCTGCCTTGTGCATGCGAGCACGAATGTCGTCGTGTCCGTCGAGGCACGGCGCGGGGCTCTCCTCGATTAGCTTTTGGTTGCGCCGCTGCACCGAGCACTCGCGCTCGCCGAGCGAAAACACATGGCCCTGCTTATCGGCCATAATCTGTACCTCAACGTGATGCGCCGGCGCGACGAACTTCTCCATGTAGCACTCGCCGTCGCCAAAAACGGCCTCGCCCTCGGCGCGTGCTTCAATAAAGGCCTTTGCCGCATCTTCCACGCGCTCGACCTTACGAATACCGCGACCGCCGCCGCCCGCACGCGCCTTAATAAGCACGGGGCAGCCAATGCGCTCAGCCTCGGCCGTTGCCTCCTCGGGACTTTTGAGCAAATCGCAGCCCGGCACGATGGGCACGCCCGCCGCGGCAGCCGTTCGACGTGCGGCGTCCTTGTCGCCCATGCTGTCGATCACCTTGGCCGAAGGACCAACAAACGCCAGGCCATACTTGTCGCAGTCGCGCACGAAGCTCGCCTTCTCGGAGAAAAAGCCATAGCCGGGATGAATTGCCTTAGCTCCCGACTTCACGGCACAGGTGAGCACAGCATCGTCGTTGAGGTAGCTCTCGGCAAGACGCGGGCCGCCGATGCAATACGCCTCGTCGGCAAGCTGCACGTGCAGCGCGTCCGCATCGGCCGTGGAGTAGACGGCGACGGTCTTGATGCCCATATCGCGGCACGCGCGGATAACACGGACCGCGACTTCGCCGCGGTTGGCGATGAGCACTTTGTCGAACATGAAGCCTTCCTTAACTTTCGTGCATGAGTGCAAAAGACATATCGGCGCGGCAGCAAACCTCACCGTTGACGCTCGCAGTACCCGTCGCAAAGCGGAACGGCCCGCGCGCACGCGTGATGGAGCACACCAGATCAACCGTGTCGCCCGGGCGCACCGGACGCTTAAAGCGCACCTTGTCCAGACTCGTGTAGAACGGCGTCGCGCCGCGCGCCTCCTCATCGCCCATCAGCAGCACGCAACAGTTTTGGGCGAGCATCTCGCACTGAATCACGCCGGGGACCACCGGGTTTCCCGGAAAATGCCCCTGCAAAAAGTACTCGTCGCCCGTGATCGTGATCTTGCCGTGGGCCTCGTCGCCCACCAGCTCGGCCTCGTCGAGCAAAAGCATCGGTTCGCGATGCGGCAACAGTTCCTTAAGCTCTTCTTTGTTCATGGATATCACCTATCCGATCCTCATGAGGCAGCTGCCAAACTCCACGAGGTCGCCGTCGGCCACGCAGATCTCGAGCACCTCGCCGTCTGCCTCTGCCGTTACCTCGTTGAGAACCTTCATGGCCTCGATGATGCAGAGCGTCTCGCCGGCCTTGACCTTAGAGCCCACGTGCACAAACGGCTCGTCGCCCGGCGCCGGGGCAGCATAGAAAACGCCGACCATGGGAGCGGTCACCTCGGTGCCCTTGGGCTCTGGTGCGGCGGCAGGTGTCTGCGCGGCGGGCTCCGGTGCGGCAGGCGCGACTGTGGGAGCTGCAACTGGAGCGGCCATAGCGCTCGGCATGGGCATGGGCACGGCAACCGGCTGTGCGGCGCTCGCGCGCTCGAGTTCGACCGCGGTGCCATCGGGCTCCTCAACGCGCACGCGCGTGAGGCCGCGGTCCTCCATCACATCGGCTATCTCGGCAAGTCTTTTGGAATCCATGCTCTAGCTCCTCGTATATCTACGCAGCGCGATGGCGGCGTTGTGCCCGCCAAAGCCTAGGTTGGTCGAAAGCGCCCAGGTAAGGTCGGCGCGAACTGCGCGATTGGGCGTGTAGTCAAGATCGCAGGCGGGATCGGGCGTGCGGTAGTTAATGGTCGGCGGCACCACGCCCTGCTCGAGCGCCATGGCGCAGGCCATGACCTCGATGGCGCCCGTGGCACCGATCATGTGGCCGGTCATCGACTTAGTCGACGAGACGTGCGCGGCGCGCGCCGCGTCCTCGCCGAGCGCACGCTTAATGCCCGCCGTCTCGGACGAATCGTTGAGCTTGGTCGATGTGCCGTGGGCATTGATGTAGAGGCCCTCGGAAGGCCTGACGTCGCCCTCGGTCACCGCCAGCGATATCGCGCGGGCAATGCCGGCAGCCTCGGGATCAGGGCTCGTGATGTGATAGGCATCATCGGTGTTGCCGTAGCCCACGACCTCGGCATAAATGTGCGCACCGCGCGCCTGCGCATGTTCCATGCTCTCGAGCACGAGCACGCAGGCGCCCTCGCCCATCACAAAGCCGTCGCGGTCTGCATCGAACGGACGGCAGGCCGTCGCGGGATCGGGGTTGGTGGTCAATGCGCGGCAGGACGTAAAGCCCGCAACGGCATCGGGGATAATTGCGGCCTCGGCGCCGCCCGCGAGGATCGCGTCGGCATAGCCGTGCTTGATGGCGCGGAACGCCTCGCCCACCGCATGGGCCGAGGTTGCGCACGCGGTCACCACGGGCAGGGTCGGGCCCTTTGCCTTGTGGCGGATTGCGATATTGCCCGATGCCATGTTGGGGATCATCATCGCGATCATGTAAGGCGATGCGCGACGAGGCCCCCGATCGGCGATCGTGTGGACGTTGTCGACGAGTGTCTGCATGCCGCCCACACCCGAGCCCACGTAGACGCCCAGGCGCTCTCGATCGATGGCGCCTTCGACATCAAAGCCCGCATCGTGCATAGCCTCGTCCGAAGCCGCCATCGCAAACTGAACGCAGGGGTCCAGATGCTTTGCATCACGCTTGCCAAAGTACTCGTTGCCGTCAAAGCCCTTGACCTCGGCCGCCACCTTGACGGCAAACGCATCGGTATCGAAGTGCGTGATCGGGCCGATGCCGCACGTGCCGGCGCACATGGCCGCCCAGGTGGCAAGCGCGGTATTGCCGAGCGGCGATACGGCACCGATGCCGGTGATTGCAACTCTCTGTTCCATCATGGTCTCCTCATCCAAGCCGATGAATGTGCCGGCTCTGATTTCTACATCGCCATTCCGCCGTCGACGCGCACGACCTCGCCCGTAATGTAGGCAGCCGCATCGCTCGCCAAAAAGCGCACCACGCCTGCCACTTCCTCGGGGCGCGCCATGCGCTTCAGGGGAATCTGCTCCTCGGTTGCCACGCGAACCTTCTCCGAAAGCTTTGCCGTCATATCCGTCTCGACAAACCCGGGGGCGACCGCGTTCACTCGTACGCCGCGGGGCGCAAGCTCACGCGCCACTGCCTTGGTCAAGCCAATCACGCCCGCCTTGGAGGCGGCATAGTTGGCTTGCCCGGCATTACCCATCAGGCCCACGACCGAGCTCATGTTGATGACGCAACCGCCACGCTGGCGCATAAAGGTCTTGGTGAGCGCGCGCGTCGTGTTGAACGTGCCCTTCAGATTGACATCGAGTACGCGATCGAACGCATCGTCGCCCATGCGCATAAGCAGGCCGTCGCGGGTGATACCGGCGTTGTTGACGAGCGCCCAAATGGAGCCAAAGTCGCTCAGGACCGCTTCCACGCATGCGTTGACGGCAGCGGGGTCGGCCACGTCGCATTGATATGCGCGCGCCGTGGCGCCAGCCGCCTCGCAGGCTTCGCACGTCTCGCGCGCTGCATCGACACTGCCGGCATAGACGACGGCGATATCGTAGCCATCCTCCGCCAGACCGACAGCGCATGCGCGGCCGATACCGCGCGAGCCGCCCGTAACGAGCGCCACCCGACGTGTGTCGTTGCGCTCGAGCGCGCCATTGTTCAAGTTGCCCATGTCGTTCCTTTCGGGTTACAGCCCTGTGGGCTATGCGAACTCGTCGGCAATAGCTGCGACCTGCTCGGCCGTTTCGCACGAATACACACGAACATCGCTCAACGTACGCTTGACCAGGCCGGACAGTGTTTTTCCGGGACCGACCTCAATAAACGTGTCGATGCCCTGATCCTGCAGAGTGTGCAGTGTGTCAACCCAGCGCACGGCATGGCTCACCTGGTTGACCAGGACCTCCGATGCCGCTTGGGAGTCCGCCGGATAGGGCGCCGCCGTCATGTTTGCCACAACCGGAATGAGCAGCGGGGACGGGGCGTGACCGGCTTGGATATACGTCGCCAGCCCCTCAGTCGCCTCTGCCATATAGGGGCTATGGAACGCACCCGACACCGCGACCTTCATCGCACGGCCGCCCGCCTCTTTTACCAAGACGTCGAGCGCCTGCAGTGCATCGGGCGCTCCAGCCACAACCGTCTGCTGGGGGCTGTTGTAGTTGACCGGCCAGCAGTCTTCGCCCGCCTGCGCGGCCAGGTCCTCGACCTGCAACGCATCGAGCTTGATGACGGCGCGCATGCCGCCGGGGTGACGTTTCGCCGACGCGGCCATCAACGCCGCGCGCTCGCACACGAGCTCAAAGCCCGCTCGTGTATCGAATGCCCCTGCAAAGGTGAGTGCGGCGACCTCGCCCAGCGAGAATCCCGCACAGGCGGCAGGCACCACGCCGCGCTCGCGCAGGGCAGTGGCGACAGCCAGATCGTGCACGAACACGCACGGCTGCGTGTTCTCGGTTTGCGAGAGTTCCTCCTTCGAGGCGCTCCGGCACTGCTCACTGGTCCCCGGGCGCACCTCGTCGGCGATCGCGAACACCTCAGCAGCCGCCGGCGATGCCTCGATGAGGTCGACGCCCATCTCGGGATGCTGGGCACCCTGGCCGGCAAACAGAAACGCTACGCTACCCATGCGGATGCACCCTTCAAGACGCGCTCGGCACCATCGACCAGATTGTCAACAATCTCGCGCGCGCTCTGGCGCTCGTTGACCATGCCGGCAATCTGGCCGCACAAATACGAGCCCTCTTCGTAATTGCCATCCTTGGCGGCCTTACGAAGCGCACCCGTACCCATGGCACCGAGTTCCTCGGGGCTTGCACCCGCCGCCTCGCTCTTGGCATAGGCGTTGGTGAAGGGGCTCTTGAGGGCACGAACCGGATGTCCCGTCGAGCGACCAGTCGCACGCGTCGACGTGTCGCCCGCCTTGAGCACCAGCTCTTTGTACTGCTCGGATACGGTGCATTCGTTTGCGACCAGAAAGCGCGTACCCACCTGGACGCCGGCAGCGCCCAGCATAAAGGCGGCCGCCACGCCGCGACCATCGGCAATACCGCCGGCCGCCACCACGGGGATATCGACCGCATCGACAACCTGCGGGACAAGTGCCATCGTCGAGGTCTCGCCAATATGGCCACCCGACTCGGTGCCCTCGGCAACCACAGCGGTTGCCCCACGACGCGCCACGAGGCGAGCGAGCGCCACCGAAGCCACAACGGGGATGACCTTGATGCCCGCTTCGTTCCAAGCCTTCATGTACTTGGTGGGATTGCCGGCACCCGTGACGACAACAGGCACCTGCTCGTCGATCACGACCTGTGCCACCTCGTCGACAAACGGGCTCATGAGCATGACGTTGGCGCCAAAGGGCTTGTCCGTCTTGGTGCGCAGCTCGTGAATCTGGTCGCGCAGCCAGTTGGCGTCGGCATTCATGGCCGCGATGATACCTAGGCCACCTGCCTCGGACACGGCCGATGCCAGCGAGGCATCGGCAATCCAGGCCATGCCGCCCTGGAACACAGGTTTCTCGATGCCAAGCAGGTCGCAGAGAGGAGTCTTGAGCATTACTACTTCTCCAATGCCGCCTCGACCGTATCGACAAACTCGCCGACCGTCTTGGGGTTCTCCTCGGTATCCAGCTGAATGCCAAACTCGTCCTCAACGGCGACGAGGATCTCGACGGTGCCCAGACTGTCGAGGCCAATCTCCTCGAGCGTGGACTCGGGCTTCATCTCGACATCGTCAAGGCCGGCGGTCTCGCGGATAACGTCGCAAACGCGCTCGAAGGTCTTCTGATCTGCCATGGTGTTTCTCCTTTGGTTGTGCCCTGGGGGCGTTTTTATTTCCTATGTGCAACTACTTCCAGCGAAGCAGGTAGCCACCGATATCCAAGCCGGCGCCAAATCCGACTAAGGCGATCGTGTCGCCCGGGTAAAGCGCGCCGGAGTTTGCCAGCCGGTCGAGGGCAAGCGGAATACAGGCGCTCGAGATGTTGCCGGTCTCGCGCAGCGTACGGACCACGCGTTCGTCCGGCACCCCCAAACGCTTGACCGCTTGACTCAAGATCCGCTCGTTGGCCTGATGGAATACAAAATGGTCGATGTCCTCAACCGCAATACGAGCGTCGCTTGCGAGCTTGTTGACCGTGTCGCAGATCGCATTGACGCCAAACTTGAACACGCGACGGCCATTCATGGAAAGCACACTCTCGCGGTCCGCGGAAGCCTTGAACGGCGAGGTGCCGGCCAGTCCCGGCACACGCAGCGTCTCGGCATCGGGCGCGGTCGAAAGCTCAACGGCAAGGGGGTTCTCTCCCCCGGCCCCTATGACCGCAGCGCCCGCGCCATCACCAAAGAGCACGCACGTCGCACGGTCGGTCCAGTCGAGCGCACGCGTCATCTGCTCGGCGGCAACGACAAGGACGTGCCTGGCACGACCGCGGGCGATATAGCCCTCAGCGACATCGAGCGCAAATACAAAGCCGGCACAGGCCGCAGAGACGTCGAAGGCAGGACATGTGGCGCCCAGGCGCTCGGCAACAGCACACGCTTCGGCGGGAACGAGATGGTCGCCTGTCGTCGTCGAACAGACGATAAGATCCAGCTGGCTCGCGTCGATTCCGGACGCCCGCAGCGCCTGCTCGCTCGCTACAACGGCAAGGTCGTCGAGCGACTCGTTGGTGCAGACATGGCGGCTCTTAATGCCCGTGCGGGTAAAGATCCACTCATCCGAGGTGTCAAGGAACTCGGACAGCTCGTCATTGGAAACGCTGCGCTCGGGAAGCGCCGAGCCCGTTCCCAGTATCGTGAAACCCATCACTAACCTCCTTTGAGTTGTTGACGTGTTTACATCGACCAAGAGAGGATAGCGCATTCTTAGCTTTGTTGACGTGTTAACATTAAATTGTCCAAATGCGACAAAGGCTTCACATTGTGCCTATCGCTCGACACCATTGCGTGATTGCTTTGTTTATTAAGGAGGTAGCAGCCGTTATGGATGCTCGTTTGACGGTGGTCGATGTAACCGGATCGACCAACGATGACCTGCTCGAAGCAGGAAAGCTGGGGGCGCCCCACGGCACCGGCCTTGCCGCCCGCGCACAAACTGCCGGACGGGGACGGCGCGGCCACAAGTGGGATTCGACGGCAGGAAACTTACTGCTCTCGATCGTAGTGCGCCCAAAGGTTAGCCCTGCCAAGTACACCGGACTCGCCGCGGTATGTGGCCTCGCGGTGCTCAAAACCCTTGAGAAGCAGGGCCTCGCCACCGAGATCGGTCTCAAATGGCCCAACGATCTCGTCGCGCGAGGACGCAAGCTCGGCGGCATCCTGGTCGAGGCAGCGCGCGACAACAAAGGCAAGCCCTTTGCCGTTTGCGGCATTGGCGTTAACGTAAACTACACGCCCCAGGAGGTTCCCGATGGCGGTCTGGCGGCGATTGGCCTCTCGGACCTCAACGAGAGCGTTCCCTCGGTCGATGTGCTGCTCGAGGAGGTCTATCACGCCGTCGTAGACTCTGTAGACGCCTGGGCCGAGCAGCTCAATGCCCTGACAGAAGACGCCGGCCCGCTCGCGCCTATACATAATGACTATGTCGCGCAGCTTAATTGGATTGGAGAGCGCGTTATCGCCCGCTCTCCCGCCGGAGACGAGCTGGCACGCGGCGTCTTTAAAACCGTGGATGACTTTGGTCGCGCGTGTATCGAAACGGAAGGCGGCTTGCGATCCTTCCATTTTGAGGAGGCATCGCTGCGCCCCTTGAGCGAATAGGTCACCGCAGCCACCTACTCGGCAGCATTACCCGGCAGTCCAAACCATCATTCAAAACAAAAGAACCCCGCTACCGTAATGGCAGTGGGGCTCTTTAAGCTATGAGCGATATCGCTTAGAGCTTGATGTCGATGTCGACGCCAGCGGGAAGGTCGAGACGCATGAGCGAATCAACGGTGCCCGAGGTGGGGTCGAGGATGTCGATGAGGCGCTTATGGGTGCGCATCTCGAACTGCTCACGGGAGTCCTTGTTCACGTGCGGCGAGCGGATAACCGTGTACAGGTTGCGCTCGGTGGGCAGGGGGACAGGACCGGAAACGCGAGCGCCGGTCTTCTGAGCGGTCTCGACGATGAGCTTCGCGGACTGATCGACGACCTCGTGATCATAGCCCTTGAGGCGAATGCGGATCTTCTGGGTAGCCAACTTAAACCTCCAAAGAGTGCGAGAGATGTTCTCGCGGATTACGTAACAGGGAGCTCGAACTTAGGCGTTCTTGCTCATGACCTCGTCCACGATGGACTTGGGCGCGGGCTCATAAGAGTCGAACTGCATCGTGTAGGATGCACGGCCCTGGGTCTGGGAGCGAAGGTCGGTAGCGTAACCGAACATCTCGCCCAGCGGCACCTTGGCACGGATGAGCTTGCTGTTCTTGCGATCCTCCATGCCCTCGATCTTGCCGCGGCGACCGGAGAGGTTGCCCATAACGTCGCCCATGTACTGCTCGGGGGTCTCGACCTCGACAGCCATGATCGGCTCGAGCAGCTGCGGGTCGGACTTCTTGAGGGCGTCCTTGATAGCCATGGAACCGGCGATCTTGAAGGCGGCCTCGGAGGAGTCGACCTCGTGGTAAGAACCGTCGAACAGGGTGACCTTAACGTCGAGGACCGGGAAGCCGGCGATAACACCGGTGTTCAGGGCCTCCTGGATGCCCTTGTCGATGGACGGGATGTACTCCTTGGGCACGACGCCGCCGACGATAGCGTTGACGAACTCGTAGCCGAAGCCCTCCTCCATCTTCTCGAGCTTGATGACGGCGTGGCCGTACTGACCGCGACCGCCGGACTGACGGACGAACTTGCCCTCAGCCTTCTCGACGTCGTGACCAGCGGTCTCGCGGTAGGCAACCTGGGGCTTACCAACGTTAGCGTCAACCTTGAACTCGCGGAGCAGACGGTCGACGATGATCTCGAGGTGCAGCTCGCCCATGCCGGCGATGATGGTCTGGCCGGTCTCGTGGTTGGTGGACACCTGGAAGGTCGGGTCCTCCTCGGCGAGCTTGGTCAGAGCCAGGGACATCTTGTCCTGCTCGGCCTTGGTCTTGGGCTCGATGGCAACGTCGATAACGGGCTTGGCGAACTCGATCTTCTCGAGGACGATCTCGTTGCCCTCGGCGCACAGGGTGTCACCGGTGGTGGAGTTCTTGAAGCCGACGCAAGCGACGATGTCGCCGGCGGCAGCGTCGTCACGGTCGATACGCTCGGCGGCGTTCATCTCGAGGATGCGGCCGAGGCGCTCGCGCTGACCGTTGGAGGCGTTGACCACGTAGGAGCCGGACTCGGCACGGCCGGAGTAAACGCGGACATAGGTGAGCTTACCGACGAACGGGTCGGTCATGATCTTGAAGACCAGGCCGGAGAAGGGCTCGTCGAAGGAAGGATGACGCTGGATCTCCTCGCCAGTGTCCGGATCGGTACCGGTGACGGCCTCAACGTCGAGCGGGCTGGGCAGGTAGTCGACGACAGCGTCGAGCAGCTCCTGGACGCCCTTGTTCTTGTAGGCGGAGCCCACGAAGACGAGGTTGAGCTCGTTGGCCAGAACACCCTTGCGCAGAGCAGCCTTGAGCTCCTCGACGGTGAAGTCCTCCTCCATGAGGATCTTTTCCATGAGCTCGTCGTCAAAGCTGGCAGCAGCGTCGAGGAGCTCCTCGCGCTTGGTGGCAGCGATGTCGGCAAACTCAGCCGGGATCTCGTCCATCGGCTCGGGGTAGGTCATGCCCTTCTCGTCGGCCTTGAAGTCCCATGCAGTCATGGTGACCAGGTCGATGACGCCCCAGAAGTTGTCCTCGGCGCCCATCGGGACCTGAGCGGCCACGGCGTTAGCGTCGAGACGATCCTTCATGGTCTCGATAGCGTTGAAGAAATCAGCGCCCACGCGGTCATACTTGTTGATGAAGGCGATGCGGGGGACGTTGAAGGTAGAAGCCTGACGCCAAACGGTCTCAGACTGGGGCTGAACGCCGGCAACGGCGTCGAAGACGGCGACAGCGCCATCGAGGACGCGCAGGCAGCGCTCGACCTCGGCGGTGAAGTCAACGTGGCCCGGGGTGTCGATGATCTGGATGCGGTAGTCCTTACCGTCCTTGTTCCAGAAGCAGGTGGTAGCAGCGGAGGTAATGGTTACGCCGCGCTCCTGCTCCTGAACCATCCAGTCCATGGTGGCAGCGCCCTCATGGACCTCACCGATCTTGTGGGTCTTACCGGTGTAGTAAAGAATACGCTCGGTCGTGGTGGTCTTACCGGCATCGATGTGGGCCATGATGCCGATGTTACGGGTATCGGAAAGCTTGTACTTAGGCTTAGCCATGTTAGTTCCTTACCTTAACTTACCAACGATAGTGAGAGAACGCGCGGTTGGCCTCGGCCATCTTGAAGACGTCCTCACGCTTCTTGACGGAAGCGCCAAGACCGTTGGAGGCGTCGAGGATCTCGTTAGCGAGACGCTCGGCCATGGTCTTCTCCTTGCGAGCGCGGGAGAAGTTGACGATCCAGCGGATACCCAGAGCGGTGGAACGACGGGAGTTGACCTCCATCGGGACCTGATAGGTAGCGCCACCGACACGCTTGGGCTTAACCTCGAGCGTGGGCTTGACGTTGTCCATAGCCTTCTTGAAGGTAGCGAGAGCGTCGCCACCCTCGGACTTCTCGGCAACGATCTCGAAAGCGGTGTAAACGATGCGCTCAGCGGTGGCCTTCTTGCCGTCAAGAAGGACCTTGTTGATGAGCTGAGTCACCAGGCGGTTGTTGTAAACGGCGTCAGGCTGAACCTCACGACGATTAGCTGCTGCACGACGCGGCATGTGAAATCTCCTTAAGTGTCTACCGTGCGGCGCTTAGGCGGCACACGGCGAAAGTATCAAAACGTTATCTGGCTTATTTGGCCTTGGGGCGCTTAGCACCGTACTTGGAACGGGCCTGCATACGGTTCTGGACCGGAGCAGCGTCGTAGGCGCCACGGATGACGTGATAACGGACACCAGGGAGGTCACGGACACGACCGCCGCGGACGAGCACGATGGAGTGCTCCTGCAGGTTGTGGCCCTCACCCGGGATGTAAGCAGTAACTTCGATGCCGTTGACGAGGCGAACACGGGCAACCTTACGAAGAGCCGAGTTCGGCTTCTTGGGGCTCGTGGTGAAGACGCGGGTGCACACGCCGCGCTTCTGGGAGTTGTGCTGCAGAGCAGCGTTCTTGGACTTCTTGGGCACGGAACGACGGCCCTGGCGAACCAGCTGGTTAATAGTAGGCAAAGCGTACTCCTTCTCGAATGATTCCAGCTTTCTGTAAAGTGCAACGGCTTGAATCGAGGGGTCAGCATCCCCCTACGAAACACGCAGTTCGATAGGATACGTGCCGTTAGCTGTGCCGTCAACAGACCACGCCGCCGGGCGTATCCCAAAATGAGCACATTTCCGCAAAGCCTACACAAAAGGAATCCCCTTCTGTGCGCGGGTCGGATCTCCGGCCCGGGCGGCCCAGGTTTTAAGTTTGCTGCTCTACAGTCCTGCGCAAGACGGAAAGCACATTAAGTGCTTTCCTTTGCGTG
>UQPY01000009.1 GCA_900542965.1 uncultured Collinsella sp.
CAAGGCTGAGCAGCGTGAACTCCGGTGAAGTGACATCAAATCCATGTTCAGTCTGTCTAAACGACCCGGGAGGCGGCTCTTGGGTTAGCAGACGGCTATGAAATAGCTTTCCGTTCGCGCGCTGTTTCCTTTCACTCACGGATCTCCAAACTGGTGTGCCGAGCAAGTCTTTAAATACCGGTTGTTTTGAGTAATGCACCAAGCGATGGTCATGGTCGGGCGGCAGGTTTGCCGGATAGAGTCCCAGTATTTGGGGCGGGATGCGATAGTACTGAAAAGCCGTGGGTCCGCAGGCAAGAAATGACATAGCGATCCGATCGTTTGAGCGTTGTTTGGGCTAGAAAAGCTATCCGTTTCAGAAGTGCGGTGAAAAAGACAAATAGGTCAGGCACAAGCGGTATTTAAGCCAACTTTATCAGGGGTTTTGTTGAAATAAAAGGACTTATGCTCGGGGGTAAGTAATTTTTCCCCGCACTTCCGAAAACGCGGTTGATTTGGTTCTTGCTAAAACGATTTAGCAGCGTCGGTTAAGGTGTGGGTTTGCCACCGGGCGAACACTTTTAGTGCTTGGGGCTTTATTTTTTGGGCCTCGGAGGGCGGATTTTGCGCTTTTGGTAATGAAATGGGTGCGTGTTTTGCCGTGCGCCGGCATTGGTACAGAAAAAGGGCCCGGAAGGCAATGCCTTCCGGGCCCTTTGCAATGCAAGTGTGCTTGCAAGTACGATTTAGCGTACCTGAGCGACGTAAGCGACGTTGGTCGAGGAGACCTTGTCCTCGAGCTGGACGCTCATGCGGGGATCGCCGGCGGTAGCGACGGTCAGATCGCCAGCTTCGACGTAGCCGAGCTCCTTAGCGGTCTCGATCGCCTTGACGATCGTGCCGTTGACGGTGCCCTGGGTAATCTCGGCCTGGTGCGGGATAACGCCCCAGTACATAATCATCTGCTGGACGGCCCACTCGTGGCGGGAGAACGCGCAAATCGGCATGTTGGGACGGAAGTGCGAGATCAGGCGAGCGGTACGACCGGTGGTCGTCGGCACGGTGATGCACTTGGCGCCAACGGTGGTAGCCATGTTCACAGCGGACATACCCACAACGTTGTTGACAACGCGGGTGCCATGAGCGTCGGCCGGAACCTCGAGCGGAGCGTGGGCCGGGAGGTATTTCTCGGTCTCGAGAGCGATGCTGGCCTGCATCTTGACGGCCTCGACCGGGTACTTACCGGCAGCGGACTCGCCAGAGAGCATAACGGCGTCGGTGCCGTCGTAGATGGCGTTAGCAACGTCGGCAACCTCGGCGCGCGTCGGGCGCGGGTTCTGCTGCATGGAGTCGAGCATCTGCGTAGCGGTGATAACGGGCTTGTAGGCCGCGTTGCACTTGGCGATGATCTCCTTCTGGATGTGCGGAACGAGCTCGGGCTTGATCTCGATGCCCAGGTCGCCACGGGCGACCATGATGCCGTCGGAAGCCTCGAGGATCTCGTCGAAGTTCTCGACGCCCAGGGCGCATTCGATCTTCGGGAAGATCGTCACGTGCTCGCCACCGTTCTCGCGGCAAAGCTCGCGGATGCCGCGGACGGACTCACCGTCACGGATGAAGGAAGCGGCGATGTAGTCGATGTTCTCGGTCAGGCCAAAGAGGATGTCCTGACGATCGCGCTCGGTGATAGCGGGCAGCGAGATGTTGACGTTGGGCATGTTGACGCCCTTGCGCTCGCCGATCAGGCCGTCGTTCTTGACGACGCAGGTCATGTCCTGGCCGTCGACGGACTCGACCTCGAGGGCAACCAGGCCGTCGTCGATCAGGATAAGGGAGCCCTTCTCGACCTCGGAGGGCAGAGCCAGGTAGTCGAGGGAGATGTGCTCAGAGGTGCCGTGGAAATCCTCGGACGTGGGCTGAGCGGTGACGACAATCTTGTCGCCGGTCTTGACGGCGACCTTCTTGCCGTCGACCAAAAGGCCGGTGCGGACCTCGGGGCCCTTGGTGTCGAGCAGAATGCCGACGGGCATGCCGAGCTCCTTGGAAATACGGCGGACGCGCTCGATGCGACCGTGGTGCTCGTCGTAGGAGCCGTGCGAGAAGTTAAAACGGGCGACGTTCATGCCCGCCTTGATCATCTCGCGGATGGTCTCGTCGCTATCGCAGGCGGGACCCATGGTGCATACAATCTTGGTGCGCTTGTACATTCAGACCTCCATCTGACATCGTCTTGCGCTGATAGATAAACCATAAGAAATAAAACTGAGATGATTATAACGAAATGCCGACCGAATACCCCAAAAAATCGACCGTATGCCGAATTAGAAGTTCATTTTTTGCGGAAAAACGGTATATGCAAAAACTTTACCAACCGTTCTAACCGCTGCTATCTGGGCGATATTTTAGTTCGATGATGCGCCGAAGAAAAAACGTTTTATCAATCTTGAGCATCACACTGTCTGCACCGTTGCGCCTGTGCCGTGTTTCCAGATGGAATGTTTTGGCTAGACGCGTCGCTTTGGGGTACCATAGCTCCACTATCAACTGCCGCTCAGCACGGCAGCCTTGATGAGCCCTTGCCCTTCTCCTGGGAATTATGATCGGGCATCAATCTGCTGAGTGGCCCGAATCCCAGGAGGGGACTCTATATGCAAAAGGAATACCTGTCCGCCGCGGCGGAGGTGCTCAGCGACCAGGGTGTCGATGAGAACCTCGGCCTGAGCAACGACGAGGCGTTGTCGCGCCTTGCCAAGACAGGCCCTAACAAGCTCGAGGAAGCCGAGAAGACGCCGCTATGGAAGCGTTTCTTCGAGCAGATGGCCGACCCCATGGTCATCATGCTGATCGTTGCCGCCGTTATCAGCGCACTTACGGGCATGGTCAAGGGCGAGGCGGACTTTGCCGATGTCGCCATTATCATGTTCGTCGTTATCGTCAACTCGGTGCTGGGCGTGGTCCAGGAAGCCAAGAGCGAGGAGGCCCTCGAGGCCCTGCAGGAAATGAGCGCGGCGCAGTCCAAGGTGCTGCGCGACGGCAAGCTCGTACACCTGCCGAGCGCCGAGCTCGTCCCCGGCGACGTGATCATGCTCGAGGCGGGCGACTCCGTCCCGGCCGACTGCCGCGTGCTCGAGAGTGCCACGATGAAGATCGAAGAGGCCGCGCTGACCGGCGAGTCCGTGCCGGTCGAGAAGCACGCCAACGTGATCGAGCTTGCTGCGGGCACCGATGACGTGCCGCTCGGCGACCGCAAGAACATGTGCTACATGGGCTCCACCGTGGTGTACGGCCGCGGTCGCGCCGTCGTGGTCGGCACCGGCATGAACACCGAGATGGGCAAGATTGCCGGCGCTCTTGCCGAGGCCAAGGAAGAGCTCACGCCGCTGCAGGTGAAGCTCGCCGAGCTCAGCCGTATTCTTACCATTATGGTTATCGTCATCTGCGTCGTGATCTTTGGCGTCGACATCATCCGTCACGGCGTGGGTAACGTCCTTACCGACCCGACTGCCCTGCTCGACACCTTTATGGTCGCCGTCTCGCTCGCCGTCGCCGCCATCCCCGAGGGCCTGGTCGCCGTCGTGACCATCGTCCTTTCGCTCGGCGTGACCAAGATGGCCAAGCGTCAGGCAATCATCCGTAAGCTTTCTGCTGTCGAGACGCTCGGCTGCACGCAGACCATCTGCTCGGACAAGACCGGCACGCTTACCCAGAACAAGATGACCGTCGTCAAGCACGAGCTCGCTGCGCCCAAGGAAAAGTTCTTGGCCGGCATGGCGCTGTGCTCCGATGCCCAGTGGGACGAGGAGCTGGGCGAGGCCGTGGGCGAGCCGACCGAGTGTGCGCTCGTCAACGACGCCGGCAAGGCTGGTCTTACTGGCCTGACTGCCGAGCACCCGCGCGTGGGCGAGGCCCCGTTCGACTCGGGTCGTAAGATGATGTCCGTGGTCGTCGAGACCCTGGACGGCGAGTACGAGCAGTACACCAAGGGCGCGCCCGACGTGGTGATCGGCCTGTGCACCCATATCTACGAGGGCGATAAGGTCGTCCCCCTGACTGAGCAGCGCCGCGCCGAGCTCGTGGCAGCCAACAAGGCCATGGCCGACGAGGCCCTGCGCGTGCTGGCACTGGCGAGCCGCACCTACGCCGAGGTTCCCGCCGACTGCAGCCCCGCTGCGCTCGAGCACGACCTGGTCTTCTGCGGCCTGTCCGGCATGATCGACCCGGTCCGTCCCGAGGTGGCTGACGCTATCCGCGAGGCACACGACGCCGGTATCCGCACCGTCATGATCACGGGCGACCATATCGACACCGCCGTGGCCATCGCCAAGCAGCTGGGCATCGTCGCCGATCGCGGCCAGGCCATCACCGGTGCCGACCTCGATCGCATGAGCGACGAGGAGCTCGATGCACACATCGAGGACTACGGCGTGTACGCCCGCGTCCAGCCCGAGCACAAGACCCGTATCGTCGAGGCTTGGAAGTCGCGTGACCAGATCGTCGCCATGACGGGCGACGGCGTCAACGACGCCCCGTCCATCAAGCGCGCCGACATCGGCGTGGGCATGGGCATCACCGGCACCGACGTTACCAAGAACGTCGCCGACATGGTGCTTGCCGACGATAACTTCGCCACCATCATCGGTGCCTGCGAAGAGGGCCGTCGCATCTACGACAACATCCGCAAGGTCATCCAGTTCCTGCTTTCGGCTAACCTTGCCGAGGTGTTCTCGGTGTTTATCGCCACGCTCATCGGCTTTACCATCTTTCAACCGGTGCAGCTGCTGTGGGTCAACCTGGTCACCGACTGTTTCCCCGCGCTCGCGCTGGGCATGGAGGATGCCGAGGGCGACATCATGAAGCGCAAGCCGCGCAACGCCAAGGACGGCGTCTTTGCCGGCAATATGGGTCTGGACTGCGTGGTCCAGGGCCTGATCATCACCGTGCTGGTGCTGGCGAGCTTCTTTGTGGGCGTGTATTTTGACATGGGTTACATCCACATCGCCGATATGATCGCCGGCAATGCCGACGAGGAAGGCGTGATGATGGCCTTCATCACGCTCAACATGGTCGAGATCTTCCACTGCTTCAATATGCGCAGCCGTCGCACGTCGCTGTTTAAGATGAAGAAGCAGAACAAGTGGCTGTGGGCATCGGCCGCGCTGGCGTTGGTGCTGACGGTGATCGTGACCGTGCAGCCGACGCTTGCCGAGATGTTCTTTGGCCCCGTGACGCTTGAGCTCAAGGGCGTTATCGCCGCGCTGGGTCTGGCCTTCCTGATCATTCCGCTGATGGAGATCTACAAGGCGATCATGCGCGCGGTCGAAAAAGAGTAGGTCGAAAGGCTGCCCTTCCCACCGGCCCGACCGCCTGCGGGGTTTCTTCTTCGCTGGTCCTCGCGCTTCGCGCTGCGGGATCGCTCAGAAGAAACCCCTCCCGGCGGTCGGGCCTTCGGATGGCCTCTCGGGATCATTGGCTGAGGGAAAGTGTGTGAGTCGGTCGAGCAGTTGCTCGACCGACTCTTTTTTGTGGGTAAAATACCTGCTCAGTTGTGATTTTGGGTGCTGGGAGGCATTTGTGGGCAAGGCTAAGGCTAAGGCGAAGAAAAAGACGACGGGGGCGCGGGCTAAGCGTGACCGTCGTCGGAAGCTCGCGACCGAAGCCCCTGCATCTGCTGAGGAACTGCTGGCAAGCGTACCGGGGCTTGACGCGTTGCAGGATGTTCCGGCGTTCGATGACCTGCCGGTCGATGCGGCTCAGCAGGCTGCATTTGACGACTTTTGCGCACAGGCCGAGGAGCCCGAGCAGATGCAGCTCGGTGCCGTGGTGCGCCTGGACCGCGGGTTTCCGCTGGTGGCGACTGCCGATGACACGTTTCGTGCCGAGCATGCCGTAGGGTTTGCCAAGTCGCGTGGCGAGGACGAAGTTCTGCTGCCCGCCGTGGGCGACCGCGTGGCGGTGCGTCGTGCGCCCGGGCATGACATGGGCGTAATCGAGTGCGTGCTGCCACGCCGTACGAGTTTTGAGCGTTGGCGCGGACGCGCTCGCGGCGAACGTCAGGTGCTTTGCTCCAATGTGGATAGCGTGCTGATCGTGCAGGCGCTCGGCGCCGGCGAGGTGCTGCTCGATCGCGTGGCGCGCTCACTGGTGCTGGCGCTCGATTGCGATGCCGAGCCGGTGGTGGTGCTCACCAAGGCCGACCGCTGCGAGGCCGATGAGCTCGAGCGCGATCTGGACCGCGTGCGCCGTCTGGTGGGTCCGGTCGTGCGCGTGATCGTGACGTCTTCTGCCGAGGGCATCGGCCTGGACGAAGTGCGCGCCTGCGTACCGGCTGGGAGCTGTGCCATGATCTTGGGCGAGTCGGGCGCCGGCAAGTCAACGCTGCTCAATGCGCTGCTGGGCCACGATGCGCTAGCCACTGGCGGCGTGCGCGAGCGTGATGACCAGGGCCGCCACACTACGGTTGCGCGCGTGATGGTGGCACTGCCGGGCGACGCCGGCGTGATCGCCGATGCTCCGGGCCTGCGCAGCCTGCCGCTTGTGGGCCACGAACGAGGGTTGGCGCGTGCCTTCCCCGAGATCGTCGAGGCGTCGCGTGCGTGCCGGTTTGGCGATTGCACACACACGCACGAGCCGGGTTGCGCCGTTCGCGAGGCCGAAGATGCCGGACAGATCGACAGCCTGCGCCTGGAGACGTTCCAAAACCTGGCGTCATCCATGCGCGTGAGTGCCCAAATGCTCGATCCCGATGTCCATCTGTAATTGAATTTTCCTATGACAGCCGTCTCCTAACTGCTTGGGAGGCGGCTTTTTTGCTGCCAAAGCGCCTCGAAATATGCGTTTTGCCGACGTTCTGACCAAAACCTTGCCACGAGCTTGACGGGCTGGTCAGCTTTTGGTCAGCAATTGGTTTGACACCTAAAACCAAGATCGCGATTGCGCCGCTTTGCGCCCTGGTCGCCCAGACAATGGTGGTACGGGCATTTGCCCGGTGCTACCTTGAGAGGAGCGGCCGTGAACAAGAGCAAGCGCATCGCCATCAGTCTGGTCGCGGGCGTGCTTGCCGCGGCGCTCTGCATGGTCTACGGCTCGTCGATCCGCTCGCAAGCCGAGCGGGCCCAGGCCGAGACTTTGGCAAAATACGGCGGCGACCGCGTTGAGGTGTGCGTCGCGGCGCGCGATATCGATGCGGGCGAGACCCTCGATGAGACTAATGTCATAACTCAGGAATGGCTGGCGAGTCTGTTGCCGCGTGATGCGGCGACCGAGCTGCGTCGGGTGCGCGGCGACGTGACGACCTCGCGCATTCCAAAAAATGCCGTGATCTGCAATGTCTACACCAAGGCCGAGAGCCACAAGCTCGAGGTGCCTAAAGGCAAGGTTGCCGTTTCGGTGGCGGTCGATGCCGAGCACTCGGTCGGCGGCGCCACGGGCGTGGGCAGCTATGTGGACGTGTACGTGCAAAAAGATGGCGTGACTGATCGTTTGTGCGGCGCGTACGTGATCGATACCAGCGAAGATGCCGGCACCACGCGTGAAGGCAAGATCGAGTGGGTGACGCTGGCGGCAGACCCCGAAGATGTCAAGGAATTGCTGGGAGCCTCGGGAAAGGGAACGGTCAGCTTGACGATTCCCGCCACGGCGCGCGGCAAAAAGAGCGGAGGCGACGAGTGATGAAGGCGATCTGGCTTGCGTGCTGCGCGTGCGGCGATTACGGGCTGCTACAGCAGGAAGTCGAGGGTCGCGATGTGGGCGCGCAGGTGCTTCGCGTGGGCGACCTGGACGGGCTGGTATCCATGGCGCGGGCGTTTCCGTCGCGCCGCGGTGCCGCCATCATCGCGGCGTCTCTGTTCGATACCGAAGACGTGAGGAAGACCGTTGCGCGCCTGACGGCCGAGGGCCGTGTGAGTCGCGTCGTCGTGTTGATCGAGACACTCGACCCGTCGGATATCGAAGGACTGTTTCGCGCGGGGGCGACCGAGGTCATCGCTGCGCACAGTTTGTGCGGCAACGGGCGTGCGGGTGAGGGAACGGTTGATTCCGATCGACGCAGGACGATTGAGCCCGATGCTTTTGTTGATAGGGAACCCGGGGCGCCTCGCGCTACAAGAGGCCCGCGTGTTGATGAATATGGAAAAGCGGAAGCCGAGCATGGTCGGCGCCCCCGGGACCCCCTTGCATACGATGACGCTGGAGGGCCGGTACCGTATGGCGATGACGCTCTGGCTGAAGATATGGGATACGTGCACGGCGTAAATCTGGCCGATGAGCTCGATGAGGTCGAGGGTTTTGCCGGGGCTGGCGAGCCGTGTGCCGCTGCGTCTTTGGCTTCGGAACCGCAGCCCAGGCAGCCTGCCATGCCGGCTTGGGCTCGGCACGTGACCGCGGCGGGGGAGACGGGGATGTTATCGCCCGCGTCTGTGTCGCCGGTTCCCGCACCGTCAGCCCCTGCGCTGTCGGCGGACGCTTCGATTCCGTCGCGTCGGGCACCGGTCGTCTGCGCCGTTTCGGGTTCGGGCGGTTGCGGCAAGTCGACGATCGTTGCCACCATGGCGCATGCGGCGTCGCTGTTGGGTTTGCGTGCCGCCGTGCTCGACTTGGACCTCATGTTTGGAAACCTATACGATCTGCTGGGTGTCGATGCCCCGCACGATATGGCGACGCTTATCGAGCCGTCGGCGGCGGGCGCACTTGCCGAGTCGGATATCGTGGCCGCATCGATGCGCGTCGCCCCGGGTGTCACGCTCTGGGGGCCTGTCGCGGCCCCCGAGAAGGCCGAGCTCATGGCACGTCCGGTGGAGCTATTGCTCGATGTTTTGCGTCGTGAATCCGACGTGGTCTTTGTTGACACCTCGGTCTTTTGGGGTGATGCCGTGGCCGCCGCGGTGGCGGCGAGCGACCGTTGCCTGGTCGTAGGCGATGCGGCGGTATCGTCCGCGACATCCGCTTCGCGCGTCATTGAGCTGGCGAGCCGCGTGGGCGTGCCACGCACGCGCATGAGCGCCGTGTTCAACCGGTTTGGTGCGCGCGGTGCCGACGAGGACGTCGCTATGCGCTTCGAGATTGCCTGCGCACTGAGCTCCAAGATCCGCATTGCCGATGGCGGTCAGGACTTGGCCGCGCTCATGGCATTCGGTCGCGCCGACGAGGCAGTGGGTCAGACGAGCGCTTTTGCGACCAGCGTGCGCGAGGCCACGCGCGAGATGCTCGTGGAGCTGGGCTGCGCCGTCGGTCCTTGGAGCGATATGGTCGCTGACCGCGCGACCCGCACCGAGCGTCCGCGCATCCGTCTTCCCTGGTCGCGTGAGGGTGATTCGCGATGAGTCTGCAGACGCGGATTAAAGCCGCTGGCGCGGCCGCCGCGGCTGCCCCCGTTGATGCGGGACGCCGCCGTGCCGTTAAACGCCGCACCAAGCGTGCGGTGATGGACCGCATGGGCTACGACGAGGTGGCGCGCATCGGCGCCTACGTCGACCCTGCCCTTGCCCGCTCTGAGCTACGTCCGGCGGTGGAAGCGGCGCTCAACGTGGAAGAGCCGACCGACTTGGCGACGCCTGAGCGTGAGACCATCATCGACGAGATCCTAGATGACGTGGTGGGCCTGGGACCGCTGCAGCCGCTCATCGAGGACGACACCGTTACCGAAATCATGATCAACGGCTGTCGCTCTGCCTTTTTTGAGCGCAGTGGCGTTTTGTATCCCATCGAGCACGCGTTTGAGGACGACGAACAGATCCGTGTGCTCATCGACCGTATCATCTCGCCGCTCGGCCGTCGTATCGACGAGCGTAGCCCCATCGTCAACGCCCGCCTCAAGACGGGTTATCGCGTCAACGCGGTGATTCCGCCCGTGGCGATCGACGGGCCAATCCTCACCATCCGTAAGTTCTCGGACCGTATCTGTTCGTTGGACGAGCTTGTGGGGTTGGGGTCACTGCCGCTTTGGTATGCGCAGTTGCTGTCGTGCGCGGTGTCGTTGCGGCAGGACTTGGCGGTTGCGGGAGGCACGGGGTCGGGCAAGACCACGCTGCTCAATGCGCTGTCGTGCGAGATTTCCACCGGCGAGCGCATTGTGACGATCGAGGATTCCGCCGAGCTCAAGTTTGCACATCACCCACACGTTGTTCGTCTGGAGGCGCGTGAGGCGTCAATCGAGGGCGAGGGTGCGGTGACGATCCGCGACCTGGTGACCAATGCTTTGCGTATGCGCCCCGACCGCATCGTCGTGGGCGAGGTGCGCGGTGCCGAGTGCTGCGACATGCTGCAGGCCATGAACACGGGCCACGACGGCTCGCTCACCACGCTCCATGCGGGTACCGAGCAGGAGACCGTGGTTCGCCTGACGCTGCTTGCGCGCTACGGCATCGATTTGCCGAGCGAGCTTATCGAAGAGCAGATCGCCATGGCGCTCGACGGCATCGTGATGTCCGAGCGTCATGCAGACGGCAGGCGCTTTGTGGCCTCATATTCGGGGGTTCACCGGGGCGCGTCGGGTGGTGTTGAGCTCGAACGCTACGTGACTTTCGATGCCGCCGAACGCAGCTGGACGCTCGACCACGAGCCGCCGTTTATTGCGGAGGGCTTGCGGTCGGGAACGCTCACGCAAGAGGAGGTGGACGAATGGAGATCGCTATGTCCCTCGTCGTAGGGGGTTTGGCGGGGCTTTCTGTCGCGATGGCGTGTGGGGCAGAGCCTCGTTTGGCGCGGATGCCGCCGGCGGAGCTGGCGCGCCAGACGCTCGAATCGATGGCGGAGAAACTGCCCCGTGAGTTGGCGGAAAACGACCTGCTGACAAAGATTGCCCGCTCGTGGGCGTCGCTGATCCCCGCAGATCGCCTTGGGCTTGCTATTGAGGATAACGCGGCTCGTCTGGCATTTCTGCTGCTGTCGAGCGGTATCTGCAGCGTTTTGCTGGCCGTTACGTCGTTGTCGCCCATCGGCTTTGTCTTGGGGCTGGTGGCGCCGTTTGGCGTGGGCGCCGCGCGTGACACCTTCGATCGCCGACGCGAACAGCATGATGTAGAAGAGGCCATGCCCGAGGCATTCACAGCGTTATCCATGTCGCTTGCCTCGGGGCATTCGCTGGCACAGGGTATGCGCTTTGTGGGCGCCCATGCGCAAGAGCCGGTGCATACCGAGTTTTTGCGGGTGGCGGCGGCAATCGATTGCGGTATCTCGGCGACCGACGCACTCGATGACCTACTCGTTCGCATCGATGCTCCCGGCCTTTCGCTTGTCACCTTGGCGCTCAAAGTATCGCAGCGTACCGGGGCTCCGCTTGCCGGCTTGCTGTCCGAGGCGTCGAGCATGGTGGGTGAGCGCATTGAGCTCAAACGCCGTCTGGACGTTAAGACGTCACAGGCGCGTATGTCGGCACACATGGTCGCGGCGATGCCGGCGGGCATGTGCGCGGTGCTGGCGCTGCTTTCGGCAGATTTTCGTCGCGGTCTTGCGACGCCTGCCGGCGCGGGCGCTGTGGTGCTGGGTCTTGCCCTCAACGCCGTTGCCCTGGTGGTTATCAGGCGCATTATGCGGGTGGAGCTATGAGCGCCCCGGTTGCAGTTGCGGCTTGCCTGTGCGCCCTGAGTGTATTTGTCGCGACGGGTTTGGATCGGGCGGATGCGCGCGAGATCGCAGAGGCCTGCAAGCGCGAGGCGGTGCTGGTCGCTGCCGCGGGTTGCTCGGTGGTCGATGCTCTGACCGCGCGAGTGAAGGGCGCGGTTGGAGCGGGCGGCCCGGCGCGAGTGTCGCTCGGCGAAGTGTCCGAGATGATTGATGTTGTGCGCTTGGGTCTTTCGGCCGGTCTTTCGTTTGATGCGGCGCTTGAGATTTTCTGCGCCAACCGCCGGTCAGTGCTGGCTCTTCGCCTTGAGCGCGCCTGCATGGCGTGGCAGGTGGGCGTGGGCACGCGTGAGGACGAGTTGTTGGCCGCCGCGCGCGACCTGGACGTGCGAGCGCTCGAGACCTTTGCCATCACGGTGGGGCAGGCGCTCGCCCTGGGTGCCCCACTTGCCGAGACGCTGGCCGCTCAAAGTCGCGAGATCCGTGCGGCTCATCGCGCCGCGGTCGAGCGCGAGATCGAGCGTGCACCCGTCAAGCTGCTGATTCCCACCGGCACGCTCATCTTGCCGGCGTTGCTTCTGTCCATATTGGGCCCGCTGCTGGGAGCAGGCGGGATGATGTAGGGAGGAATACATGAACACGATGGTCGAAGTTGCTGACAAGGCTTGGAACTGGGCTTTTTGCCGGGCAATCCGCGCTCGCCAGCATGCCAAGGAGCTGTTGCGGGAGGAGAGCGCGCAGGGTACCACCGAGTACGCCATTTTGGTGGGCGTGCTTGTGGTGATCGCGATTATTGCCATCGTTGCATTTAAAGGCAAGGTCCAAGATCTATGGAACGCTATCAGCGAGGGCATCAACAGCCTGTAGAGGGCGAGCGCCCCATCGGGGTGCTGCTGGTGTTTGCTTGCCTGACCGTGGCGATAGCGGCGGTGCTTTGGGGGCTTAACGCCGCACGGCAGCAGCGTCCTGGGGCCGCCTTCGATTCGGGCTCAGATTCGGTGGTGGCGTCTCAAAAAGATGAGATGCGAGATGCGGACGATTCGGATGTCGCTGTCACGGCGCAAACCTTTCTGCGGACGCTCGACAAGCGGTCTGGCACTGCGACGGATTCGCCTGAGGACAACGCGATTGCGGTCCGGCTTGCATGGTCCGAGGACCGACCGATGACCGAGGCAGCGGCGGATATGTTACGCGCCTACCGCGAGGTGCCAACGGCCCAGCTCGCCCTGAGCGGCTATCTCGATATTAAGGGCAACGTATGGGGCGCCATCGTGCGCGATGGGCGCGGCTGGGTCGATATGGTGACAATTGCCGCGGATGCTGGCGATGCTTCGTGTCGTCTGCGCGCCGTGCGTCTGGTCCCGCAAACAATAAGCTCAAAGGAGGGATCGTGAAATGCATGGCGTTCTGCGTGAAGAGGTTGCCCAAGCGACTGTGGAATACGCCATCGTCACGGTGGCGCTGTTATCGATCGTGCTGGCGATTGTGGGACTTTGGCGTGCTGGCACCGATGGACGCTTGGCGGCGCTGGTTGAGCGGGCGGCATCCCATGGCGTTGCCTCGACGTCGGTTATCGACGCCGCTGCGGGCGCTAAGGACATCGCGTTGTATTGATATCGCGCGTGAGGACCGGGCGCAGTCAACGGTCGAGGCCGCTTTTTTGCTGCCGACGTTTCTGACGCTCATCCTTCTCGCACTGCAACCGGTGTGCCTGCTCTATACGCGCGCGGTCATGGAGTCTGCCGCCGCCGAGACCGCGCGGCTCATGACCACGACGGCGGCGGAGGACGACGATCTTAAGGAGTTCACCCGCCGCCGGCTTGCCGCAGTACCCAACGTTTCGATTTTTCATGCCGGCGGGCCATTGTCGTGGGATATCGAGCTTGGCCGGGCCGGTGCGGGTGACGTCTCGTCCGTGTCCGTTTCCGGCGAGGTCAAACCGTTGCCTGTGATCGGTGCGTTTGCGCAGGCTATGGGTGGTGTAGGCGAGGGCGGCTACGTTGAGCTCAAGGTCGATGTCTCGTATCAATCGCGTCCCGAATGGCTGGAGGGAGATTATGATTCGTGGATTGCTACATGGGATTAAGCGTTTCTGGTCTAGATGCGTTTTGACGCGCCGTCCGAGCTGCCATCGCAAGCGAGGCGGCTTTATGGGTCGTGCCGGAATTGACCTGTTTATCGAAGACGGCGCCTACACCACGCTCTCATCTGCGGTGGTCATCCTGGTGGTGCTCACGCTGCTGTTTTCGTCGACCGCGGCGATATGGAGCATGTCGCGTGCCGGGGATACCCAGGTGGCGGCCGATGGCGGCGCGCTGGCGGGTGCCAACGTAGTGTCGTCCTATCACACGGCTGCCACGGTGGTTGATGCGAGCATCTTGAGTCTGGGGCTGGCGGGGCTTGCCACGATCGGGACGGGCCTGGTCGCCATCCTCATCCCGGGTGCCGAACCAGTTGCCGGCAATATGGTCGACACCGGGATTGAGATCATTAAAACGCGCAACAAGTTTGCCAAAAGCGCATCGGAAGGCTTACAGAAAATCGAGACGGCTCTGCCGTATCTGATCGCCGCGCGTGCCACGCAGGCGGTGTCGGCGCAGGATACCGATAGTGTGACCTATACCGGTACGGCGCTTGCCGTGCCCAGGACATCCGAGTCGGACTTCGCTGCGCTCGAGGGGTCCGAGATCTCGACCGATGCCATTAAAGACACATCAGATGATTTAGAGCGTGCGGCCGAGGAGCTGCGGAAGGCTTCTGAGGACACGGCGAAGGCTAAAGAGCGCGCTTGGCTGGCGGATTGTGGTGGGTCTGACAAGGGCTCGGTCGGCAGCTGTTCTTGCATGTGGGAGCGTGCGAAAAGCCTAACGGATCTCTCCGGTGTTCAAAATCCGCATTACTCATCGAGCGTTACGTGGGAGCCCCAAGTTGCCCTTGATCGCGCGAAGGACTACTACCATTGGCGTCTGACAAATGAGAAGCCCCACGGCTCGAGTGTCGAGATGAAGGCAGAGTCTGCGGCGCGTAAGGCGTTTTATACCTATGCGAGCGCGGAGGTCGATCGGGCACATATAACCGAGAACGGAGACAGGGTTTCCTCCTATATTCCGCTGCTGCCGCGCAACTCTGATGAGGTTCGGGCGACGGAACTCTATACCGATGCGGTGTGGCCGACGAGCGTGAACGATGACAAGGCGTATCTGCATTACGGGACGACCTGCCCTAACTATAAGAAAGGGACGCCGAGCGGATTTGCTTCGGTTGCCGATTACGATGGACAGGATAAATGCAGCAAATGCCATTTTGGCGTTTTGTCGCTTGGTGCTGTTGCGGCGCCTTCAACCTCTATCGAAAACGGCTTCGAATATCACTTCGACGAGTTCAAAAAGGCCTTGGAGGAATACGTCAAATGTCGGAACAAAGAGCTTGAGCTCATGCGTCAGACCGAGGATGAGGCCGACCGTGCGGGCAATGCGTTTGACCAGGCCATTAAAGCGCTTTCGGGCGAGCGTCCGCGTATTGCTCCGCCCGGTCGCAACGGCGTGGTTGCCTTTGCGGTTTCGGGTGCCATCTCGAGCCCCGATGAGCTCAACTCTTCGTTTAACACGGCAGTCAGGCTTGGCGATCGCGGTGCCATCTCTGCCGCGGTGCTGGCGCCCGATGAGGCGACGGCGCAAAACAACGTGCTTTCGCGATTTTTCTCGACATTGAAGGAACGCTCGGGTGGCGTTGCCGGCGTACTCGATGGCGTCATGGATGTCTGGGGACGGCTGCTTGTGGGATACGGAGACATCCAAGGTTCGGCCGACGAACTTATGGACGAGATGATTAAAGGCCTAGGAGGGGGCAGCGGCGCGTTGGGCTCCATTGCATCGTGGCTCGGCGATACCGTTTCGGCGTCCGTGGCGGCGTTGGGTCTGGAGCCGTGCGACTTGCGCCTGCGAAAGCCAGTGCTGACTGATTCCGCCAACGTCATTAAGAGTCCGGGGTCTGACATTGCTGGTCTCTCTCAAGCGCAAGACAAGCTGCGAAGTATTCCGTTGGGCGTGACCGATCCCAAAGCGCTTTGCGAGGCGTTGGAATATCAAGTCGAACGCACCATCAGCGGTACGGTGCTCACACTTGCGGAGATTCCTCTGCCCGGCGGCGGCTCCATCCCGCTTACCGTCGATGTCGCCACGCTGGTTGGCGCTCTGGGCGGTGGGTCGTAATGGGCATCCGCACGCGCCTGTGCGAGGAGCGCGCCCAGGCGACGGTCGAGATGGCCGTGGTCACGCCCGTCCTACTGGTTCTGGCGCTTATCGTGTACAACGTCATGGTCTTTGCCAGTGCGGTCGCACGCTTCGATCGCGTGGTGCCCGATATCGTGCTAGCACATGCCGTGGCGCCGAGCGGGGAGGGCGATGGCAGCTCCATCGATGCTTCCGCGACCGTTCAGGCTCAGATCCAACATGCCATGGAAGGCTATGACTTGCTGATCGAGGTCTCGAGCGAACAGGGTGCGACGACATCGGATGGCGGTTTGCTTTCGCTTTCCGGCACGTTTAGGACCTATACCTGCACCATGCGCTATGAGCCGTGGCCGAGCTCGCTCAGCATCGCTGGCGTTCCGCTGGGGGCGCCGACAACGTTGTCGCACGAGCGCGCGGTGACGGTCGATCCATGGCGTCCGGGGGTGGTCATGTGACCACGGTCTCGTCCTACATCGCCTACGCGCGGGCACTCAACAGGCTGGGTTGGACGCCGGCCGAGTTTGCGGTGGCGGAGTCGTTTGTCGTGCGCCTGCGCGGCATGCTGGGACGGCGTCCGGTTGCCGCCAACGGCTTGCCGCTCGTCATGGCGTTTCCACGCTGCTCTTCGGTCCATACGTGTTTTATGGCCTATCCCATCGACATCGCCTTCATCGATCGCGACGGCAATATCCTCGCGCGCTACGAAAACGTATGTCCCTGGCGTATGTGCTCCTGCCCCGGCGCCTGGGCCGCACTAGAGCGCTCTTCAATCATTGTTTCGACCCCTGCTCTCCAACGCGTGCCGGCTTAAGAATTGGCGACAGCGGACTTTCGTCATACGAAATTGGGTAAGATGGAGGAGAAGATGCATGGATGTTGAGATCCATCCCAACGCTAAAAAGCACCTGACGGAAAAGCAGGTGCTTAGCGCTTGGCTTGCGGTTACTGAGTGCATTCGTCGCGAGTCGAAGGACGAGCCGCCGAGATGGCTTGCGATTGGATGGCTCCCAGACGGACGAAGCGTGGAGCTTGTCGCGGTCGAGCTTGTCCGTGGGTGGCTTATCATTCATGCCTTGTCTCCAGTCCAGAAGAAATTTTGGCAGGAGATTGAACGGGCTCGGCAAAGGGGTCGATGATGGGTAAGACGTATACGGCCGCTAATGGTCAGGTTGTAACGGATGAAATGATTGACGCGTGGTGCGAGTCGTACGAGCGCGGAGAGTTTCCGGATGGCGAACACACCGTTGGTGGGATCGTGCATGGACGGCCCCCACTCTCAAGTGAGGGGACGGCAACGCTGTCGGTCAAGATTCCTCTGGGAATGAAGGAGGCCATTCGTCGACGGGCGGCTGCCGAGGGGATGACGCCAAGTGAGTTTGCCCGTGCGGCTCTGAGCGAAAAACTTCTTGCTGCCGGCTGATGCCTCTGACGTGCCGATTTAAAGAACCGAGGCTGTGCTCAAAAACTTTTTTGAAATTCTCGGTTGACCGGAACGCGTCCTTGGTTATACTAATCAAGCCTTGAAACAAGGCACACCTCAAATGGCTGGGTAGCTCAGTTGGTAGAGCAGAGGACTGAAAATCCTCGTGTCAGGGGTTCGATTCCCTTCCCCGCCACCTTGAATTGTTTAGGACCTCTGCAAAGGGGTCCTTTTCTTTTATGCAGCCCCCACATGGAATCGAACCCCGTGAGGGCGCGGAGCTGAGTAAACGCGTAAGCGTTTGCCAGCGCAGCTCGCAAGGCGCGTAAGCGCCGCAGCGGTCCGTCCGCGCAGCGCGCGGACGCGATTCCCTTCCCCGCCACCTTGAATTGACTAGGACCTCTGCAAAGGGGTCCTTTTCTTTTATGTAGGGTTCTGCGGAAAATGCGCCCCATTATTGAGCGATAGAACGGGACACACTTTCCGGTGTCTGCCTCCGGCGCGCGTACGCACCTTGTCGCACCATTCCGAGCCCGTCTGCTCCCAGACATTCCTCACACTTTCGCGTCACTTTACAGACCGTTCGGTCGCCTGTCCGCACACGCGGGTATACTCAAAACGGTACTTATCCTATGCAATACGATGCGGGTTCGACCTGCATGATCCGAAGGGGGCAGTGATGGAGAGGATACTCGGCGTTAATCTCTCTGGTTGGTTTATTCCCGAGCCTTGGGTGACCCCGTCGCTGTACGCGGCGACCGGTGCATCCAACGCAGCCGAGCTGCAGGAGGCCATGGGTACCGCCGCCTATAACGAGCGCATGCGCCGTCATTACGAGACGTTTGTGAGCGAGGACGATTTTCGCCGCATGGCGCAGATCGGTCTCAATGCCGTGCGTCTGCCGGTGCCCTGGTATGCCTTTGGCTCACAGGAGTCCGATGCCTCCTACATATCGGTTGTCGATTACATCGACCGCGCGATTGAGTGGGCTGCCAAGTACGACATCCGCGTGCTGCTCGATCTGGCAACTGTGCCCGGTGGCCAGGGCGATTCCAACGATTCACCCACCACGCCGGAGGCTGTCGCCGAGTGGCATTCGTCCACCAACGGCCGTCATGTCGCACTCGACGTGCTCGAGCGCTTGGCCGATCGCTATGGCGAGGCCGAGAGCCTGCTGGGCATTGAGCTGCTGGACACGCCGCAGATGAGCGTTCGCAAGAGCCTCTTCACCATGACGGATGGCATTCCTGCTCACTACCTGCGCAATTTCTATCGCGATGCCTACGAGCTCGTCCGTTCGTATATGCCCGAGGATAAAATCGTCGTCTTCTCGTCGTCGGGGCATCCCAGCGAGTGGAAGCATTTTATGCGCGGCGCCAAGTACAAGAACGTCTACATGGACCTTCACCTGTACCATTACCGCGACGAGTATGCGCTCGACATCACGAGCCCCCGCGGACTGACGACGGCGATTTCGCGCAACAAGCGCGAGCTCAAAGAAGCGATTTCGACCGGGTTCCCCGTGCTGGTGGGCGAATGGTCGGGCGCAGCGATTTTTGCCAACTCGTCGGTTACGCCTGAGGGCCGTAATGCCTACGAGCGCGTGTTTATCGCCAACCAGCTGGCATCGTTTGCGCCGGCTGCCGGTTGGTTTTTCCAAACGTGGAAGACCGAGAAGCGCATCGCAGCATGGGATGCCCGCGCGGCGCTCGGTACGCTCGAGCGCGGCATGATTGAATAGGTTGATATGACGCAGAACAGTGCCCATGCGGGCAAACTCTATGTGGTCGGCACGCCCATCGGCAACCTGGGCGACCTGTCCCCGCGCGTTGGCGAGGCGTTTGCCGCCGCCGATGCCATCTGCTGCGAAGACACGCGTGTGACGTCAAAGCTGCTGATGCACCTGGGCATTTCCAAGCCACTTGTCCGTTGCGACGAGAATGTGATCGCCAGCCGCGCCGCCGGCCTGGTCGACCGTCTGCTGGCGGGGGAGACCCTCGCCTTTGCCTCGGATGCCGGCATGCCGAGCGTGTCCGATCCCGGCCAGGCGCTGGTCGAGGCGGCGCGTGAGGCCGATGTGCCCGTCGAAGTTATTCCCGGGCCCTCCGCTTGCGTCACGGCACTCGTTTCGTCCGGCATTCCCTGCGAGCATTTTTTCTTCGAGGGCTTTTTGGGCCGAAAGCACGGCGACCGCGTGCGCCGTTTGCAGCGCCTTGCCGTGGTGCCCGGCGCGCTCATCTTCTACGAGTCTCCACATCGCATCGTGGCGACGCTCGAGGCCGTGGCGGAGGTCTTTCCCCAGCGTGAGGTTGCCGTCTGCCGCGAACTCACCAAGCTGCACGAGGAGGTCTTGCGCGGGCCTGCTGCCCAGCTTGCCGAGGAGCTGCGTGCTCGCGGCGAGGTAAAGGGCGAGATTGCGCTGGTCATCGCGCCGCCGAGCGAGGATGAGGAGGCCGGTATCGTGCCGGTTGGCGCCGCGGCAGCGGATCCCGATGAGGCCCTGCGCGCGGATATCCGCGCCGCGCTCGAGGAGGGGGAGCCCGCCTCTGCGGTGGCCAAGCGCCTGTCTCAGAAGTATTCGCGCCGCAAGCGCGATGTCTATGCCATGGTGCTCGATATGCAATAGATGGAGGATATCCAGCCCTTGCGCTAGAATCATCCTCTGTATGCAACGTTTTTCTGGAGGACAAACCCCATGGATCAAAGCAAGCCTTCGTTCTTTATCACGACGCCCATCTACTACGTCAACGCCGATCCGCACCTGGGCACGGCTTATTCCACCATCATCGCCGACGTTCAGGCTCGCTATCGCCGTTCCGCCGGCTATAACGTCAAATTCCTGACCGGCATGGACGAGCACGGCGAGAAGGTCGCCGAGGCCGCAGCCAAGCACAACATGACGCCGCAGGAGTGGACCGATAGCCAGGCTCCGCACTTCAAGGAGCTTTGGAGCAAGCTCGAGATTTCCAATGATGATTTCATTCGCACCACCGAGCCGCGCCAGCATCATGCCGTGCAGTACCTGTGGGAGCGCATGAAGGAGTCCGGCTACCTGTATAAGGGTAGCTACGACGGCTGGTATTGCGTGCCTGACGAGACCTACTTCACCGATACGCAGGTCCAGAAGGGCGACGAGGAGTACGGCAGCGTCGGCCAGCACCTGTGCCCCGACTGCCACCGTCCGCTTGAGCGCGTGCAGGAGGAGTCCTACTTCTTTAAGCTTTCCGCCTTCCAGGACAAGCTGCTTAAGCTCTATGACGAGCATCCCGACTTTGTCGAGCCTGCGTTCCGCATGAACGAGGTTCGCAGCTTTGTCGAGGGCGGCCTTAACGACCTTTCCGTGAGCCGTACGAGCTTTGACTGGGGCATTCAGGTCCCGTTTGACGAGGGTCACGTGACCTACGTGTGGTTCGATGCGCTGCTCAACTATATGACGGCCGTCGGCTACGGTGTCGACACCGACGAGGCGCGTGCCGAGCTGGCCTATCGCTGGCCCGCGCAGTTCCACATCGTGGGTAAGGACATCATCCGCTTCCACTGCGTCATTTGGCCCGCCATGCTCATGGCCATCGGCGAGGCCCTGCCCGAGCACGTCTTTGCCCACGGCTTCCTGACCGTGCGCAATGCCGAGACCGGCAAGGCCGAGAAGATGTCCAAGAGCCGCGGCAACGCCATCGCTCCGCAGGACGTTATCGACATGCTGGGCGTCGAGGGCTATCGCTACTACTTTATGACCGACGTCGTCCCCGGCACCGACGGTGCCATCAGCTTCGACCGCATGGAGCAGGTCTACAACGCCGACCTGGCCAACAGCTGGGGCAACCTCATCTCGCGTTCGCTCAACATGAGCGGCAAGTATTTTGACGGTTGCGCGCCCGCCAAGCCCGCATCGTTCGATGCGTTCGACAACCCGCTGGCAAAGATCGCCGATGGTCTGGTCGAGCGCTACATGGCCAAGATGGACGTGCTCGATTACGGTGGAGCCAAGGACGAGGTCATGGAGCTCATCCACGCTGCCAACCACTACATCGAGGACTCCGAGCCTTGGGCACTTGCCAAGGACGAGGCCAAGGCTGACGAGCTGGCGTTTGTGATCTACAACCTGCTCGAGGCCATCCGCATTGCCGCTCACCTGCTGATGCCGCTCATGCCCCAGACTTCTGCCGAGGCTCTGCGCCGCCTGTCCTGCGAAGACGAGGCCGCGAGCGACGACCTCAAGGGCATTTGCGCTTGGGGCCTGCTTGCTGGTGGTCAGCCCGTCGAGAAGGGCGAGCCGCTGTTCCCGCGTCTGGGCTAAGACGCCGCGCGCCATATCGGCAATTTACTGTTTAGATGTAAGGGCATGGCCGCAACGGTCCATGCCCTTTTGTTTCAAGACGCCGCCATCATGCTAAGGAGGCAACCATGACAACTTCGCCTTTGGCAAACCCCACGGCCACCAGGGAGCTGCTAGAGGAGTTTGGCCTTGCGACCAAGCATCGCCTGGGCCAGAACTTTCTAATCGACAATCATGTGATCGAGCGTATCTGCGAGCTTGCCGAGCTTGCAGGTGACGAGCGCGTACTCGAGGTGGGTCCGGGTTGCGGTACGTTGACACTTGCGTTGCTGCAGGAGGCGGCGTGCGTTACGTCCATTGAGGCCGATCCTGAGCTCGAACCGGTGCTCGACGCCCACGCCGCCGACTATGCCAACTTCCGCTTTATCATGGGCGACGCGCTTAAGGTGGGCCCGGAGCAGATTGAGCAGGCTGCCGGCGGCGAGCCCACGGTATTTGTCGCGAACTTGCCCTATAACGTGGCGGCGACGATCATTTTGCAATTTTTCCAGACGATGCCGGCGCTCAAGCGTGCCGTCGTCATGGTGCAAAAGGAGGTTGCCGATCGCATTGCCGCAGTGCCGGGCAACAAGACCTATGGCGGCTATACGGCAAAGCTCGGCCTGTATGCGCAGGTGACGGGTCGTTTTGAGGTACCGCCGCGTTGCTTTATGCCGGCGCCGCACGTGGATTCGGCCGTCGTGCGTATCGACCGTGTTGACGGCGTGGTGCCCGAGGGGCTCGATCGCGAATTTGTGGCCCGCGTGATTGATGCTGCATTTGCTCAGCGTCGCAAGACCATCCGCAATTCCATGAGCGCCAACGGCTTTGCCAAGGACGTGCTCGATGCTGCCTTTGAGGCTTGCGGTATTGCACCCACCACGCGCGCCGAGACGCTTGATGTTGCTGACTTTGTCCGTCTGGCCCAGGAGCTAATCCATGATGCCTAATGCCGAACGTGTGACGTTTACCAAGAAAAAGAAGACGGTTGCTTGTCCCGTGCCCTTGGCACCGCTTGCCGACACGCATGCGCATCTGCTTTCGTTCTGGGGCAAGGATGTGCCTGAGACGCTCGTGCGTGCCAAGGTGGCGGGCGTCGACCTGTTGGTGACGATGTTCGACCCCATCGCAGACAAACGCAGCGTGACGGACTATAGCGACTGGCTGACGCGCGAGATTCTGCCGATGCAGGATATCCCGCAGATCAAGTATCTTGCCGGCGTGCATCCGTATGGCGCGCCGGACTATACCGACGACGTCCATGCACAGGTCGTTGCCGCACTTGATGACCCCTTATGCGCCGGTATTGGCGAAATCGGCCTGGACTACCACATGGACTATGACGACGACATCGCGCCGGCACCCCATAACGTGCAGATTGACTGCATGGCGCGCCAGCTCGAGCTTGCCGTGTGCCGTAACGTGCCGGTGGAGCTGCATCTGCGTCACGAGGACACGGACCAGGAGCGTACCTCGCACGTGGACGCCTACAACGTGCTTCGTGAGGTGGGCGTGCCCCAGGCCGGTTGTGTGCTGCACTGCTTTGGCGAGGACCGCGCCACGATGGAGCGCTTTGTGGAGCTGGGCTGCTATATCGCCTATGGTGGTGCGGCCACCTTTAAGCGCAACGACGACGTGCGCGAGGCATTTGCGGCAACCCCACTCGATCGAATTTTGTTCGAGACGGATTGCCCGTATATGGCTCCGGAGCCCATCCGCGGTCTTGAGTGCGAGCCGGCAATGATTTCTATCACGGCAAACACGCTGGTCAACGACCGTGTCGATCGTACCGGCGAGGATGCTGAGGCAATCGCGCGAGCAGCTTGGGAAAATGCCTGCAAACTTTTTCAAAAATAGTTCTTGCGTTCGCGATGGCGCTCCGTTATTCTAATTCCTGCACGCGGGCGTGGCGGAATTGGCAGACGCGTACGGTTCAGGTCCGTATGGGGGCAACCCCATGAAGGTTCAAGTCCTTTCGCCCGCACCATTGAATGAAAGAGCTCCCAGCAATGGGAGCTTTTTTGTTATGGGCCCATCGCGGGGACTTGAACCTGCGAAGGAGCGAGCGTCAAGAAAACGCGGAGCGTTTTTAGCGAGCTGGCGAGTCCGCCGGCAGGCGGGCGAAGCCGGTGCGGATCCGCGAAGCGGATACGCGGACGTCCTTTCGCCCGCACCATTAAATGAAAGAGCTCCCAGCAATGGGAGCTTTTTTGTTATGCACGATCTCCTTGGACGGGTATCCTAATGCCAACGTGTGCCTATCAGAGGAGAGACCATGCTGTTTTCCGGTATCATCGCCGCCCTTACCAGCCTTTTGATCCCCATCATCATTCTGTTGCTGCTGCTTCCCAGCGCCTGCTATGTCGTTGAACAGCAGCATGCTGTGATCATCGAACGCTTAGGCAAGTTCAACCGCATCGTCAACGCGGGCTTCCACATGAAGGTACCCGTGATTGACCGCAAAGCCGCTACGGTGAGCCTGCGAACCATGAAAAACGGTTTTGGTATCGACGTTAAGACCCAGGACAACGTGACCATCGGCCTTGAGGTCTCTGCTCAGTACCACGTGAGCTATGACATGGGCGCCGGCCCGGCAGATTCGGGCATCTACAAGAGCTACTATATGCTGCAGGAGCCCGTCGACCAGATGCGTGACTTCATCACCGACGCCCTGCGCTCTTCGATTCCCGTCTACACACTCGATGAGGTCTTTGCCAAGAAGGACGACATCGCCAAGGATGTCAACGCTACCGTTTCCGAGCAGATGGCCGCCTACGGCTTCACCCTCGTGTCGACGCTCATCACCAAGATTGCACTGCCGACCGAGGTCGAGAACTCCATGAACGACATCAACGCCGCCCAGCGCAAGCGCGCTGCGGCACAGGAGCTCGCTGAGGCCGACCGCATCAAGCGCGTCACCGAGGCGACCGCCGAGGCTGAGGCAATGGAAAAGGCGGGCGAAGGCATCGCCAACCAGCGCAAGGCCATCGCGCTGGGCATCAAGGATTCGCTCGAGATTATCCAGGAGACGGGCGTCGGTAACGACGAGGCCAACCAGCTGTTTATGTTTACGCAGTGGTCCGAGATGATGACGGAGTTCGCACGTACGGGCAAAAACTCGACGGTCGTGCTGCCGAGCGACTTTTCGCAGTCGGCCTCGATGTTCGAGCAGATGCTGGCCGCCGGCAAAGTTCAAAACGATTCGAAGGAGTAGGCGCGCGTGAAATACACCGTCGTTTGTGTTGGTAAGCTCAAGGAGCGCTTTTGGAAGGACGCGTGCGCTGAGTACACCAAGCGCCTGGGTGCCTATGCCAAGGTTGATATCCGCGAGGTGGCCGATATCGACCCGGCTAAGGCGGGCGGCGTGGATGCTGCGCGTGACAAGGAGGGGGCGGCGATTCTTGCTGCCTTGCCGTCTCGAGTGCATGTGATCTTGCTGGCCATTGAGGGCAAGGAGCGTTCGAGTGAGGAGCTCTCGGCGAGGCTCGACGATCTTATGCTGCGAGGCAGTAGCGACATTGCCTTTGTAATCGGCGGTTCGGACGGCGTGAGTGATGAGGTGCGCGCCCGCGCCGACGAGATGCTCAGCTTTGGACGCATTACCTTGCCGCATAACCTGGCGCGTGTGGTGCTGCTAGAGCAGATTTACCGTGCCTGCAAGATCAGTCGTGGCGAGCCGTATCACAAATAGGTCGGCAATACGAAACAATGGCGTGGGACAATACCTTTCGTTTTGAGGAATGTGTCTGAAAGGACTATGAGATATGAAGATTGGATTTGTCGGTTTTGGCAATATGGCGAGCGCTATGGCCGATGGCTGGATCGCTGCCGGTGTAGCTGCGAGCGACATGTGCGCCTGCGCGGGTCGCTACGACGCACTGGTTGAGCGCTGCGAGGCGCGCGGCATGGCCGCTTGCCACGATGCCGCCGAGGTTGTCTCCGCATCCGATATCGTGGTCGCTGCGGTCAAGCCGTACATGATCGAGAAGGTATTCGCCCCGCTCAAGGATGCTCTTGCCAAAAAGGTCGTTCTGTCGGTTGCCTGGACCTGGGACAGTGCCAAGTGGGAGCAGGTCCTGCCGGGCGTCGCGCATATCTCGACGGTGCCCAACACACCGGTTTCGGTGGGCGAGGGCGTCATCGCTTGCGAGAAGGCTTCCACGCTTAGTGATGAACAGAGCGCAGTGGTGCTTGATCTGCTTGGCAAGCTCGGTGCGGTGGTTGAGCTCGATACGAGCCTGCTGTTTGTGGGCGGCACGGTGGGTGGTTGCGCTCCGGCATTCGTCGCCATGGCGATCGAGGCCCTGAGCGATGCGGCGGTCAAGCACGGTATCCCGCGCGCCGATGCCTATCGCATTGTGAGCCAGATGGTGCTGGGTACGGCAAAGCTGCAGCTCGCAACCGGTCAGCATCCCGCAGCGATGAAGGATGCCGTGTGCTCGCCCGGCGGTGCCACCATCAAGGGCGTCGTCGCGCTCGAGGACGCCGGCATGCGCAGCGCCCTGGTCAAGGCAATCGACGCAACCCTCCAGTAAAACCTGCTATTTAGGGACAGGTTTATTTTGGCAGGTTTTTCCTGCTGTTTTGTCCTTTTAGCGAAAAGCGCCCCGCAACTGGTTCAATTCCAGTTGCGGGGCGCTTGCGTTTGCCCAGATAAAACCGACCAAAATAAACCTGTCCCTTTTTGGCGAGTTAGTCCCAGAAGCTGTTTTCTTCGTCCTCGGACTTGGGGCCGCGGTCGACATACATCTTATGGGTGCGCTTCTCCATTACAAAGGCAAGAATCGCAAACAGCAGGATGCCGCCGGCGAAAAGGATGGCAAAACCGGTGCGGGTGCCAAACAAAAAGGAAAAAACTGCGTCCATTGGGTGCCTTCTTGCGTAGTTGAGTTGGGTCGTAAACGCTCATAAGTATATACTTGCCCATACATGTACAAGGTTGCAACCTAAATGGAATGTATATCGCCGGAGGATCTAATGCTTGATATCAAGTTTGTTCGCGAGAACCCCGATGCCATCGATGTCGCCATGGCTAACCGCCAGACGTCTTGGGATCGCGAGAAGTTCTTTGAGCTCGACGACGAGCGTCGTGCCGTCATCACCGAGGTCGAGGAGCTCCAGGCCACGCGCAACGCCGAGTCCAAGAAGATCGGCGCCCTGATGAAGGAGGGCAAGAAGGACGAGGCCGAGGCCGCCAAGGAGGCCGTGCGCGCCGTCAACGAGAAGATTGACGGTCTGGCCGAGCGCCGCGCCGCCCTCGAGCAGGAGCAGTACGACTTCATGGCTCACCTGCCCAACATTCCGTGCGAGGCCACGCCGTACGGCAAGGACGAGGACGAGAACATCGAGCGTCGCCGCTGGGGCACCCCGCGCGAGTTCGACTTCGACTTTAAGCCGCACTGGGACCTGGGCACCGATCTGGACATCCTCGACTTCGAGCGCGGCAACAAGCTCTCCGGCAGCCGCTTCACCGTTCTCGGTGGCGCCGGCGCCCGCCTGGAGCGCGCCCTTATCAACTTCTTCCTGGACACGCATACGAGCCGTGGCTTTAAGGAGTGGTGGCCGCCTATCGTCGTCAAGCGTCAGACCATGTTTGGCACGGGTCAGCTGCCCAAGTTCGAGGATGACGCCTATCACGTCTCGGGCGACAACTTCCTGATCCCCACCGCCGAGGTCGTGCTCACCAACCTGCACGCCGGCGAGGTTCTCGACGCCGACACCCTGCCGCGCCGCTACACCGCCTTCACTCCCTGCTTCCGTGAGGAGGCCGGTTCCGCCGGTCGCGACACCCGTGGCATCATCCGTCAGCACGAGTTCGACAAGGTCGAGATGGTCAAGTTTGCCAAGCCGGAGGAGTCCGACGAGGAGCTCGAGAGCATGACCGCCGAGGCCGAGTACCTGCTGCAGCAGCTGGGTCTTCCGTATCGCGTGATTAGCCTGTGCACCGGCGACCTGGGCTTCTCTGCCCGTCAGACCTATGACGTCGAGGTCTGGCTGCCGAGCTACAACGCCTACAAGGAGATCAGCTCCTGCTCCAACTGCGGCGACTTCCAGGCTCGCCGCGCCAACATCAAGTATCGCGACCCCGAGAACTTCAAGGGTTCGCGCTACCTGCACACCCTTAACGGTTCCGGCCTGCCGGCTGGCCGCACCATGGCTGCCATTCTGGAGAACTACCAGAACGCCGACGGCACCATCACGATCCCCGAGGTCCTGCGTCCCTACATGGGCGGCCTCGAGAAGATTGAGCCGGTCGCGTAACTTGGCTGCATAGGCGATATGCAAGGGCGCTCCTTCGGGGGCGCCCTATTTCGTGCGCAGGTCCATACCATGCCGTGCGGACAGCTCAATAGAAAACACACGAACAACTGTTCTGTATACAGCCATCTACCTGCTATGCTTTTGCTAAATAAGAGCGAGAGAAAGGGGACGCGATGGAGCTGTTTGATGATCGGGTGGTTTTGTTTGAGAGCGACGAGGGTGGGGAGTACCTGCTTGTAACGTGTGAGCCGTCTGGCATGGGTGGCCTGGTGGTTCGACAGACGAGTGAGGGTCCGTTGACACAATGGTGTTTTGAGGAGTCGCCGCATGTGGTCGAGACCTTTGTGACGCACGTGGGGCTTGTGGCGCTGGAGCACTTCTATGGAGTTGGGACTTCCAACCAGGTCGCGCGCATGCTGAGCATCTCGTTTGCCGATTATGATTGTGCCCAGCGGGTGAGATCGCTCCTGAGGGAACTTGATGCCAAGTTTGACGTGATCGAAAAGCCAATCGATCGTACGGGGAACGGCGGTATATGCGGAGCAGCATGACAAAACTGCGTTTCACAAAAAAGTTTGAGATTGAGCTTGACTCCAATAAGCTAAAGTGGTTTTATATGTCTTGCGCTGCGGCGTTACCTCAGCTGGATAGAGGGTCTGACTACGAATCAGAACGTCATAGGTTCGAATCCTATACGCCGCACCAATTGAACTTGAAGCCTCCGGCAACGGGGGCTTTTCTTTTATGTCGCCGCTGCATGGATTCGAACCTCGGTCGAGGCGCGAGCGCCAAGAAAACGCGGAGCGTTTTTAGCGAGCGGGCGAGCACGCCGGCAGGCGGGCGAAGCCGGTGCGGATCCGCGCAGCGGATGCGCGGAATCCTATACGCCGCACCATTTGAGATTAAGGCTCCCGGCAACGGGGGCTTTTCTTTTACGTAAACACCGCATGGATTCGAACCTCGGTCAAAGGGGACTATTTCTCATCGACTCGTGTAAGATTTCGAGTATGCGCCTCGGTGAGCCCGTGGCGCGCTCTTTCTTTAGACGACCGATCAGGGTGATATTTCGTGGCAGAGCGTCCGACATACAAGCTCAGGTTTCTCGATCCCAAGAAGCGCTTTCCGGCGATGCCCGAGCAGCCTGCGGGACGCTCATATGGCGTGGTCTGGAAACTCTTTGGCGAGGATCAGCATGAATCTTGTTATGTCGTCGAGTTCGTTGGCAAAAGTCATGTGTCGCTTTTGGGCTACGTAAGCGTTTCTGGTGAGGTGTACAAGGTGGACCGCCCCGTCAGCGAGGCTCCGCTGCCCAACGATCCCGACATGGAACTGGTCCTTGACGAGTCGGATTCCAGTATTGGTGAGATTATGGTAAGGAAAGCCAACGGTGCAATGCGCGCGTGTGCGCAAACTGCCGGCTCTCCCGAAGGCCCCATGCGCGAGCAGTCCGACCACGAGACATGGAATTCGATCCGCGCCCTTCCTTACGGTGAGTTCATGGCATCGATGTTCCTGCGCTACGTGATATTCGCTGACTCCGAAAATGCCATTGCGAGCACGGCGAACGCCGGCGGACTCGACGAGGGTATGCAAAATGTTGTCGACAAGATCAAGCTCGTAAAGTTGCCCGAGCCGGTCGAATTGTTTTTGGGCTTTAACACGGCACCGCTACCTGACGCTATCGAGACGCTGCTCTTCCGCGTTGACCATGCCGAGAATCCGAGCGGTATCGAGCGCTATGCCGCCGCCCTTATGAGCGAAATTGACTTGCCCCGCCTGCGCACCATCGCTGCCAAGTCCGAGATGAGCCTGGCTCGCATTGATCGCTCAAAGATTTTCTATCTCAATTTTGATCGTAGCCTGTTGGACCAGGACGAGATTGACATGCTGCTTGCCATCGAGTGCCGTCTCAACCGCCTCTCCGGCATCCTTGAGCGCATCGGGGCCGGATTGGTCCCTGCGGCATCCTCGCCGAGCCTTGAGGGCTGCGCGCTCTTTGATGCGTGGCATATCGCCAAGACGACCAACGATGTTCCCCGACTGCTCGATACGGCTTCGAGCGATAACCCGTGGGCCAAGCCGGGTACGGTGGCTTGCCAGCCGGGCGGCGAGTGGGACGTGCGCACCCGTTTTGCGCGAATCGTTGAGGCGCTCAACGTGGTCACGCGGCTCGACTATACCTATCGGGCAAACGTTGCCGAGGGGATTATGCTCGTTCGGTTTGGGCAGTCTGTCGTTGATGCCATGCCGCAACGTGAATACGACGCTCAGGATGACGCCTGGCGCGAGCTGGACGAGGACACGCGCGCGATCTGGGCCGCGGAGCACGATGCGCGCGTGGCACTCACGCTTGCGGCAGCGTGTTTTGCCGCGGGCACCTGCATCACGCGCTGCTGTGTGCAGATTGCTGCTCCCGACAGTGAGCAGGGCGAGCGCGTTGTCACAACGTATTTCTTTGGGCGCGCGGCCTATCTGGCCGATTGCGTGTCTGTCGCCAAGGATCTTGAGAGCATGGACATGGACGATATGCCGTGCAAGCGTGTGCTTGAGGCGTATGAGTCAACCGCTCCGGAGACGATTGAGCCTGCGGAGGTTCATGCTCGTCCGCGTGATGACCATCGCACGCTGCCGCCGGCGCTGCGCGATCTGCTACTTGCCGATACGGCTGACGAGTTGGAGGTCATGGAAGAGGACGACGACCCATACGTGGCCCGTGTTGTTGAATTGCGCGAGCAGGTAAAAGTCGACCGTACAGGTGCTTTTGAAGGCTTTTCCCGTCTTGTCGAGGAGTTGGAGGCTAAGTGCACTGTCGCCGAGCTTTTGGCGACAGGTCCGGTTCAAACGCAGTTTTGCGATAACCAGCTGGTGCGCATGGTGCTACCGGTGTTGGAAGAAGACCGCTCTGTGCGAATCCTTCGTGCGCCCGATGCGCTGTACTTTGCCCAGCACGAGATCTGCAGCTTTTATGCCGAGCAAGAGGACTTTGAACGAGCGCTGCCCGAGGTGCGCCATCTTTACGATCTGGCGCGCTCGTCCATGCAATCGCACTTTGCGCTCATCAACGTGCTTGCGCGTCTGGAGCGCTTTGACGAGATTATCGAGGTGGCGCGCCACGGCCTACGTATTGCCAGCGATCGTTCTGCAATTGGCTACCTGTTCTATCGCTTGGCGTTTGCCTATTGGAATTGCGATCAGCTCGACCTGGCGCTGGCTTGTTACCGTCTGGTGCCGCGCGGCGAGGAGTCGGGCAGCAGCGCGCTGGAAGAAATGCAGGGCCTTATGAACGAGATGGGCGTCAGCGAGCCTCCGACGTTCGAGGAGGCGGTCGAGACCATCCGCAAGGCTGGACTTGAGCTGCCGCCAGTGTCCGCCGTGACGAATCAGCTGGCAGATGCCGCTGTGCAACTGGTCGACAACGGCTTCTTTTTCCTGGCGCGCGGTTGCATCTTTCAAATGTGGCGCACCATGGGCAACGACGAGCTCGGCTCCCTCAACCGCTCGCTGGGGTAGGGGCGGTATAGAGGGGCCGCACCGCGCTATTTGTATCGGCGCGGGCGGGAGGACCCGGCAGGATTGGTAAGGCATAAAGCCGCCGAGCCTGCTAAAACTGTTAAACTCTGCTAAAGTTGCTAAACTTTGTTAAAGTTGTTAAAACCAGCAGAGGAGGGCAGAATGACGAAAGCTGTTAACCCCTTTAAGCCAACGGCGGGCATGAATCCGCCTGAGCTTATCGGACGGGACACTGTTTTGGATGACTTTGCCGAGGCTCTTGAGAATGGTCCTGGTGCCCCCGATCGACTCATGCGCATCTCGGGCGTCCGAGGCACAGGTAAAACGGTGCTCCTTAATGCATTGGGTGACCTTGCACGCAAAAAAGGATTCGAGGTCGTTGACGTTGCCTCCAATGCTGGTTTTTGCAATAGAATCCTCGAGGCTCTGCAGCGAAACGTTCGTCTTGAATCAATCTCGATTTCCCCATCGATTTTAGGGGTCAGCCTTGGCTCCATGGAGATGTCGAAGTCGGCCTCTCATCTGGGCGAGGCGATGTACGATGCTGCGAAGCGCGGTGGTCTGCTCATTACGCTCGACGAGATCCAGGATGCCTCAACTGAGGAAATGCGCGAGCTAGGCAATGAGATGCAGCTCTTGATCCGCCAAGGAGCGAATGTCGCTTTCGCTTTCGCCGGGCTGCCGACATCGGTAGATGGCGTGGTGGTGGATGATACGTTGACGTTCCTTCAGCGAGCCAAACATGTTGAACTTACTCGGCTTTCCGATTTTGAAGTTGGCGGATCGTTTGAGGATACGATGAGACGAGCGGGCAAGGAGCTCGACAAAGGTGCCGCTGAGCTATTAACAAAAGCTTCGGCAGGCTATCCCTTTATGGTCCAGCTGGTCGGATATTACGCTTGGCAGGTTGCTGCGCGCAGTGGGGCGGAGAGCGTGAGCGAAGAGGCGGCTCGTAAGGGTATCCAGGCGGCTCTTGATAGCTTTAATGCTATGGTGATTGCCCCAGCGCTGCGCAGGGTGTCGGAACGGCAGTTTCAGTATCTCGCGGCGATGGCTCAATGCGAGGGCGTCGATATCGCCAACGGCGATATCGCCAAGAAGATGGGTTTGTCGGCGAACAAAGTTGGGTCATATCGCAAGCGTCTGATCGATGCGGGGTTGATTGAGCCCGCGGGCTATGGCTGTGTTTCGTTTGCAATTCCGTACACGCGCGATTATCTGTTGGAGACCGTTCGAGAGGACTAATAAAGAATGGGCTGTCCGCGCTGTCGCTGGGGCCGTCCTTGTATCTTTGTCTCAACCTGTAACATCTGGAGGGGATTACGGCCTGCAGATGTTACAGGTTGAGATGATTGACTGAGACGTTTACTGGTAAAAGAGAGGTAAAAGAGGAAACGCCTCAAAATTCCCCTTGCCCAACTTCGGCTGTTTGGTTACTATAGAACGGCTGTTACGGAGAGCTGACCGAGAGGCCGAAGGTGCTCGCCTGCTAAGCGAGTATGCCCCAAAAGGGCATCTGGGGTTCGAATCCCCAGCTCTCCGCCAGTATGACTTTGAAGAAGGGTCCCATTTGGGGCCCTTTTTTATTATCAAGAATGGCAGCTGGGGATTAGAGTCCGAAAGGGCGTGAACATTAGGCAAACACGGGGCGCTTGAAAACGGGGAGACCCAGGCGTGCTCGTGCACCCCGGTGTGGGGTTCCGAGGGGATGGAGTAGAAATATGGTAAAGGTCGGGCTGCGTAAGCCGAATCTAAAGACATCACTCAAGGCAAGAACGACCGGCAGAGCGAAGCGCGCGGTAAAGCGGGCGATAATCCCCGGCTATGGTAAGAAGGGCATGGGGTGGATCAAAAATCCGAAGAAGGCTGCTTACAATGCCGTATACAGCAGAACGACCGTCGGAGTTGGGGATGTCGCTCGCGCCGTTGCTAAATCAGGCGCTCGGAGCTCGGCGTCAAGGACGTCCTCAATTACTGTTTCATCGCATGAAATTACACCTTTGGCGAAGCCTGAACAGAAATCTCTCACTCGAGAGATTACGTCGGTTGACAGGGCAAACAAGGCGCTTTTGCTATGCTTCCTTCTTGGGTGGTCGGGCGCTCATAGGGCGTATGCACGGATGTGGGGTAGCTTCTTTCTATATCTCTTTACCTTTGGCCTTTTTGGATTTGGTTGGCTGTTTGATATTGTGACACTACTGATGAGACGCTCCGAGCTAAGGTATCTCGGCGACAGTGATCAGACTCAACAGCAAGCGCCATGTTCCGTTGATTCTACATTCGATCGAAATGTCGCCGACTCCGGAAATTGGGAACAGCGTGGAGATGGGGAGGCTGCGGCTCGGCTAGAGCTTCAACGTAAAAACCGTGCCTATATGGAAGAAAACGGCATCGACGTGGAGATGTTTACCGAGGAAAAGGTCGCGGCGGACGCCTTGCGAACCATTGAGTCGGTATGCCCGTGCATGCTTAGGTTTGACCGAGGCATGAGCGAAGAGGAGCCAAGCATCAGCTTTTGCTCTCCAACAAAGACGGGGAAGATGCCCAAGAATGTCGTCGAGGCCCGCATTTACCATCAGGACGTGAAGCTATTGATGGATTCCCACGGCTTCGAATTGCCGGAGTATGGTGACAGCATCAATGTCATGATTAGTTATCTAGCTGATGGGCGCATAAATAAAGTCGATATCCATGGGTTCCATAATGGCCGCTCCGTTAGTGTCTCCATTCGCAGGCGGAGCGACGATCTTGTTATGACGAGTGCGGGCACCATCGGAGAAACGGGTGCCTGGCAATCGCTGTGTCCTGGGGCAGACCCCTCAGCTGGGGATCTTTTCAGGGCCTTGACCAAGGAGGTCGAAAGGATCTACTAGCATGCCCGGTGGACCCGTTTTCAAGGTCCGAAAAGACACAGCGAAGGTAAACGGCTAGCAATGTCGCTTTGGTGATTCTGACGCATCCCGTTTAAGAGGTATTCAAAAAGAGGCGCCCGTTGGACGCCTCTCCAATCTCAAATGTAATGTTCCCCCAGCCCTACATCTCAGGAGCCTTGGCTACGGTCTCGCTCTCTGCCGCAAGTGGGCGGTTGTCGATGCGGCGGCCCAAGCGGTCGAGCTTCACGAGGAGCCATTCAATGGGATTCGGCCCTGTGCCTTCCTCGTCGGCAACCAGGTCCATGACGGCGACCTTGGTGCCGTCCTGCTTGAGCGTAACGCTGCCTACCTTGTCGCCAACATGCACCGTGCCCGAAAGGTCATCGTAGCTAACTTTTTCGGTCACTTCGCCGGCGAGTGAGAACACCGTTGCCTGTGCGGCGGGGTCGGCGAGCGTGGCGTCGATCGTCTTGTCCGTCCAATCTGTCTGGCTAATGCGTGCCATAAGCGGGTTGCCGTTGGCGGTCTTTTCCTGCGTGTTGGCGATTGCGACCGTCACCTTGTGACCGTAGTACCAATTGGCAAGGGCGGCGGTATCGGTAAAGCGCTGATCGGTGGTGGTGGAGTTCAAAATAACGGTGTAGATCTCGTCGCCGTCGCGGTTGTAGGCGCTCGTAAAGCAATAGCCTGCATCGTCGGTGGTGCCAGTCTTGCCACCGATGTTGCCATCTTGGCCCAGCAAATAGTTATGCGTGTCCATGGAATGCGAATGGTCGGTGCCGTCGGCGCCCGTGACCTCGATCCAGGAATCCTCGCTCGCTACGACCTCGCGGATCGTGTCGTTTTTCATGGCCTCCTGCATCATCAGCGCCACGTCGTGTGCGGTTGAGTGCATATCGCCAGCCCACTCATCAAAGTCCAGACCATGCGGGTTTTCAAAAAGCGTACCGGTGCAGCCGAGCTTCTTAGCGCGCTCGTTCATGGCCTTCACAAATGTGGCCTCGGCGTCTTTGGTCTTAGGGTCGATCTTCTTGCCCACATATTCGGCGAGCACGATGGCGGCGTCGTTGCCCGAGGGAATCATCAGGCCGCGCAGCGCCTGCTCCACGGTAAGCTCGTCGCCTTCGAGCAAGCCGGCGGTCGAATTACCCACGGTGGCTGCGGCGTTGCTCACCGTGACCTTCTCGTCCATCTTGCAATTCTCGACGGTTAGGATTGCGGTCATGACCTTGGTGATCGAGGCAATCTTGACCTGCTCATCGGCGCCGCGCCCATAGTAGACGGTGCCGTCTTTGCCCATGACGAGGGCATTGGTCGCATCGATATCGGGCAGGTTTTCGGCCGTGATGCCGCGCGCATCGGCGGTTTTGCCGCAAACATTGTCGGTCGTGAGCACTTGGGCGCCGGCGACGGTGGGCGCGCCAGCGGCAAGGGCGATAGCGCAGACAAAGCCGGCGGCAAGCTGGGCTGAGCGCTTTGCAAAAGAGGTGAGGGACTTCACAGATTTCGCTTTCGACGGGATGGTCTCTTCTGGAACTAGAGTATATCGTTTGCCGGCGTCGACGATCATCGCGTGCGTGCGTGGCCCACATCCGCGCCCGAACGGGCACAAGGGTGCTTAAGGCCGACTTAATCACCCACGCTTGTTGTGTGTGGCGTGCGTCGCCTCGGGCATAATGGAGCGCGAGAGGAGCACGCATGAACGAGCGCATACTGGTAGTTGATGACGAAAAGGCCATCGCCGACTTGGTTGGTATCTACCTTACAAAAGAGGGCTTTGATGTCCAGATTGCCTATAGCGGGGCCGATGCTGCCAAGGCAATCTTGGAGCAGGAGTTCGATTTGGCGCTGCTGGATGTCATGCTGCCCGATATCGATGGATTTGAGCTGCTGCGTACGATCCGTTCCAGCCATACCTATCCTGTGATCATGCTGACGGCGCGCGATGCCCAGCAAGACAAGATCGAGGGCCTTTCGCTTGGTGCGGACGATTACGTGGTTAAGCCGTTCCGCCCGCTGGAGCTCATCGCGCGTGTGCACGCTCAGCTTCGCCGCTACACCAGCTACGGTAGCCGTGCGCAGGCGGCCGAGTCGCCGACCATTCAGCTCGACGGCTTGGAGATCAACCGCGATGCTCGTTCCGTAACGGTGGACGGTTCACCGGTACGCCTCACACCCACCGAGTATTCAATCTTGCTGTATCTGGTCGAGCATCGCGGCAGCGTGGTGGCCGTGGAGGACCTGTTCCGCGCGGTATGGAACGAGGACTTTATGCCCGGCTCCAACAATACGGTGATGGTGCACATTCGCCACTTGCGCGAAAAGATCGGCGACGACGCACAAAAGCCGCGCTTTATCAAAAACGTCTGGGGCGTCGGCTACATCATCGAATAACGCTTTTCGCTTGTGAGGATCTTGATATGACAAAAGACGATAGGCAAGCGTTCGAGGTGCCCGATCGACTCTTTGAATACGTGAGGACGGTCGTCGACAACCGCGCGCTTGCAACGGTGCTGCTCTTTTTGCTGAGCCTGCTGCTGATTGGCATCGATAACATCGCTGGAATCTTGGCGGTGCTGCTTGTTGGCTTTTTGCTGATCGATCGATTTGAGATCGTGTGCCGCTGCGTGGTGATTGGCGGCGCCGCGTGGGCCATGACGTTGGCGATTGGCGCCATGGCGCTCGGCGGCATCGAAGGGCCGGTGCTGTTCGATGCCGGCTTTGTATTCAACATGCTTGGCTTTGTGCTGGCGCTTGCCGCGTGCGTGCTGTTCTTGTGCGGCCGCGCCCTGTACTACCAGGGCTACGAGCAGGGCGAGCAGCATGCCGATTGTGTGCTGGCTGCTCGTATTCAAGATCGCCTGATCGATCACCCCGACACCTGGGACAACATCGACGGCGACTTCTTGGAGGTCGAGGGCGCCCTTAACCGCGTGCGTGACCGTGAGCGCAAGGTGCAACAGGCCTTGCGTGACGAGTCGCATCGCAAGGACGATCTGGTCACGTACTTGGCACATGACCTACGCACCCCGCTTGCCAGTGTGGTGGGCTATCTTTCGCTGCTGCAAGAGGCTCCCGAGCTGCCGGTTGAGCAACGTGCGCACTTTACGGGCGTGGCGCTCGACAAGGCGCACCGGCTCGATACGCTCATCGAAGAGTTCTTCGATATCACGCGCTTTGACTTCCACGATATCGTGCTCACGCGCGGCTATGTTGATCTGGGGTTGCTGCTGGCTCAGGTGGCTGACGAGTTCTATCCCATCCTCAACGAGCAGCATAAGGAAGTCCAAGTTGATATTCGCGAGGACCTGACGGTGCTCGTGGATGGCGACAAAATGGCTCGCGTGTTCAACAACATCATGAAAAACGCTATTGCCTATAGCTATGAGGGCTCGACCATCACGATCGAGGCCAGACGCCGGGGCGGCGGTGGCGTGCGCGTGCGCTTTATCAATCAGGGCGATCCCATCCCTGAGGCAAAGCTCAAGGTGATCTTTGAGAAGTTCTATCGCCTGGATGCGGCGCGTGCGACCAATCGCGGCGGCGCTGGACTGGGGCTTGCCATCGCCAAGGAGATCGTATGCGCGCACGGCGGTACCGTTGCATGTGAATCGACGCCCGAACACACGATATTCACCATCGAGCTGCCCGCCGCATAGCCAGTGTGCCCTTACAAACACTTGACAATGCGCTCACGTGCATATGAGCCGCGATTCCTACTATCGATACTGCTGAATTGATATCGATGTGGAGGTATGCGGTATGACGGCTGCTGCGGCTGTGGAGCCCACGGAGCTTGAAGAACTCATGAAAGCGCAGGCCGAGGCCGCGCACGAGCGCGAGGTTGGGGATGCGACTCGCCCCACGGCAGAGGATCTTGCCGCCTCGCCGACGCGAATCGATGTTGAGGGCCTCGACCTGTTCTATGGCGACCACCATGCGCTCAAGGACGTGAATATCAAGATCCGCGACAAGCAGATTACCTCGTTCATCGGGCCTTCGGGCTGCGGAAAGTCCACGTTGCTGCGCTGCTTTAACCGCATGAACGACGGCATCAAGGACTGCCGCATCGAGGGCAAGATTGCGCTCGATGGTCAAGATATCCTGGGCGACTACGACATCTGCCGCCTTCGCCAGCGCGTGGGCATGGTGTTCCAGCGCCCCAACCCGTTTCCCATGAGCATCTACGACAACGTCGCGTATGGTCCGCGCGGTATGGGTGTGCGCGACCGCGCCGTGCTCGATGAGCTGGTCGAGGACTCCCTGTGTCGCGCTGCCCTGTGGGACGAGGTCAAGGACAAGCTCAAAGAGTCGGGCCTGGGTCTTTCGGGTGGACAACAGCAGCGCCTGTGCATCGCCCGCGCACTTGCCGTGCAGCCCGACATTCTGCTGATGGACGAGCCGACCTCGGCGCTCGACCCCGTGTCGACGCTCGTGGTGGAGCAGCTGGCCTGCGAGCTCAAAGAGACCTGTACGCTCGTGGTCGTTACGCACAATATGCAGCAGGCGGCGCGTATCTCCGACTCGGTCGCGTTTTTCTTGCTGGGTGAGTTGGTGGAGCACGCGCCCACCGCGCAACTCTTCAAGAATCCGACCGATCCGCGCACGGCGGATTATTTGACGGGACGTTTTGGCTGATACCATCTAGTAAAGGTACCTTTAGGGTTAAGATGCGGTCATGCCGGCCGCAAAGGGGTTCAACATGATCTATTACGTCGAGGACGATGACAACATCAGGGATTTGACGGTCTATGCACTGCGCAAGCAGGGGATCGAGGCCGAAGGCTTTTCGTGCGATGGTGAGTTTAAAGCTGCCGTGGCGCGACGGGTGCCCGATGCTGTACTGCTCGATATCATGCTGCCCGATACCGATGGCTTGGCGATTATGCGTCGTCTGCGTGCCGATCGCCTGACGGCGACGGTGCCCATCATGATGCTTACCGCCAAGGATACCGAGCTCGACAAGGTGATGGCGCTCGATGGCGGTGCCGACGATTACCTGACTAAACCCTTCTCGCTCATGGAGCTCGCCAGCCGCTGCCGCGCACTGCTGCGTCGCGGCGGCATGGTCAAGCAGGCGAGCGATGTGCTCAGCGTGGGCGACATCGTGCTCTCGCCCAGCCATCGCGAGGTGACCGTTGCCGGCGAGCCGCTTAAGCTCACCCTGCGCGAGTTCGACCTGCTCGAGTACCTCATGCGCAAGCCCGGCGTGGTCTTTACCCGCGAGTCGTTGCTGCAGAGCGTGTGGGGCTGGGACTTCGACGGCGGTTCGCGCACCGTTGACGTGCACGTGCAGACGCTTCGCCAAAAACTGGGCGAGCATGCCGGCGCCATCGAGACCGTGCGCGGCGTGGGCTACCGCTTGGCCGAGCCTTCTGCCGGTGATGGTGCCGAAGGTGACGACACCGCGGCCACCGCATCGGAGGAGTAACCCGTGGTCTTCGCCCCCCAGGGAAAACATACGCTGTCGCACCGCGTTTTTGTGACGATCTTTGTCTGCGCCATGGCGGTTATCGTGGCGTTTACGGTGCTGGGTGCGTTCTTTGTGCAAAACACCTTGGCGGATGCCACGAGTGCCAACCTGGCGCAGGAAACCGAGTTCATTGCTGCCGCCCTCGATGAGCAGCAGGAGCCCATCCCGTTCTTGCGTAGCCTCGATCGCGAGGACTTGCGCATCACGCTGATTAACAAGGATGGATCGGTTGCCTACGACAACGAGGCGTCGCCTTCCACACTGCCCAACCATGGCGATCGCCCCGAGGTCATCGAGGCCTTTGAGAGTGGTTCGGGTTCCGCGGAGCGCGCAAGCTCTACACTCGACGAGATTATGCTGTATCGCGCCGTCACCCTTGATAACGGCCAGGTCGTTCGCTTGGCGCAGGCCCAGCCTGGCGTTGCGGCGATTTTGCTGTCGATGCTGGCGCCGATGCTGCTTATCGCAGCAGCGGGTGCAGTACTCTCGTTTTTTATGGCGCGCCGTGAGTCCCGTGCCATCATCGCGCCGTTGCAAGAGGTGGATTTGGATCACCCACGCCGTAGCTATGAGCACGCCTATGCCGAGATGGTCCCCATGCTTGAGCGTATCGAGTCGCAGCGCCAGGAACTCAAGCGCCAAATGGCGGTGCTAGCGGACAACGACCGTATGCGCCGCGAGTTCACGGCGAATATCACCCATGAGCTCAAGACGCCGCTTACGGCGATTTCGGGCTATGCCGAGCTCATCGCAAATGGCATGGTCGAGGGCGAGGACGACCTGCGCAACTTTGGCGGTCGCATCTATCGTGAGGCGGGCCGCTTGGCAGCGCTTGTCAACGACATCCTTACGCTGTCTAACTTGGACGAGGCCGAACGTGCAACTGAAGGCGAGGCAGTGCCCATTGGGTCCACGGAGCCTATTGAGCTCTCGCGTGCGATCTACGCGGTTGAGCAGCGTCTTGAACAGGTTGCCCGTCAGGCGAATGTGACGATAAGTCATGAGACCAAGCCTGTGGTCATCGAAGGCGTGTCGCGCTTGGTCGACGAGCTCATCTATAATCTGGCAAGCAACGCCATCCGCTACAATCGGTCCGGCGGTACGGTTACGCTGCAGTGCGGCACCAACGACGAAGGCCATCCGTTCCTCGCTGTCGCCGACACGGGAATCGGTATCGCGCCTGAAGAACAGGGCAAGGTATTTGAGCGGTTCTATCGCGTGGACAAGAGTAGGTCCAAGGCACGCGGCGGAACCGGCCTGGGGCTTGCCATTGTCAAGCATGCGGCCCTGTATCATCACGCCACGCTCGATCTGTCGAGCGAGTTGGGCGTGGGAACCACCATTACGGTGACGTTTCCCATACAGCAGGACGAGCCATTCGCATAGCGATACAACATAGATATTGATGTAGACGCCGCATTTGACTTTCGGGTGCGGCGTTGTTGTGCAATTTTACGATTGCTTCCGTCATTTTTACAGGAGAGCCTGTTTCTTATGTATAGAGTTTGGTCTCGGTAAAAAGATGCGATAACATACGGACAGTTTTGTCAATCCGAACTGGGGAAATGAAAGGCAAGCTGCATGACCCTTCTCGAACTGTTCCAGCTGCTGAAGAAGCACCTCAAGCTGGTCATCACCCTTCCGGTGGTCTGCGCGATCGCCATGGGCATCGTGTCCTTCATTGCGATGGACAACACCTATACCGCGACGACGAGCATGTACATTCTCGCCAAGACCGACGATAGCGGTCAGATGAGCTACAACGATCTCTCGGCGAGCCAGATGCTTTCCAACGATATCGCCACGCTGCTGGATAGCGATAGCGTTAAGAGCGGCGCCGCCAAAGAACTGGGCCTCACCGATTTGGATGACTACAAGGTGTCTGTTTCCTCCGAGACCACCACGCGTGTCATTACGCTTTCGGTTACCGGCACCGATGCCAAGGAGACGGCTGAGGTCGCAAAGGCCATTGCCAGCTCGGTGAGTACGGTCGCTCAGAACGTCGGCGCTGCCCAGAGCATCAACGTTATCGACGAGGCTAAGACCCCCGAAGCCCCCAGCGGCCCCAAGCGCACGCTGTATATTGCCGTCGCGTTCCTCGCCGGTATCTTTATCGCAGTTGCCTATGTCGTTTTGGCAGACATGCTCAATACCCGCATCCGCGGTGCTGAAGAGGCAGAAGAGCTCCTGGGTATTCCCGTTGTTGGCCGAATTCCGGCTATGAAAGGTGGTAAATAGGCATGGCTAAGGCAAAGAACACCGATAAGCTCGTTGTACAGAATGCCGCCAAGACCCTTCTGGCCAACATCCGCTTTGCGAGCGTGGATGACCCCATTCGCACCATCACCGTTACCTCCTCGATTCCCAACGAGGGCAAGTCTACGGTTTCCATTAACCTTGCTCAGGCAATCGCCACGAGCGGCAAGTCCGTGCTCCTGGTCGAGGCCGATATGCGCCGCAGGTCCCTTTCCGATATGCTCGGCGTTCGTTCGCGCGGCGGACTCTATGCGGTCCTTTCCGAGCAGATCTCCATTGACCAGGCAATTGTCGAGACGGGTCAGAAGAACTTCTACTTCCTCGATGCCGAGCCGCACATTCCCAATCCTGCCGACATCATCGTCTCCCATCGCTTTGCCAAACTGGTAAAGGCACTGTCCGCCAAGTTCCAGTACGTCATCTTCGATGCTCCTCCGGTCGGCACCTTCATCGATGCTGCCGAGATTGCCAGCTTGACCGACGGCGCGCTGTTCGTGGTGCGCGAGGACTTCACCAAGCGCGAAGAGGCGCTCAACGCTATCGCCCAGCTTAAGAAGTCCGAGAAGGTCAAGCTCATCGGTACCGTCATGAATTACTGTGAGACCGAGACCAGCGAGTACTACTATTCTTACTACACCAAGGACGGTAAGAAGGTTAAGAAGGGCTCCGACGATCAGGGCACTTCCAAAAAGGGCATCTTCACCAACCGAGCAAACGTTTAGTTGATTAAGGCTGACCTATGCGTGACATTCATTGCCATATCTTGCCGGGTGTAGACGACGGCGCCGCCGATCTCGAAGAGAGCTTGGCGATGCTCGAGGCTGCCAAGCGGGCCGGTGTAACCAGAATCGTTTGCACTCCTCACTGCCGTGATCCCTATTTTGATTACGACAAGATGTGGGATGCCTTTGAGCTGCTGCGCGATAACGCTGACGGTTTTCCGCTCCAGATGGGCTTCGAGGTCAACCATCGAAAGCTCGTTGAGCTTGGTATCGATGCCGCGGATCACTTGCATTTCGATGGGACCAACGAGTTTCTGCTCGAGCTTTCGACGCATGCCGATGCGTATGCGTTTAGAGAGTACGAGAACACGATTTACGATTTGCAGTGCCGTGGCTACCAGGTGATCATCGCTCATCCTGAGCGCTATCGTGCGGTTCAAAAGGATGTAAGCGTGGCGGAGCGCCTGGTCGATATGGGCTGCAAGCTGCAGGCTTCGGCGGACTTTATTGCCGGCGGTCGCTTTGGTCGCGAGAAAAAGCCGGCACAGCGCCTGTTCGATCAGAACCTGTACAGCTTCATCGCGAGCGATGCCCATAACGTGGGTCATTACGACTGCCTGGCGAAGGCTCGCGCGAAGTTTAGCGTGCGCGGAGCTCATTTTCGCTAAAATCTGTCCCTAACGTTCGCATTGAATGAAAGGGCAGCCATGGATATCCAACTTAAGACGGGATGCTTTGATGACGCGGCGTTGGTGCGCCGCGTCGTTTTTATGGACGAGCAGGGCTACGAGAACGAGTTTGACGCTATCGACGAGGATCCGAACTGCATTCATGTGACGCTCTATGTAGACGGCGAGCTTGCCGGTTGCTCGCGCGTGTTTCCCGAAGAGCTTGAGCGCGCGGCTGACGCAGAGGCTCCGGTGTCGCCGGCGTGCGACTTGGACGAAGGCGTCGCGGCGGGGGAGACCTACATTATGGGGCGCGTGGCTGTGCTGCCGAGCATGCGCCGTCTCGGTCTGGCGAGCAAGATTGTCGAGGCCAGTGATACGTGCGCGCGTGATGCCGGCGCCAAGCTCATTAAGCTGCATGCGCAGGAATACGTGCTGCCGCTCTATATAAAGGCGGGCTACACGCAAATTGCCCCGGTAGACTACGAAGACGAGGGCCAGCCCCATGTCTGGATGGCCAAGCGCGTAGATGGCAGATAGGGACGTTCCTTTCCTGCCGGCAGTTGGGGACACTCCTTGGTAATCGGTGCATCGGAGCGCTTAGACATACAGTTTTTCGATTCCGTATGTATATATGCGCGCTAATGGGTTATAAAATCTAAGTCTGAACATAGCAGGTCTGTGATGCGGCTCGGGCAACCGGGCCGTTTTTGCGGACGGGGGTAGCGCGAAAGGACTGCACATGCGTCAATTTAAGACCGAGAGCAAAAAACTGCTCGACCTCATGATCAACTCCATCTACACCAATAAGGAAATCTTCCTGCGCGAGCTTATCTCCAACGCGAGCGATGCCGTCGACAAGCTCAACTTTAAGAGCCTTCAGGATTCGAGTGTCAAACTCGACCAGGGCGACCTGGCCATCCGTGTCTCCTTTGATAAGGATGCCCGTACCATCACTATTTCGGATAACGGTATCGGCATGACCGCCGAGGAGCTCGAGCGCAACCTGGGCACCATCGCCCATTCCGGCTCCGAGGAGTTTAAGACCGAGAACGCCGAGCAACAGGGTTCCGATGTCGACATCATCGGTCAGTTTGGCGTGGGTTTCTACTCCGCCTTTATGGTCGCCAGCCACATGAAGGTCGTCAGCCGCGCTTACGGCGAGGAGGCCGCCCACGTTTGGGAGTCCGACGGTCTTGAGGGCTACACCATCGAGGATGGCGAGCGTGCTGAGCACGGTACCGATGTCATCCTGACGCTGCGCGAGAACGAGAAGCTCGACGCCGACGGCGAGGCCGAGACCTACGATCGCTTCCTGACCGAGTGGGGCCTCAAGAGCCTGATTCAGCAGTACAGCAACTATGTGCGCTACCCGATTCAGATGATGGTGACCAAGAGCCGCCAGAAGCCCAAGCCTGAGGACGCCGGCGACGACTACAAGCCCGAGTACGAGGACTATCAGGAGCTCGAGACCATCAACTCCATGACGCCGATCTGGAAAAAGCGCAGCTCCGACGTTGAACAGAAGGATTACAACGAGTTCTACAAGTCCACGTTCCACGACTTTGATGATCCCGCGCGCACTATCAGCTTCCATGCCGAGGGTACGCTTGAGTACGATGCGCTGCTGTTTGTGCCGGGTCGCGCCCCGTTCGATCTGTACAGCAAGGACTACGAGAAGGGCCTGGCGCTCTATAGCTCCAACGTGCTGATTATGGAGAAGTGCGACGACCTGCTGCCCGACTACTACAACTTTGTGCGCGGTGTCGTGGACTCTGCCGACGTGACGCTCAATATTTCGCGTGAGACGCTGCAGCAGAATCGTCAGCTCAAGGCCATTGCCAAGCGTGTCGAGAAGAAGATCACCGCCGATCTCGAGGACATGCGCGACAACGACCGCGAGGCATACGAGAAGTTCTTTGAGAACTTTGGTCGCGGTCTTAAGTACGGCATCTACTCGAGCTATGGCATGAAGGCCGATGAGCTCGCCGACCTGCTGCTGTTCTGGTCTGCCAAGGAGCAGAAGATGATCACCCTTGCCGAGTATGCCAAGGGCATGCCCGAGGATCAGAAGGCCATCTACTACGCCGCCGGCGACTCGCGTGAGCGCTTGGCCAAGATGCCCGTGGTAAAGGGCGTGCTCGACCGCGGCTACGATGTACTGCTGCTGACGCAGGACGTGGATGAGTTCACCTTCCAGGCCATGCGTGAGTACGTGGCTGCCGATATGCCCAAGGTCTACGAGGATGACGCTGCTCGCGAGGCTGCCGAGAAGGCAGTTGCCGATGGTGCCGAGCCTGAGGTCGAGGATCGTCACCTGGAGCTCAAGAACGTCGCGACCGGCGATCTTGACTTGGCGACCGATGACGAGAAGAAGGAGGCCGAGGACGCTACCAAGGAGAACGAGGACCTCTTTAACGCCATGAAGGAGGCGCTCGGCGACAAGGTCGAGAAGGTTGCCGTCTCCGCGCGCCTGACTGACGCTCCCGCCTGCATCACCACCGAGGGTCCGCTTTCGCTCGAGATGGAGAAGGTGCTTCAGAAGGGTCCCGAGGGCGCGCCCGACGGTATGCCCAAGAGCCAGCGTGTGCTCGAGCTCAACGCTAAGCACCCGGTCTTCGCCAAGCTCGTCGCTGCCCAGAAGGCGGGCGACGCCGACAAGATCAAGCAGTACTCCGGCCTGCTCTACGACCAGGCCCTGCTCGTCGAGGGCATCCTCCCCGAGGACCCCGTAGCCTTCGCGGCAGCTGTTTGTAACTTGATGTAGTTGGGTCGTTACGCGGTTTTACCAAACCGCGTAACAACTCGACGCTGCCCTTCGTTCCGCCGTTCTAACGAACGGCGGACCAGCCGACGCTGCGCGCCGCCCAGAGCGACAATTTGTCATTCAAAGAGCAAGGCATGACCAGAAGGT
>UQPY01000010.1 GCA_900542965.1 uncultured Collinsella sp.
GCGCGAACGGCGCGCCTGTTTAGCGAAACTGGTGAAAAATAGATTGACGCTAACAGGGACGACCTCTCTCGCGCGAAGCAGCGGCTCTCCAAGTTCCTGCTCAGGCACGGGCTCGCCTTCGACGAGAGGACGCCCACCGGCCGCAGGAAGGGCAACTGGACCCGGGCGCACTGGTCCTGGATCGAGTCGATAAGGTTCGCGGAGGGGGCCGACAACGACGTGCTCGCCTACTACGTCGACGCGGTCAGGCGGGCGGCGGAGGAGAAGGCGAGGCTCGAGGGGCTCGTCGAGGCCGAGGCCCGCAAGCCCAGGTGGAGGAGGAGGGTCGACTCCCTGCGCTGCCTCAAGGGCGTCGACACCGCGACGGCCGCCGACCTCGTCTTCGAGGCCGGCGAGTTCTCCAGGTTCGGGAACGCCCGCTCGTTCGCCGCGTGGGTCGGCCTGACGCCCTCCGAGCACTCCAGCGGGGAGAGCGACCGCAGGGGCGCGATCACCAAGGCCGGCAACAAGCACCTGAGGAAGGCGCTGGTCGAGGCCGCGTGGCACTACCTGACGTGCTCGGGGCGGCCGAAGGACCTCGCCAGGGGCCAGGCCCCGGACCGGGTCGCCCGCAGGCATGCCGCCAAGGGCGTGCGGAGGCTGGCCGAGAGGCGGGAGGCGCTGCTCGCGCGCGGGGTCCACGGCAACAAGGCGAACGTGGCCACGGCGCGCGAGCTCGCCTGCTGGGTGTGGGCGGTCGGCCTCATGGCCGAGGAGGCGTAGGGGGCCGGTCCCCCGCACATAAGCCGATCACCCCGGAAGCGGTTCGATCCGAAGCCGTTGAGGCGAACCTCAGGTCCCTTTTCTGCGAGCGCCCAGGGCGCCACACGCGTGCACAGACTGTCGGTTCGACGAAGAAGCCTCAGCCGTAGCAACGGATTGCCCAGCGAGAGATCGCCACGGGCGGATATTAAACTGCAAAGACGAGCGTCGGGAAGACACGCCGAGGTCGCCGCGGACGGGTTGATATAGGGAGAGGGCCTGACCCCATATCGTTGGGGCCAGGCCCGATTTTGCCTCTTGACAATGTCCTGCTCATATTAAAAGAGGACGGCATAGACCTTCTGGTCATGCCGTCCTCTTTGAATGACAAGTTGTCGCTCTGGTGACCGCGCAGCGTCGGCTGGTCCGCCGTTCGTTAGAACGGCGGAACCTGAGACGTAACCCCTACGGCCGCTGGCCCATGCCACCCTCGAGGGTGACGGTCTCGCCGTTCATGTACTTAAAGTCGGGACCGCAGAGCTGAACGACCACGCGGCCGATTTCCTTCTCGACGTCGCCGTAGTGACCAGCCGGCGGCATGTGGACGTTGGCCTTGAACGCCTCGGGATAGGCATCCTGGAAGTTCTCGAGCGCAGCGGTCCAAGCAAGCGGGCACACGATGTTGACGTTGATGCCGTCCTTGCCCCACTCGTTGGCGGCAACGCGGGTCAGGCCGCGGATGCCCTCCTTGGCGGCAGCATAGCTGCACTGGCCATAGTTGCCAAACAGGCCGGCGCCCGAGGCAAAGTTGACCACGGAGCCCTTGGTCTCCTTCAGGTGCGGATAGGCCTTCTGCATGTACAGATAGGTAGCATACAGACCGGAGTAAATGGCCAGGTTAAACTGATCCATGGTGTGATCGGCGATGGTCACGCCCGAGGCGCTAGCCTGAGCATTGTTGACGACGGCGTCGATGCGGCCGAACTCCTCAATGGCCTTGTCGATGACGTTCTGGACGACGGCCTCGTTGTCCTGACCAGCCGAGACATCGGCCTGAACAGGCAGAACCTTGACACCGTACTCGGCCTCGAGAGACTCCTTGGCGGCCTCGAGCTTGGCGACGTTGCGGCCGGTGATGACGAGGTTCGCGCCCTCCTTGGCAAATGCGATATCGATGCCGTAGCCGATGGAGCCAGCGGAACCGTCCTTAAGCGTGGCCTTGCCGCCGCCGGTGACGATCACGGTCTTACCAGTGAAAAGTCCCATACAAAGTCCTTTCAAATCGCGACGGGCACGCCCGCCGACTGCGCGTATCCAACTTCACGCGCCAAAAGCTGAGATGCAACTTTAGCGTGTTCAAGCAAAAATAAAAGACCGCGGTAGGCGAACGGCACCACGTAGTTCGGCGAAGGGATTGTCAAGTACAAACTGGATAAAACGGCCGAGTTATTGTTATCAGATCGAGCCATCGAACACGTTTTGAAACTTTGCTGCGGCGCGCGGGATGTCGGCGCGAGACCTTATCATAGGGTGACAAACAACGATGAGGAGCACATGCCTATGACAGACGAGCTGGACCCCCAGACTCAAGAGCATATTGATCATTCCGCAGACGCCGTCGACGACTGCGATACTCCTACCTGCGTCGACGCCTCCACCGATGCGCCCGCCACCGCAGATGCGCCCGCTGCCGCAGATGTGCACGCCGATGCGGATAAAGCAACAGACACAGACGATACTGTCGAGCATGACGAAAGCGAGCAGCCGGAGCCGAGCGATGCCGAACCCGACACAGACCCCGCGCCACAGGCGGCAGGCCCCATCGAGGTGTCTTCGGAAGAAGAGCTCGATGCCGTCATGGACTCCATGATGGATGCCGTCAAAGCGATGAAAGACGCCGTCGCCGATGCCGATATTGATGCCGAGGAAGAGGAGGCCGCCGAGGCGGCCTCGACCTTTGTGCCCGGCGAGACTCCGGTTGCCGACCAGGGCAGTACCATGCCCTCGTTTCTCCAGCTCGAGCACCCCACGATTGGCGCCGATGCGGTCGATCCGCACGCAGCAGGCTTTTCTGTGGTCGAGGGCGGTACCGGCAATATCGCCGCGCCGCAGACTGCCGATGCGGACGCTGCCGACACCGCTCGCCCGACCGCCCCGCACTCCTCCGCCGCGAGCCGCGATCTGGGGACCGCTGTCTCGAACACTGCGAACGCCGTGGGCACCTTTATCGCCCAGGGTGCCTCGGCCATGCGCGAGATGAACGCCGCGAAAAAGGCACTTGCCGATGCCCGCGCCCACCTGGCCGAACTTGAGCAGCGCATTGCCGATCAGGCCGAGGAACTCGAGACGCGCCAGGATATCGCAGGCCGCTACGACCAGATCGTCGCCGACCAGCGCCAGGCGATTGCCACGGCCCAAAAGACTGCAGCGGCCGCCGAGATTGACCGTGATGCCCACGCCTCCAAAGCGACAGAGCTCAAGGGTCAGCTCGAACAAATGAAGACAGAGGATGACGCGACTGAGCTCCGTCTGAAGGCCGCGCTCGACGCCGTGGAGGCCCGCGAGGCGAGCTCACGCGAGACCGGCAACCGCCTCGTTCGACGTCTTGAGGATTCCAAGCGCATCCGCGACAAGGTGAAGGCAGAGCGAGACGCCGGCATTGCCGCCGCACAACAAACCGTCGACGCCACGCGCGCCCAGCTCGAGACGCTGCGTCATGAGTATGCCGAGCTGCAACGCAATCCCTCGGCAAATCCCGCCAACTATACGGTGCGCACCAGCGAGCTCTCGATGCAGATTTCCGACACGGCAGATGCCCTGCGTAAAGCCGAAGAAGATGTCCCGCGCATCACCGCCGACCTTGAGCACTCGCTTGCCGCAGCCGAGCAGGCCGTCGAGCAGGCTCAAGCCCCTATCGCCGACGCAAAACGCGCGCACCAAGCCGTGACAACCGAAGCCGATGCCGCGCGCGACGAGCTGCAGACGGCAAAGACCGCCGCCGCGACTCGTCAGCGCGAACTGCGCGAGAAGATCGCCACGGAGGACAAGGCACGCCGCGAGCAGGAGCAGACCATCGCCAACGCCCAAGCAGATGCCGCACATGCACAGTCGATCATCGAACAGGCGACCGAGGTGCACGACCACCCAGAAATCACTGAGTCGCTTGCAGGATCCTTGGCCCGAGACAAAGCCGAACACGCCGAGACCGAGCAAGAAGTCGACCAGCTCGAGGCCGCCGAAGACGACGTACGAGAGCGCACCCGCGACTCACGCATCAAATTCACCGGCGCCATCGTCTGCATAGTCGCCGCAATCCTGGTGATCATCCTGGTCTGGCTGTTCGCAAGCAAGTAAACCAGCTGCCAAAAAACGCTCAACGCAGTTGCGGTGAGATAGTTCCTGTTTAGCCCCAAAAAGGCCAATTCAAGAACTATCTCACCGCAACTTATTTAGATCGACGCAAGGCAACCTACCCCTCTTGCACCAATCTCTTGGACATAAGGAGTGTCCCCAGGTGCCGGCACATAAGGAACGTCCCCAAGTGCCAACAACGGCAACGCCAATGTTTTGGCGAAGTCAGCGAAAACGCCCCTAAGCGAGCAAGGTGACGTGAAAGAGGAGGGCATTGACCTTTTGGTCATGCCCGACGATTGAACGTCAGATTGCCGCTTAGGGGCGTTTGCAGCGTCGAGCAGTTACGCGGTTCGTAGAACCGCGTAACTAACAAATGAGCATCGCGTCACCAAAGCTGAAGAAGCGGTAGCGCTCCTCGATGGCGGCGGCGTAGGCATCCATGATCTGGTCGCGAGTGGCAAGTGCGCTCACGAGCATCATGAGCGTAGAGCGCGGCACGTGGAAGTTCGTGATCAGCGCGTCGACCACGTGATAGGTCGAGCCGGGCATGAGGTAGAGCTGCGTCGTCGCGTTCTCGCGCACCACGATGTCACCGCGGCCAAGCGTATCGGCCCCGTCCTCGCGGCCCTCAAAATAGCGCGCCGTCACAGCCGGATCGGACACCGGAGCATCGGCGTCAAACGCGCTTTCGAGCGAGCGCACCGCCGTGGTACCGACAGCAATCACACGATGGCCCTCGGCCTTCGCCTTATGCACGGCGTCGACAACCTCCTGCGACACGTGGTAGCGCTCGGTGTGCATCACATGCTGCGTGGGATCGTCCTCCTCCACCAGACGGAAGGTATCGATGCCCACCTCGAGTTCGACGGCGGCAAACTTGGCACCCTTGGCCTCGATGGCAGCCATAAGCTCGGGCGTAAAGTGCAGACCCGCCGTGGGAGCGGCAGCCGAGTGCTCTTCCTTCATGGCGTAGACGGTCTGGTACTTCTCGGGGTCGCCCTCGTAATCGGTAATGTAGGGCGGCAGCGGCACGTGGCCGGCAGCATGGATGGCCTCGTCGAGCGTGCGCGGGTCGCCGGCGGCATTGCAACCGGCCGGCTCAAAGCGCACCAGACGGCCACCGCGGCTATCGGTGACAAAGTCGATGACCTCGGCCGTCAGCACCACGGGAGCCCCCTCGGGCGCATGGGCGCCACCGGCGCGATACTCAATCTGAGCACCGGGCTTCAGGCGCTTGCCCGGCTTGACCAGGCACTCCCACACATGGCCGAGCGGATCCACATCCTCACGGCGCTTGAGCAGCAGCGTCTCGACCACGCCACCCGAGCCGGCTTTGCGACCGATCAGGCGGGCCGGCATCACGCGCGTCTGGTTGATGACGAGCACGTCGCCCGGCTCGATATAGTCGATGATGTCGCGGAAGATGCGGTGCTCAACAGTACCGCCGTGCTCCAGCGGCTTCCCCGCCTGGGAGCCTTTGCGATCCACCACCAGCAGGCGGCAGGAGTCGCGCGGCTCGGCAGGAGCCTGGGCAATCAGTTCCTCAGGAAGGTTGTAGTCAAAATCATCGGTACGCATAGACACGTCTGATACTCCTTATATAGCTAAAGTCCGCTCTACATCCTAGCAGGCTGACGTCCCAAACGAACTACTTTTTGGCAGCCTTGCGCTCGTCGCGAATGCGAGCGCGGTCCATGGCCGCCTCGACAGCAGAAAAGCGGCAGCCGCAGTAGTTCTGTCGATACATGCCCAGTTCGCGCGAACGGCGCGTGGCCTCGGGATAATACGGGCGAAAATCGCGAATCACCGGAGTGAGACCGCGGGCGGCAGCCAAACGCTCGAGCACGTCATTGCAGGTGTCGAACAACTGATACGGAGAGACGGCGAGCGTCGTGCCCACGTATTCAAACCCGCGCTCCCGAGCCACGCGGCACGCCTCGGCCAGACGCAGGGCATAGCACGCGCGACAGCGACGAGGCCGATCGGCACCCAGCGGTGCCACGCCGGTCTCCCAGCGATCGCGGTCCTCCCCTGCCTCGATGAGCTCGATGTCGCCATCGGCACACCACCGGCGCAGCTCGTCCAAGCGGCGCTGCCATTCATCGCGCGGTTGAATATTGGGGTTGGTCCAGCAAATCGTGGGCTCAAACCCCTCCTCGCGCAGCAGGCGAACCGGCTCAAGCGAGCATGGTGCACAGCACGCATGCAGCAACAACGACTTCATCGACATCTCCTCACCCAAAAAAGCGCACGCCAAAGGACGTATCCTCGCAGGCGATAATGCGGCGGTCGCGCAAAATGGTCCGCACGTAATACCAGTCGCCTACACAGCCCGACAAATGCAAGCCGGCAGCCAGATAGCACAGCAGCGGATAGCCCGAAAGCGCAAACCCCAGGGCAAACGCTGTCGTCACAACAACCGTCGGCGCCAGGCAAATTGCCATATACCGCCGGCGCGAATACACAATCCCCTCGGCGCAGGCATAGATCATCGCCGTCTCGCGATTCGCCCCAAAGGTCACCTTCGCGCCAGCAGGCGCCAGCAGCTTAAAGAACACCGCGTGCACCAGCTCGTGCACGGCGAACGACGCCATTGAGATCGCAGCCAAGCCGACTATCCAGCCCACAACAGCCATCCAGCCGCCCGCGTCAGCCGCATCCAGATCCGCAGGCCCGCCCAGCAGCATAAACACCGGCACCAGGCACACGGCAAACACGCCGACGACGACCATCCCCCACACGAAGCAAGCGTGTAGAAAATCCTCGTCCTCAAACGCATGTATGTTGGAAATCTCATTCATAGCATCTTAGGATAGCGCCCCTGCCACGTACCCGCCCGCATGTGCGATAATGTCGAACGATATGCACGAATTGACCACCGCGCCGCCGAGCCTCGCGCCCGGCCGTGCTCTCACCATATGCGAAGGAGTCCCATGGCATCCAAATACTCCATGAACGATCGTCCCAGCTGGCCGCGCCGCGCCATCGTTACCGCCGGCGAGCCCTACGGCAACAAGGGCCTGCACTTTGGCCACGTCGGTGGCGTCTTTGTCCCGGCCGACTTCTTCGCCCGCTTCCTGCGCGACCGCCTGGGCCGCGAGAACGTCATCTTCACCTCGGGCACCGACTGCTACGGCTCGCCCATCATGGAGAGCTACCGCAAGCTCAAGGAGAACGAGGGCTACGACAAGTCCATTAGCGAGTATGTCGAGTCCAACCACTCCCGCCAGGCCGCGACCCTCAACAACTACAACATCAGCTGCGATATCTACGGCGGCTCGGGCCTTGAGCCGGCTGCGCAGATTCACAACGAGGTGACCGCCGAGATTATCAAGCGCCTGCACGAGCAGGGCACCATCTCCAAGCGCTCCACGCTGCAGTTCTACGACGCCAAGGCCGGCACGTTCCTCAACGGCCGTCAGGTGATCGGCCGCTGCCCCATCCAGGGCTGCAAGTCCGAGAAGGCGTACGCCGACGAGTGCGACCTGGGTCACCAGTTTGAGCCCGAGGAGCTCATCGCGCCCAAGAGCCAGCTCACCGGCGAGGTGCCCGAGCTGCGCCCAGTCGACAATCTCTACTTTGATCTGCCGGCCTACCTCGACTTTATGAAGACCTATACCGCCAAGCTCGCCCAGAACCCGCAGGTTCGCTCCGTGGTCTCCAAGACCATGGAGGAGTGGCTGCTGCCGGCTCAGCTCTACATCCAGAACAAGTTCCGCGAGGCCTTCGATGCCGTCGAGGACCAGCTCCCCGAGCACACCGTGCTGGAACCCGAGGGCAACAAGAGCAGCTTTACCGTCACCTTCCCCAGCTGGAAGGAGCGCGACGACGCCCATGCGGTGCTCGCCAACGGCGGCGTGCGCTTCCGCAGCGGCAAAGCGCTCGTGCCCTTCCGCATCACCGGCAACATCGACTGGGGCGTTCCGGTGCCCGAGGTCGACGGCGTGAACGACGTCACCTGCTGGTGCTGGCCCGAGAGCCTGTGGGCGCCCATCAGCTACACCCGCACCGTGCTCGCACGCGATGCCAAGGCCGCCGGCGTGACCGAGGGCGTCGCCGCCCAGGATGCCGCCCTCATGGGCGAGCCCGCTGCCGACTCCACGCAGGTGCCCGCGCCCACCTACCAGCACAGCTCGCTCGACTGGCGCGACTGGTGGTGCTCGGACGACGCACAGATCTACCAGTTTATCGGTCAGGACAACATCTATTTCTACTGCATCGCGCAGACCGCCATGTGGGAGGCCCTGGGCTGGGACCTCACGCAGAGCACCGTCAGCGCCTGCTACCACCTGCTCTACATGGGCAAAAAGGCCAGCTCGTCCTCGCAGACGCCTCCCCCGCCGGCAGACGACCTGCTCAACCACTACACCTGCGAGCAGATGCGCGCGCACTGGCTGTCGCTCGGCCTGTCCGAGAAGCCAGTGAGCTTTAGCCCCAAGGCATACGACACGCGTGTGACTGGCAAGGACAAGGACGGCAACGAGGTGCGCGCCTGCGACGACAAGCGCGTCATCGATCCGGCCCTTAAGGAGAGCGCCCTTTTGACCGGCGTGTTCAACCGTCTGGCCCGCAGCTGCTTCTACGGCGTCGCCGTCAAGGAGGGCGACGAGAGCCCCTATCGCAACGGCTGTATCCCCGCCGGCGCGGCTTCTGCCGCCGTGGTCGAGGCCGCCGAGCAGGCTGCCCTCGCCTTTGAGCAGGCCATGTACAAGTTCGAGACGCACCGCGCGCTCGCCGTGTGCGACGACTACCTGCGTGCCGCCAACAAGCGCTGGAGCGATGCCTCCAAGGCCGCCAACAAGCTCGAGGGCGAGCCGGCCAATGCCGCGATGACGCAGGCGCTCGTCGACGCCTTTACCGAGCTGCGCGTGGCGACCGTCCTGATGCACGGTATTGTGCCGGCCGGCTGCGAGCTCATCTGCGAGTACTTCGACGTTGACCCGGTCGCCTTCTTTAGCTGGGATAACATCTTCGCCTCCACGGATGAGTTTGTGGAGAGCCTGGGCGAGAAGCCCGGCGAGCACCGCGTAAAGCCGCTGCCCCCGCGCTTCGACTTCTTCAGCAAGCACGAGAGCCAGTACTAAAGCACGCCTGCAGCAACGCGCCCGGGAATGATTATTCTGGGACGGGGATTAAAAAATCATTCCCGGGCGCCACAGTACAGTCTTTTGTGACGGGGGTCATGGAATGATGTTTTAATCCCCGTCCCAGAATAATCATTTAGGTGGAAGGAAAGACGGATGTCCAAGCCGCGTCGTCGTAAGCAGAAAAAGCAGGTCAAGGCCGAGCTCAAGCTCAGGCAGTTTGCTGCTACCGAGCTTTCCGACCAGCTTGCCGCCCTTCCCTGCGCCGCCGACCTGCCGCGCTTTGTGGTCGACACGGTCGCCGGCGCCTATGCACCCGCCGATGCTCAGCTCATGATCGAAGGCTTTGGCGCCGCGGCCACACGCCCAGTCACACTGCGCGCCAACACGCTCAGGGCGACCGCCGAAGACATCGCCGCCGCGCTCGACGAGGCCGGCATCGCGCACCAAACCGTTGCCTGGTACCCGGACGCTTTCATCCTGCCCGAGGCCCAGGTATCCGACCTGTGGGACCTCGACATCTACCGCGACGGCAAGATCTACTTGCAAAGTCTGTCGTCCATGATGCCGCCGTTGGTCCTGGGCGCCCAGGCGGGCGAGGACATTCTGGACATGTGCGCAGCCCCCGGCGGCAAGACGACGCAGATCGCCGCCCTCACGCAGGGACAGGCGCACCTCACGGCCTGCGAGATGAGCATTCCCCGCGCCGAGAAGCTCGAGTCAAACCTCCATCGCCAGGGTGCCAAAAACGTGCCTGTCATGCGTATCGACGCACGCGAGCTCGATGAGTTCTTCCGCTTTGACCGCATCCTGCTCGACGCTCCCTGCACCGGCACGGGCACCGTCATCAGCGGCAACGAGAAGAGTCTGCGCGGCCTCACCGAGCAGTTGCTCGGCAAGTGCGCCCGCTCGCAGCGAGCACTTCTGGACCGCGCCATGGGAGCCCTCAAACCGGGCGGCACGCTCGTCTATTCGACGTGTTCGATCTTGCCGCAGGAAAACGAGGATGCCCTGCAAGAGGCCCTCGACAAGCACATGGACTGCGAGCTTATCCCCCTCGATGGCACGCCGAGCGAAAGCGAAACGCGCCGTGCTCAGGAAGCTGGCGAAGAGCCGCGCGTCGAGAGCAACGCCCTCACCGAGGCCATCGCCGCCGGCCACGTCTCGTCCGTCGCCAACGGTATGCCCGGCACGCTCACCATTCCGCCCAGCCGCGACTTTGAGGGCTTCTACATCGCCCTGATCCGAAAACGCAGCTAGCGCACGGATTCAAAACTCAACAAGCTATCTTTGTGCGCGCTTGTCCTGCTGGTCACGGTGCTGCTTAAGTGCCTCGCGTTCCTTACGCTCGGCTCTTTTGCCTTTAATGGCCGTAACCACAAAGTAGATGACCGCGGCGGCTACGATTGCGCCCACACACAGGCCAATCGAGCCCAACATTGCTGTGAATTCCATTCCGCGTCACCTCTCTTTTAAACGGGACATTCAAGATAGCACCTCAATACCCGCCACCACAGCTCCTTCACGTTCGCCAACCCTTCGGTCTAACGGATGGCGCGGCGGGGAAAAATCAACTCGTCAAACGATTTAGCAAGCACAACGCTGCCGGCACCTTGCCGGCCACCATCACATAGAATCGAGGATCCATGGATACCCTCAACGACCTAAACGAGCGCGTCGACGCCTTTGTCGGCACCAGCTCCTTCGATGCGCCTGCCGCGACTAACGACCAAGCTCCCATCGATGTTCCCGCCGAGGTTCACGAGGACATCGTCGCCTCGGTCGATTTTTCCGAGGTCGAGCTCGCAGACGAGTTCACCGAGCCCCAGGTAGCCGTGACCCCCAACGGACTGCTTCCCATGGAGCCGCTGCCCATCGACGGGCGTTTGCGAAAGGCGGCCCTCCGCATGCCCGACGAAATCGAGGAGGCCAGCGGCTTTACGCTCTTCGGTCGTCGTATCAAGTCGCTTATCTACACCACCGACGTCGCGGTCATCCGCAACTCCAACGCCGATGCCGTCTTTGCCGTTTACCCCTTCACGCCTCAGCCGGCCATTACGCAGGCGCTGTTGACCGTCGCCGAGTGCCCGGTCTTTGTAGGCGTGGGCGGCGGAACTACGACCGGTAAGCGCTCCGTACAGATGGCAGCCGTCTCCGAGATGCAGGGCGCGGCGGGCTGCGTGGTCAACTCCCCCGCCACTGCCGAGATGGTCGAGCACATCACCAACATCGCCGACATCCCCGTCATCGCCACGGTCGTACGTTGCGACGATGATGCGCATGCCAAAGTGCGCGCCGGAGCCAAGATCCTCAACATCGCAGCCGGCAAAAACACGCCCCAGGTCCTACGCGAGCTGCGCGAACACTATCCCAACCTGCCGCTCATCGCACCGGGCGGCAAGACGCCCGAGAGCATCCGTGAGACCATCGCCGCCGGTGCCAACGCCATCATCTGGACACCGCCTTCGGCTCAGCAGCTGCAGACCGACATGATGCAGCGCTACCGCAAAATGAAAGAAGACGCGACGCCCGCCATCTCGCGCGACGACGTGCCCATTATCGACCAGGTCGCCGCCGCCGAGGTCAGTCAGGTCGAGAACATGAATCCCGACGTGCCGATTCCCGATGAGGTGCTCGAACGTGCCGCCTCGATCCATAAGCGCGTCGAGGAGCATCGCGCCAATCGCGGCCTCAAGCCCTCGCTGCACGGCTTCTTCTTCCGTGGCAAGAAACGCTAACCCCAACAGCAAGGCCCGCCCCACAAATGTGAGGCGGGCCGTTTTCGTTTGAGCAATCATGCAGCGACGTGACGGGGCAAATTAATCCACGCGCTTGTCGCCCATAAAGAAGAGCGCCATCGTACCAGGTCCGGTGTGCGAACCGATCAGAGCACCGATATTGTTGATCTCAATCTTGCCTTTGAGCTGCGGAATTTGTTCCTCAATCAGCACCGCAACGGCCTCGGCATCCTCGCGGCACGCCGAATGGGACAAGATGCACTTACCCGAATAATCCGCACCGTCCTGCACGTGCGCCATCATGGTCTTAGCCATCTCGGAAATCGCGCGCTTCTTAGTGCGAATCTTCTCACGTGGCGACAGCCCACCTTCGCAATCGACCGTCATAAGTGGGCAAATCTTAAGCGCCGTGCCGATAATCGCGCTCGCGGCCGAAATGCGACCGCCGCGCAGGTAGCTCGACAGATCGGTCGAGAAGAACCAGTGGTGCAGGTTGAGTTTATGCTCCTCAATCCACGCGGCCGTCTCGTCGAGCGAAGCGCCGCTATCGCGAACGTCGGCGGCATATTCCAGCAATAGGCCAAAGCCCGAAGACGCCCCCAGCGAATCGATGACGCGCACCTTGCCGCCCTGGGGATAGCGATCCGCGAGCATCTGCGCCGCAACGCAGGCCGATCCATACGTGCCCGAAATACCCGACGACAACGTCAGGTGCAGCACGTCTTTACCCTCGGCAACAAACGGCTCCCAAAACTCCTCGTACTCACCCACGCTCACCTGAGACGTCTTGGGCATGGCGCCCGCGGCAATCTGGGCAAAAAACTCGTCCGGCGCAATCGACTGATACAGATCGTCCGTATAGACAACCTCGTCGATCTCGTAATGAAAACACACGACAGGGATATTGCGCGACGCAAAGAACTCACGGGTTCGATCGGCGGCGGATTCACAGGTCAGGACAAAATCACTCATATGAGGCTCCTTAAGTATTGCTACGCAAATTATCGCACAGCAAGCCTAAATACGATACAAATGTCCACTATTTACCAATTCGAACCATTGGCATTGAATATCTTTATCATCAACATCCCCATCCCCGCCATGGGCCAACATGGGCAAAATCATCCCCTTCGTCTCCACTTAACCGACACATCAACCTCAACTAAATCGATTTAGCAAACCGTTCAGCTGACAATTCAGCCACCGGCGCAAAATCGAAACAAAGCCGGCGCATACTGATAAACGCTTGACGCTGTTTTATCAGTTTTGCCAACCATATCGGAAGGTGTTTCATGGTCGCATTCGATCGCAATCCGCAAGACTTTAAGTATCTGCGTCTGCTGTCGAGACAATTTCCCACCGAGCAATCCGCGTTTACCGAGATCATCAATCTCTCGGCCATTCTCAACCTGCCCAAAGGCACCGAGCATTTTATGAGCGACGTGCACGGCGAGTACGAAGCCTTTATGCACATCCTCAACAACTGCTCGGGTGTCGTGCGCGAACATGTCGACGAGATCTTTGGCGACACGCTCACCTTTGACGAAAAGGGCGAGCTGTGCACGCTCATCTACTACCCGCGCGAGAAGATCGAGCTGGTCCGCAGCCAGCGCGAAGACTCCCCCACCTGGTACAAGACAATGCTCGACCAGCTCATCATGGTTGCCCGCTCGCTTTCGAGCCGCTATACGCGCTCCAAGGTGCGTAAGGCCATCCCACTCGATTACGCCTACATCATCGACGAGTTGCTGCACACGCATCCAGACGAGAACAACTATCGCGTGCGTTATCACGAGCGCATTATCGAATCCATCCTGGAGACCGCAAGCGCCGACGACTTTATCGAGTCGCTCGCCTCGCTCATCAAGCGCCTGGCCGTCGACCACCTGCACCTGGTGGGCGATATCTTCGACCGTGGCGGCGGCGCTGCCAAGATTATGGACCGCCTGCTCACCTACCATTCGCTCGACATCCAGTGGGGCAACCACGACCTGCTGTGGATGGGCGCTGCGGCCGGTGAGCCCGCCTGCATCGCCACGGTGCTGCGCAACAATCTGCGCTACGACAATTACGAGATCCTCGAGAACGACTATGGCATCTCGCTGCGCGAGCTCGTCGCCTTTGCCGATGCCACCTACACCGCTGGTGAGTCCATCACCCCGCTAATCAAGGCCATCAACGTGCTGCTCTTTAAACTCGAGGGCCAGATTATCCAGCGTCACCCCGAGTTCGACATGGCCGACCGTCTGCTGCTCGACAAGATTGACCACGACACCGGCACGGTCACGCTCGCCGACGGCAGCGTGTGGCCGCTCACGACCAACGACTTCCCCACCGTCGACCCGACGGACCCCTACACGCTCACGCCCCAGGAGCAACACATCATCGACAAGCTCGTGTCCGAGTTTGTCACCGCCGATCATCTGCATCGCCATATCGATTTCCTCTACACCCACGGCTCGATGTATAAGGTCACCAACGGCAACCTGCTGTTCCATGGCTGCGTGCCGCTCAACGAAGACGGCACCTTTAGCAGCATGAACTGCCTGGGTACCTGGCACGCCGGCCGTGATTATCTCGATTTTTGCGACCGCATCGCCCGCCGCGCCTGGCGCGTGGGCGACCGCGACGCCCTCGACTGGATGTGGTACCTGTGGATCGGCTTTAACTCACCCGCCAGCGGACGCCTGGTGCGTACCTTTGAGCGCGCCTATATCGCCGATAAGAGCACCTGGGTCGAGCCGATGGACCCGTACTTTACGCTAACCAAGTCGCCCTCGGTCTGCGACGACATCATGCGCGAGTTCGGTGTTGCCCCCATGGCATGTTCGCCGACCGGCCACCTCATCAATGGCCATACGCCCGTCAAGACCACCAAGGGCGAGCAGCCTATCCGAGCCGAGGGCAAGCTGCTGGTCATCGATGGCGGCTTCTGCCGCGCCTACCATCCCAAGACGGGCATCGCCGGCTACACGCTTATCTCCAGTTCTCGCGGATGTCGTCTTAAGTCTCACCAAGCCTTTACCACGGTTGCCGAAGCACTTACCCGCAATGTAGACATCGAGAGCGAGACCAACCGCTTTGACGAGGCCAACCGCCGCCGCATGGTAAGCGACACCGATACGGGTGCCAAGATCCGCAGCCAGATCCAGGACCTACGCCAATTGCTCGATGCATATAGAAACGGTGCTATCGAGGAGCGCGCCTAGCTCCACCCGTGGGGATTGGCTAAACTTGCTGAGTTCATCATCCCCACGGCGCCCCGGCGCCACCCTAAGGCAGGTACCATGCAAAAGCTCCTTGCGCAGATCATGAAGTTTGGCGTCGTCGGCGTCGTCGCCACGGTCATCGACTTTGGCATCATGAATCTGCTCCACTACGGCCTGGGCCTTAACATCCTGATCGCCAATACCAGCGGCTTTATCGTCTCGCTCATCTTTAACTACGTCGCGAGCATGAAGTACGTGTTTGCGCACAAGGATGGCATGAGTCGCCGCCGCGAGTTCATCATCTTTGTCGTGCTGTCTGTGATCGGCCTGGCGCTCAACGACGGTATCGTGCTGGCGCTCAACGCCGGCCTGGGGATCGAGGCCAATATCGCCAAGATCTGCGCCACCGCGCTTGTTATGGTCTACAACTTTGTGACCCGAAAGATCTTCCTGGAGGGCGACGAGACCAAGTAGCCCAGCCTCCTCGTTGCACTACGGGGCCCACGGACGACGCGCGTCGAGCGCTGCGTTGTTCGTGGGCTTTGCTCGTTTACGGCAAGATTTGCAACGTTTGCGGATTACCTCTTGAATATTTGGCGAGTTCGTATAGTTCTTGGCAAAGCCCTTACGTTTCCCTTGCAAAAGCTCTAAAGTATCCTCTGCTCGATTCATCAACGCATTGGATGTGATTACGTGCGCAAGGCACTGGCACAACCTCATACTAAGCAATTCCTCAAGTTCGCTGTCGTGGGTCTTATCTCCTTTGGCATCGACTGGGGCATGCTCATTGCGCTCGTCGAGCTGTTCCATCTCGACTTTTTGATGAGCACCACGATCTCGTTTACCACGTCCGTCGTGGTCAACTACTGGCTCAGCATGAAGTACGTGTTCGACCACCGTGAGGGTATGAGCCGCAAGCGCGAGTTCACGATCTTCACCATCCTGTCGGTGATTGGTTTAGGTCTCAACGACCTGTACATGTTTGTGGGCGTCACGTTTTTGAGCATCGGCTACCAGGCCATGAAGGCCATCGCCACGTTCCTGGTCACCTGGTACAACTACTTCAGCCGCCGCTTCTTCCTCGAAGGCGCACGGTCGTAGTCGATTCACTATTTGCTTGAATGTATAACCGGTTGGAATTCCCGTTCCAACCGGTTTTTTGTTTGCCGAGAGACCCGGCGACCCAGTCCTCTACGCATGAAAAACGGGCAGCCCGGATGTTTGTCCGAACCGCCCGTTTGGTGCGATATGTCGAGGTCTCTAGCCTGTAACGTAATACCAGACTACGTTGTCGCCATTGGAGAGAACGTAGTTACTGCAGGCCGTCATGGGCGTTGTGCCGTTGACGGAATACATCCAGCCGCTCGTGCCGCCGTACTGTTTCTCGGCCAAACCACCAATCGCAGAAACATACGTGCCGTACGATGAGCCGTGTGCGTTGACAGAAAGGCCCAGCGCGCACAGGGCATCGTAGACGGTAGCACCTTCGTTAAAGGTAAAGGTGCCACCAGAGGACACAGGATTGTCCACAGCGCTCGATGTGACCGAAACCGTCACCGTAACGTAGTTGGACTCCTGTGAGCCGCTCTGGCCGCCCGAGGAGGCGTTTCCACCATTAGAGGATGAGGCTCCATTAGACGACTGGCCACCGCCCGAAGAAGCACCGCCAGACACATTGGAAGTATCACCGGCTCCCGTATTTTGGGCAGCGGATTTATCGCCAGACTTCTTGCCGTCCTGACCATCGGACTTCTTGCTATCCGAGCTTTTATCCGATTCCTTGTCCGAAGACTCAGAATCGTCCTTGCCGTCGTTCGAACCCTTTGACTCGTCTTTTGCATCATTCGATGACTTGGAGTCCTCGGAACTGGCCTCGCCCGAAGTCGTAGTCGAGCCAGACGCCTTGGTGTCCTTGGTGACGACGCTCTCCCCCGTCACGGTCTGAATGATCCAGTCAATGGACCAGGCGCCACTCTCGGAGGGATGGACAAAGCCCAGCGAGACGACGATCAGAATGGTGCACGCGGCAGTCAGAACGCCAAGAAGCGCCTTCCGTCGAGGGACGGACGCCGCCGAAGCGGCGCCCTGTTGCTTTGAATCGTCGAACTGAATGAACGAGGAATCTGGTTGCTTGGGGTCAGCGTCCTTGGATTTATTGGACACAGCCCTCACCTACCGACGTTTGGTGAACACGAACACGCCGACGATGGCGAGACCGATGACGCCGGCGGCAACGCCGACGATGGCGAGCGGATTGGTGCCAGTCTCCTGCTCGGAAGCACTAGAGGACTTCTTAGCAGTGGTCGTGGAAGCAGCGCCCGTATCGGACTTGGAATCGGACTTCTTGTCGGACTTGCTGTCCTTCTTGTCAGACTTCTTGTCAGACTTCTTGTCAGACTTCTTCTCGTCCTTCTTGTCGGACTTCTTGTCGTCCTTGGTCTCCGTCTTGATTGACACTGTTGTCTTGGTCACCGGCTTCTTGCCCGGGGCAATAGCGCCGCCCTTCGAGCCGGAACCAGAACCCGTGCCAGCGCCAGTACCGGAACCGGTACCAGAACCGCTACCGCCGTTGGAACCAGCACCGCCATTGCCGCCAGGGTTAACGGCATTCTTGGTCCACTTGGCATACAACGTAAGGTCGGCCGTCACCGGCGTACCGAAGTCATACGCCTGCGTGCAAGCCTCATCGGTATACCAACCGCCGAAAGTGTAGCCATCGCGCGTCGGATCGGCCGGCTTGACCAGCTTGCCGTCGGCCGTAGCAACAAACTTAGTGTCGCAAGCAGACCCGCCGTTGGAATTAAAGGCAACCGTCCAAGACTCAACGGCCCCGAGCTTGAACAGCGTGCCCGAATCATTGATGTAGTACAGGTTGCCAGATGCATCGGCAATGACCGGAGAGTCACAGTACTGGTAATGGCCAGCCGCATCATAAATCTGCGTCGCCTCTGCATCGCCGAGCGTATAGCGATACACGCCACCGCCAGCAGAGTAGTTGACGTAATCCTTGCTATCCGCGCTGTTAACGGTGAAGTACACATAGGTCTTGCCGCCCTGAACACTCACCAGCGGAGTAGCAGCAATGCCATTGAGGCCAGCCGGCAGCGCCTTGCCGTCGGCAGCAGCGACCATCGTGGTCTTACCCGTCTTCAGGTTATAGAGAACCAGAGCAGAGCCAGTAGCCGTCTGTCCGCCGACAATCAGATTGTCACCAGCCACCGCCGGTGCGCTCATGTTATTAGTAAGACCCAAGTCGACCGTCTTCTGCTCGCTCAGTACACCCTTCGCCGAAAGCGAAATCACATGGAGCTTTCCGTCGTGCGTCATCTGATAGAAGGTCGAACCATTGGACGGATCGGCAATGCAATCGGCATTTGCAACAGCGCCGAGCTTCATGGTCGAAACGACATCGCCCGTCGTCTTATCAATGCACTTAAGCGTGCCCGCGCTCGTAGGAACGATGGCATACTTATCCGTCAAAGCCGCACCAGTCCAGTAATAGCCCTCGGAAGCGTCAATGTTCTGCCAAGAGACTTCGCCCGTGGCAATCTTGATACGCTTAAGGGAGCCGTTGCCGTAGGTCGCGTTGTAGTTCTCGTCATACGAAATATCGACCGTACCAACATAGACGTACTCGCCGTCCGAAACGACGGTGCAGGAGCTCTGCGTCAAGTCCGTCAAACCGGGCGTCAGCCACTTGCAGATCAGCTTGTCTGCAGTAATCGCCTGGACCGCACCGCCGTTGAGCGGAACGATGATAAGGCCATTGGTATAGATCGGACGAGAGGTATAGCTCACCTTGGAGGCAAGCGGCGCAGAGGCAACCTTTTTGCCCGTGGACGAATCGATCTTAATGAGCTCGTTCTCGGTCGCAATATACACAAAGCCGTTAGCGATGACAGGTTCGCTGCAGTTGGCATACTGCTGACCAGACTCGGCCTTCCAATCGAAGGCCCACTTAAGACCGGCGGCCTGCGCAGGCGTCTTGGCATCCGTTACGGTCGAACCGTTGCCACTGTTGCCGTAGCCGGCCCACTCGGCATTCCAATCAGGAGTCGTCGCATTCGGGTCCACGACAATCTTGTCGGGATCGGGCATGGCCGAATCGTCGGTGGTATAGGCAAGCGTAACCTTATCGCCGCTCTTGAGCGTGACCTGGTTGGCACAGAGAGATGAGGACTCTCCGTTGATATACAGATGCCAGTATTTACCGGTCGCACCATCATAGCCGTAAGACTTGTCTTCGAACGGCGAAGTAATGGACCAGTATGCACCACTCTGGGAGGCCTTGTAATCGATGCCCTTCGCCTTCAGAACCGTCTCAATAAGGTCCTGGGCCGTAGAGCCTTCGGGCAGGGAAACGTTGCTTGCCGAGCCCCAGCGAGTATTGTTGCCGTTGACATCGGGGCCGATGATATCGGCGGATCCAAGCACCTGGCCAGGGAGGGCATCGCTGTCGCCAGCATACATAAAGGTGACGGCGTCACCCTCATGGAGCTCGTAGGCACCAGCGCCAACGTCGGCGAACTTGTACTTTGCGTCGGACTTGCCCTTTACGTAGAAGCGCCAATAGCTATTGGTCGCAGCATCAGAGCCACAATAGGTCTTACCGTCAAGCGGCGAGGTAATGCCCCTAAGGTACCAACCCCAAGACTCTTCTGTAGCTTTGAGTTTAAGACCAGTCTGCTCCAACAGGTCCTTAGCAGTAGAGCCCGCCTTGAGACTCGTCTGGCCCGTCGAAGCCCAAACCTGCTGCTTGCCGTCCTTGTCCTTGCCAAGCACCTGAACGGAAGCATGGACAGAATCGGACGGCAACTGGTCGCCCCAGCCACCGTAGAACCACGTGACGGTATCGCCGGCATGGATGGTGACATTGTCCGCCGTATAGTCACTCGACTTGCCGTTGATAAACAGCTGCCAATAGGTCGAATAATCTTGGGGCGTACCCAGCTCAACACCGTTGTACTTAAGGCTCAGAATGAAGGAGCCCGCAGCAACGGCGTCAATATCATTCGCCTCAAGCGCGACCTTCGTAAGATCAAGCGCGCTCGAACCGGACGTCACCACATACTGCGCGTTGTCGACCCAGGTCTGAGTCTTGCCCTGGGCATCGCGACCAATGACGGTCACATTCGCAGCAAGCTGGTCCTTAACGACAGGGGACGCGCTACCACCCGTAAAGGCAAACTCAATCTTCTGCCCCTGGGTGAGTTTGACGCTGCTCGCGCCAACCGAGGAAGACGCGCCGTCGACGAACAGCTGCCAGTAGGCATGAGTCGCCGGATCGTAGGCAAGCGTGCGGCCATCGCTCGGGGAGGTGATGCTTTCGAGGTAGAAACCGTATGCCGTGTTCGGATCGTACTTCGCCTTGAAGCCCGTCTTCTCCTGCAGCTTAATGAAGGCATCCGCAGCCGTCGCGCCCTCGTCGAGCTTGAGCTGCGTAGGCGCCACCCAGGTCTGAGCCTTGCCGTCGGCATCGGTGCCGATAATCGAGAACGAGACCTCGACTTGTTTCTTGGCGACATCGCCGGTTTCTGTCGGGTTCTCCGTCTGAACGGCAGCCGCGGCGGCAGATCCTGCTTGGCCAGCGGCTGCCGTCGAAGACTGCTCGCTCGTGGCAGAGCTCTCCCCCGTCGCCGAGCCTTCGTCGCCAGTTGCTGCCTCGTTTGCGGCGGCACTGGCTGCGGGCGCGCTCCCGGAATCCGAAACCTCGGCGCCGCTCTGCTCAGCGGTACCGCCCGCAAGCGCTGCGTCCTCGCCTGGCGTCGTAGCCTGAGCCACAGCGTCGGTAATGCCCTCGGCACCCTCGGCCCACAGCTGAGCCGGCGTGGTGCCAAAGGCCATCGCGAAGGCCAGGAATGCCACCAGGCAGCGCTTTGCCACGCCGCGCGCGATTACGCCACGGCGACGAAGCGAGGCACGCTGGCACTCGTCCTCAAACATATCCATTTGTCTCCTACTGTCTGTACTTGGAGCGTTGCCTTGAAGCTGCCCCACGTCATCGCGCATGTTGCGCTCGAGTTCCCCCATCGGGGTCCCCCTTCCCTCCAGAGCCCTATGCACACCGGCGGCATACGCCGCAGCCGCATGCAAGATGGGAGGCGATCCGACTTAACCTTAACGACTCGGGCGCGCCGTCCGATCTGCGACGCGAACATCCCGAGCCAAGAGGAATTACGGTTACTGGTACAGCCGGGGACTTGCACCCCGATTCTCCCAAACGCGCAGGAAAACCGCGCATTCGTGCGTCTCCGCACCACCATCTAGGCCATCGATTAAAACCGTCAATATGCTATCACGCAAAAGGGCCTCGCACGCAGGCGAAGCCCAAGGTAAAAGCTATTGTTTGCGATAGGAGAATGCGGTGACGGTCGCAGCCTCTAGTGCTTGCCGCCGTGGCTGTTGAGCCAGATATTGCGACCCAGCATAAGCGCCAGCACCAGCGCGCTCACGTAGCCCATAAAGCCAATGACTGGGATACCAAACACAACCGGCTCGATGCGCGCGTAGTACACCACCGACGAACCGATAAACAGACCGGCGATCACAATCGCCATCGACATGCGGTCGATAATTCCACCCAGCTGTCGCAGCGCCTTATCGCTGCTCATGATCTGCGTGTTCACCTTAAGCTGGCCGCGCGTAAGCATGCGCGAAGCCAAGCCCAGATACTCGGCCGCCTCGAGCGAGCCTTTTGCCGCGCGATAGCTGCTCGCGGCAAGATCGCGGCTCATCTCGCGCATGCGGGCGTAGGTGCTCTTCTCGTTTTTGATGTGCGTCTGGATGATCTGGATCATGTTGACGTTGGGCATGTACTCGGTCAACAGGCCCTCGAGCGTCACCATGCCGCGGGCGAACATCGTCACCACGCTCGGCAGCTCAACGTCATTCTTACGCGCGAGGTTTAACAGCGAGGTCAAAAACTCGCCGATATCCAGATCCTTCAGGTCAAGACCCGCAAAGTCGGCGACGATAAAGTCCAGGTCGGACAAAAAGGCCGAATGATCGAGCTCGGCCGAATCGCCACGCGTCACGGCGAAGCGCATGAGCGAATCCTTGAGCTTGGGCACGTCACCCTCGGCCACGGCGAAAATCATGTCCTTGACGATACCGCGATCGTGACTCGACATGCGTCCGACCATGCCCAAGTCGATAAAGTAAACGATGTCGTCCTTGAGAATGATGTTTCCCGCATGCGGGTCGGCATGGAAAAAGCCGTCATCGAGCACCTGCGTCGAGTAGTCCTCGACAATCGCGGCACCGATCTTTTCCAAGTCATAGCCCTCGGCCACCAAGTGTTCAGGATCGGCGATCGAAATGCCGTCGACGTAATCCATAACCACCACGTGCTCGGTGCACAGGTCCAGATAGGATTTAGGGCACGTCACGCCATGAACGCTCTTATGGAACTCGTAGAAGTCGTTGAGGTTTTTGGCTTCGGCCAAAAAGTTGGTCTCCTCGCGAAACGAGGTCCACAACTCCTCGACTACGCCGTGCAGGTCAACGAATTGATCGGTGTTGACGAACTTGGAAACGATACGCACCACCGAGCGGATGATATCGATGTCCTGTGCCATAACCTGCTGCGCACCGGGGCGCTGCACCTTGACGGCCACGTCCTCGCCCGTCACCAGACGAGCGCGGTGCACCTGCGCGAGCGATGCGCTACCAAGCGGATTGGGGTCGATCGCATCGAACATCTCCCCCAGGCGCAGGCCGTATTCTTCTTCCAGACAGCTGAGTACGACCTCGTACGGCACCGGCTCCACGTCGGAGCGCAGACGACGCAGCTCGTCGCAAAAGCGCTGCGGCAGAATCTCGGACCGGTTGGCCAAAATCTGCCCCATCTTGACGAACATGGGGCCGAGTTCCTCGAGCAGGCGGCGCAAACGAACCGGCGTGAGGTTATCCCACACGCGGTACTTTTTGACCAGGCGAACAATCTGCCCGATGCGTTCGCGACGACCCGCCGGCGTGAGCTGGTATTCCTCGTCCGGCGCCATCGCGTCGGGCTCCTCGGGGACCATATCGACAGCGCGCGGCTTCTTGCGAGCGCCCGAGACGACGGCATCGACCTCATCGACAACCGCCGCCTCGTCACCCAGAGGATCTAGATTGTTGTAATCGGTGGTGGAATCTGCCATCTGCGCTGCTACTCGGCCTCTTCGGTATCCTTCGCATCGTCGGGCTCAACGGACTCAACGGGCACCGAGGTCACGTTGTCCTCGACCGAATCGACGATGTCGCGCACATGGGCCAGGAAGGCCGTGCGCTCGGGGGCGGTCATAACGCGGACGCGAGCCAGAATGAGCTCGTCGAGCACGCGCTGGGCCGCGGTCTCGCCCTGCGTGCCCAAGCGCTCGGTCAGATCGGAGATGGTACCGCCGGCCTGCTCGAACATGTCGGACACACTGCGGGCGATATCGGGGGTGGTGGTGTCCTTGCGGACCTGCTCGCCCTTGGTGTTAAGGTCGTCGAGGACCTTCTTGCCGCCTTCGACAGCAACGGCGGCAGCGCCAAAGCCCACGTTAATGGCGCCGTTAACAAGCTGATCGAGTTTCATAACCATGGTTATCTCCAATCACAAACAACTGCATTGGCGTTCTTGTACCCAAGATTGAGTGAAAGCGACAAAGCGTTTTAGCGCTATTCGATCGACGGGAAATCCCTACCTCACGTTGTCGTTCATCGCGAAAGAGTTCTTCATGGCGCAGCTCGTGGTGTAGAGCACCTTGCCCAGCAGGGCATCGGTCTCCACGCGGACACACTCGGCAAAGGCCTCGTTGGCGCGTGCAAGCTCGGCAGACACCTCGGCCTCGGGCAGAGCGGCTACGGCAGCGTCGACGTCATGGATCTGCTTGTGGCCCATGCCACCGACCTTCTCCTGATAGTCCTCCACAGCGCGGCCGCACTCATGGAAACGGACGTCGGCCAGGGCGCCGATCAGGCGGTTGGCCCAGTAGAAGTTTTCGGACGTTACGCGAGCCTGCGTGTCAGCATAGTACTCGGGCATGGTCTCGACGTTGGCGTACAGCGGAACCAGCGCGTTAAACGAGTTGGAGCCAAACGCCATCCACTGCACGGCGCGATAGGCCGGCTGCGCATAGGGACGCAGCTGCAGCACGGCGAGCTGGCTGTTGCGGTTGATGCCGATGGGGCGATAGGCGCCGCGCGTGGCGGGCGTGCCCTTGCTACCGTAGCAGTCGTACTCCGTGCCCTGGTAGTGGCTCGAAAGCACGTACTTGATGTCCTCGATGGTCACCTTGCGCTCGGGCACGCGGCTCCAGGGGATATCGTCGCTCTCGGGCGTGTAGTCGGCCTCGGGACCATCCCACACGTCGCTGGGGTTGAGGCAGCGCTGCATGTACCACGCGCGCGGCGTGTTGTAGACGTGGTCGCTGTCGCTGTGCGAGCCAAAGGCCTCGCGCGGGTTAAAGACCGTCGCCGGACCGTCGCCCTCGACGCCCAGCGTCAGGTCCAGATGCCACTCGGCCATCCAGGAGCGCAGGTCGGCCGAGCACATGTGGTCGGTCTGGGCGCCCTCGGCGTCATCCAGGTCAAAGCTGTCGATACCCAGCTGGTTGGGCATGGTCACATAGGCGTCGTCGGGCACGCGCTTGGCGATCCAGTGATGGCCGCCGATAGTCTCGAGCCACCAGATCTCGTCCACGTCGCTAAAGGCGATACCGTTGTTCTCGTAGGTGCCGTAGCGCTCGAGCAGGTCGCCCAGGATACGGACGCCGTCGCGGGCGGACTTGGCATACGGCAGGACCAGGGTCACCATGTCCTCCTCGCCCAAGCCACCGGGCTGCGCCGGCACATAGCCGTCCTCACCCTCGTTGCCCTTGGCGGGCACGTAGTCCACGAGCGGATCGGCGCCGCGAACGCGCTCGTTGGTTGTGAGCGTCTCGGTTGCGGACATGCCAACGTTAAGCTCGTTGAAGCCGGCCTCAGCCCAGATGCCGTGGCCCGGGACAACATCGGGGACGCTCGTGTAGCGCATGGGGTTATCGGGCAGTTCAACGGTCAGGTGACTCAGGACGCTCGTGTAGACGCGCGGCTGCTCGTCGGGATGCACCACGCGCATACGCTTGGGCTCAAACACCCCGTTGGACGAGTCCTCGTTACGCGCGACAAGCGTCGACCCGTCGTAGCTCGCGTTCTTACCGACCAGAATCGTTGTGCACGGCATGCGCATCCTCCTTGAGCGAAGAAATCAAACGGCAACAGTGTATCGCTTCGACGCAAATAGGGCGAAACCGCGACCCTTCGAGACCCCCTCGGAACCCCTGTGGTCAAAAAATGCCAAATATGAGTACTGTCACCAATTTAGTAGCAGCAAATTTCCTTGTAATGAGTGCCGGAAATCCCTATTTGTCCAAAAGCGAGCCAGCGTTATTCCCCATAGGTTCAATAAAATGGGCTTCCTAACGAGAATGAATATCGTTAGGAAGCCCAAAAGACGTAAAACATATATGACTATCTTGGCAACAGTACTCAAATTTGGCGCTTTTTGACCACGTGGTATATGGCTAACCCCTCAAACAGCCCAAAACGCCCATTTCGATGCGCGCTCCGCCGCCTCAATCACGTGTTTGGCGAGAATTGCGGTGGTCACAGCCCCCACGCCGCCCGGCACGGGTGTGATGGCGCCAACGATCGGTTCCGCAGCATCAAAATCCACGTCGCCGACCAGTTTTCCGGCAGCCTCGTCCCAATTAATGCCAACATCGATGATCGTCTGGCCCTCGCGAACCGCATCCGCGCCAATCGTGCGCGCGCGTCCAACCGCGGCAACAACAATGTCGGCAGAACAGCACTCGGCAGCCAGGTCACGCGTATGCGTATGGCACGTCGTCACCGTGGCATTGCGAGCCGTAAGCATGGCGGCAACGGGACGGCCAATTACCAGCGAGCGACCAACAACGGCAACCTTAGCTCCATCCAGCTCAACGCCGTAATGGTCCAGCAACGCCAACACGGCTTCTGCCGTGCAAGGAGCAAAACCCTCGCCGCGCCCCGAAAGCGTGGTGAGCAGTGAAGCCGGCGTCATGGAGTCAACGTCCTTGGCGGGATCGAGTGCCGCGGCAACCGCATCCTCGTCAAGCCCAGCGGGCAGCGGGCGAAACATCAGGCAGCCGTGAACAGCGGGATCGGTATTAATGTCCTTAATAGCCGCCAGCAGCTCATCCTGAGAAACATCGGCAGGAAGCAAAACGCGACAAGCCTCAATGCCAACCTTTTCGCAGCGCTTGAGGGCACCACGCTCGTAGGACAGATCATCCTCGCGCTCGCCCACGCGAACGATGGCCAGCGTCGGCACGATGCCCTGTTCGCGCAGGGCAGCGCAACGAGCGGCGAGTTCCTCGGTCAAAGCGCGGGCAACAGGGGCCCCTTTGAGCAGCTCGGCCATGGCTATCCCCTCTTCCTGGCGGCATCGGCGGCACGGCGCGCCAGCGCATCGGCGCGCGGCAGCCACGTATCCAGCAGCTCATCGCACGCCGCCTCGAGCTCCTCAGCGCGTGCCCGATCTTTCATAGACGTAGTGTTGGCAAAGAGCGTCAGGCTCGCGCCCTGCATGGCGGCGCGGCAGAATACGGCGCCGCACGCCACGTCGGACAGCAGCTGTCGGGAGCCCTTGACCGCCATGTCCTCGAGCAGCGCCAGCGCGCGCCCGCAGGCATCCATAATGCGATACGGTGGCATGGCGGCCACATGCAGCGCATCCTGAATCGCGGTCGCTCGAGCCGGATCGTCACGCGGAATACCGTACGCCGCGGACACCTGCCCGTAGGCACGAACGTCCTCGGCAACCAGACCCACAAGTTCCTGCGCCAACTCATCCGCCTGGGCAAACGCGCGCGTCAGGTCATCCGCACGATCAGCAAGCGCGGGATTAGTCGCACCGTAGCGGGCAACCATTCCGCACAGCGAGGCGCCCAGCGCGCCCACAAAGGCGCTCGCGCTGCCACCGCCGGGAACCGGCTCGCGCGCGGCAAGCGCCTCGGCAAACCCGCGGCAGGTCTTGTCCATCATCTCTTGGCTCATACGCATGCACCTTCAAGTCATATACATCGGTCGGGTGGAAACCGCCGGCCAACCGCATCAAACACGTAATGATGCTAAGTCTAGCCCATAAGCACATGAGCGTCAGCACACCTGGCCATCGCGGATTTCTATGACAAACGATAGGCGTCGGCGCCGCAAACACGGGACACATGGCCCACCTTTCGAGATTTCCGGACGTCACAAACTGGGGCATATCTATAAACAGGGAACCTGTTGGGGCAACGCCCCGCACACGCGCCCCATTAAAACAACGGGTACCTCGCCCCGGGGAGAGTCGGCAGCACCGGCCCTCCCCTCTTTTGCGCCCGGGCATATTGCCACTTAACGGCGCAAATCCGGCCCCAGAATGGGACACATGGCCCACCCTTACGAGTCACTCGCGCGTACAGTAAAGGCAGGTAATCCATGGGCGGTTACAGATCGAGGAGGACACGACCATGAAAAAGAAGGCCTTTGCGATTCTCACCCTCTGCATGAGTCTTTTTGCCGCGGTTGCCCTGGTGGGTTGCGGCGGAAGCGGCGGCGCTACCGGCAGTGGCGGTGGCGGCGGCGCAGAAAAGCCAGCCGTGGATATGAGGACCGACTTCATTTGGTTTAAGGTCGAGGTCCCCGAGGGCGTCGAGATCACCGACGTCGCAGGCGACACCGCCGACAGGGCCCAGTTTAAGTTCACCGAGAGCGAGCACGCCAGCGATCGCTTCATCCCCGTCTTCGACTCTGACAAGAACGCCGATGAACTGTTCGACTACGAGGCAAAGTGGAAGGCCAACTCCGGATGGACCGAGAGCGATCCCGTTAAGTACAACGGCAAGACCTGGCGCAGTGCCTACTTCACGCACTCGGGCGGCGTAACGACCGAATACTTCTCCGACGTTGACGGGGGCAGTGTGTATGTGCGTATCGACAACGTCGAGGAGCACAAGGACGCCGTCGAGACCATGATGAAGTCCCTGGAGTTTGCCGATGACATCGCCGAGGCCAAGACCGAAGCCATGGACGTCAAGCTCGAGGATATCGAGATTAAGCGCTAAGCGACTGGCGAGCGCAACGGGAAACACGGTCGCAGTGCAAACAAGCGACGGTACCCCAGCGCTTCGTACCCAGGGAGGGCCGGTAAACCGACCCTCCCTTTCTTATGCCGGTAGCCGACGAACGCGAGGATGCCGGACGCCGGGACCGCTCCAAATGTGGCAACAGTACGAAAACGACAAACACCCCAACACGTCCGCCCGCCGATTTATTGCGCCGCGCAGACAATTAAACCAGCATCTTTAAACATCTGAGCAGTATAGTGACCAAAACTATCGCATAACCGCACTCTACGAATGGAGAAGTTATGACCGAACACCACGCCATCAGCCGCCGAGCATTTACGTTGGGCCTTGGACTCGCGGCGTTGTCGCCACTTGCAAGCCTGCCCGAAACCGCGGCATTGGGCATTGGCCCACGGGCGGCATTTGCAGACGACGCTGCCACAGCGTCGGTCAGCCTCGACAATTTCGTCATTCGCCTTCGCCCCGCGGGCTATTTTCGCACCGCGAGCGTCAACGAAGACGGCAACGTCATCGGCAACGTCTGCCATCTGTTTAATGACGGCACGTCCAGCAAGCTCATCCTTGAGAACGTAACGACCAAGAATGACGATACAAACTGGTATGCCATCCGCACCCTGCTCAATTTCGAAGAGCACAAGAAGACGGGCTACAGCATTTGGTCGGTCGATGGCGACTCGGACAAAGATGGAAAGGTCATCCACGTATGGAGTGGCGAGCATGACGGCAAGGCCAGCCGCTCTTTTGCGTTCGAGCGTCAATCAAACGGAACCTATATCATCCGAGACCGCACGGTCGAGAAAGAAACCGAGAAAAAAGACATTAAGTACCTGGCAATAGAATCGAACGGCGAAGACCAGGACAACAATAAGATCTGCCATAAGAGTAAGAGCATTCCGTGGGAGCTCGAACTTATCGGTTACGACATGAAAAAGAACGATGCCACGGTTAGCAGCCTCGACTGGATCACGTATAGCAGCTACGTCGACGGACCATGTTGGATGAAATACGTCGACGACAACAAGTTCCTCGACGAGCTGAGCATCCCGGGTACGCACGATTCGGGCACCTGCAGCGTGGACAACGACACTGAGCCCCAATCCTCACAAGTAAAATGCCAGCAGGATTACATTCCCACGCAGTTGCTCGAAGGCATTCGCTATTTTGATATCCGGCTCGGAAAGGGCGACAACCCTGGCATCTGCCACGGGGATTTCTACCTATTCAAAAAAGACGGGGACTATCTGCATCTCTCCGATGTCATCGGGTACTTTAAAACGTTTTTGAGCGAAAACCCGAGAGAAGCGCTTATCATGCTCGCATCGCGCGGCAACGACGAGGCTACCGATGACAGTGTTACGACGGCTTTCGCCAAGGTTTTGGACGACAACCCCAAACTGTTCTATACGTCGAGCCGCGTTCCCACACTGGGCGAGGTGCGCGGAAAGATCGTCCTGCTACGTCGATTTGGACTCGACGGCGACAGCGTAAGCGGCCACACGTGGGGACTCGACCTCACCGAATGGGATAACAAAATCGCAACGCACACCGACAGCAGTTCCATGTGCCTCGTCCAAGACGCGCAGGGCTTTGAAGCCGCGGGGGAAACAGGCGACAAAGAGCCCTATTGCACCAAGGTATACGCCCAGGACAAGTACAAACTCACGGGAACCGACAAGCTCAGCTGGGTCGATAATGCGCTGAAGGAAACGACCGGGCGCACGCGCAACGAGGTAGATGTCGAGGACGATAACGGGGCCAAGGAGAAAGTCCTGGAGCGTTGCTGGTCTATCAACTACACCAGCTGCACGGGCTTGTCGCACGGAGGCAATCCTTTTACCTCGGCACGAGTAGTCAACGAGCATCTGTATAAGAGCCCGTACATCAATCCCAGCGGCATCGAGGATACAAAGTCAGATTACCTCAAGCACATTGGCATCATCGCATCCGACTTTGTTGATGCGGCGCTGGCCCGGAGCATCTACCAGCGCAATTACGATACGGAGCACAAGCAGACAGCTTCGTACTATCTCCCGTACTATCTCCCGACCCGCATGCGCATGACGTACGGCGACTCGCTGAGCGATGCCTCATTCCAGGATGGCAAGACCGTTGGCGAGGGTCATTTCCGCCTTGCCGACAGCAGCAACGCGCTCAACGTGGCGGCTTCGGGCCATGCGTTTGCCATTGAATACGTGGATGTTGATGCCCTGGGCAACGAGACCGTTACAAGACTGCAGGGCTTTGTGCCCATCGATATCGATCCACGCGCGCTGACGCCCCATTTTGAGGGACTCGAAGGCCTTAAGGCCGGCGAAGACGTGCGCGCCAAGATTGCGGCATCACTCGAGGGCAAGCTCGAAACCGATGCCTGCACGGCCCAGCTCGAGTTTGTGCGCGACGCGAACGGCGCTCCGGGCACGGCAATGGCCGAGGGCGAAACATTTGCCGCAGGGACGTACTGGGTGCGCGTGAACGGTCTCTTGGGCAACGCGGCGCAGAACTACACGCTCGCCAGCGACGGAGCCGCAAGCTTTACCGTAGCGGCCTCGGGCAGTGCGGGCGGCACCGACGGTGGCACGGGTTCCAACGCAGGCAGCGCGGACAAGAACGGTAAGAGCAACAAGAGCAAGGGCTCGACCGGAAAACTCGCCGACACGGGCGACGGCTCTGGTATCGCCGCCGGGCTCGCCGCTGCCGCCGTGGCGACAACGGTCGCCGGCGCGGCAATGCTTGCCAGTGACCGCGAAAACGCTGGGGACGACAGCGAATAGGCAAGCCCGCCTTTTAGACACATCGACTCAATCGGGGGCGCAGGACACCGTTCTGTGCCCCCGATTTTTACCTTGGCCCGAACGCCGCCATGGGCTACATCACCATGTTCAGCGCGTTAACAAACTCCTGGGCCTTCGCACGACTGCTCAGACTAAAGACGCAAGCGGTTAACAGTCGATTGCGCAGGAAAACGTCGCGGCCCTTGATCCTGTTAACGCCCGTGATGTCCTTAAGGTAGACAATCTCGATATGCTTGCCGCCGAAAGTGCCCTTCTTGAGCACCTCGATGCGGTTAGGGTAGATCTTGACGTCTTTAAACCCGCCCGAACCCTTGTCCTGAAACAGCAAGGTGTTGTTGTCCATGCGTGTCACTCCCATGGGGTTCGCTAAAACTGCCTCTATGGCCACATTTTAGTCACCGCAAGGCTCCCATGCGAAGGTGCCAGACAGCAAAGCAATTCGTGTCCGCGCGAGGCTTTAAACTAAATGCGATAAAGATGCATTCCACAAGAGGAAAGTGGGGCGACAGTGATGGGCGAACTGGTAAACCGTGGAGAATCGGCGATCGTGCCCGAAGGTTTTTACAAGCAGGTCTCCTCAATTCTCAACGCCGCTCGCGACAAGGCCTATACCGCCGTTAACCTTGCGATGGTTGAGGCGTATTGGGAGATCGGCAAGAGCATTGTTGATGAGCAGGGCGGAGAGGAGCGCGCAGCATATGGGGAGGCATTGATTGCAGGCCTCTCCAGAAGGCTTACCGCGGATTTCGGAAGAGGCTTTGGCATCGCAAACCTTCGCAATATGCGTCAGTTCTTTCTTGCGTTTCCAATTCGCGACGCACTGCGTAGCGAATTGAGCTGGACTCATTACCGCAGGTTGATGCGCATTCCCGACCCTGATGCTCGCGCCTGGTACATGAACGAATGCGCCGATTCTCGTTGGAGCACGCGTCAGCTCGAGCGCCAGATCAACACCATGTTCCGCGAGCGCCTACTTGCCAGCAAGGACAAAGAGGCCGTCACCCAGGAAATCCAAAAGAGCGCCCCGGCTCGTCGCCCCGAGGACATTATCCGCGACCCATATGTGCTGGAATTTTTAGGTTTCTCGGACGACGCTGCGTTTCGCGAGAGCGATCTAGAGCAAGCGCTCATCACGCATCTTCAGAAGTTCCTGCTGGAGCTTGGCCGTGGCTTCGCTTTCGAGGCGCGCCAAAAGCGCATCACCTTTGATGGCCGCCATTTCTATATTGACCTTGTTTTTTACAACTATCTGATGCGCTGCTTCGTGCTCATCGACCTTAAGACCGATGACCTTACGCATCAGGACCTGGGCCAGATGCAAATGTATGTGAACTACTACACGCGCGAGCTCATGAACGAAGGCGACAATCCGCCCATAGGCATCGTGCTCTGCGCGGACAAAAGCGATTCGATCGTCGAGTACACGCTGCCCGAAGACAACGACCAAGTGTTTGCCGCCAAATACCTGCCGTATCTTCCAAGCAAGGAAGAGCTGGCGCGCGAGCTGAGTGCCGAGTACCGCGCCATCAACGAAGCGACTAATGGCGAAGTGCAAGGATAGCAGCACGTTGCGACCGACACCACCGCAGCCGTCGCAGGCGCACTCACGGTTGCGACGCACGCTACGAAACAATACCGGTCATGGACGCCGGCGACGACATTCCAACCGTGGCTGGCGAGCGTGACCTGACAGGCAAAGACGCGGCCTTCGTCTGATGTGGATCCATTGGTTGCCACAGAAAAGGGCCGGTTGCAGCCGGCCCTTTAGACGATAGCACCTGCGTTGTCCGCGCTTCCAAAGTTGACCGACTGAGGAGCGGGTTCCGCGGCACACCTTGATTTTATCCGGTGGGGCGGCTCTTTTGCAGCCGCCCCACTGTTTATTTACATCTGGCACCCTCAAACAATCAGACGGCAGCCCGCACTCCTGAGAGCTGCCCCGCACCCCCGGCCATCACCTTACGGCAACAACCGGCACTACTCCCCTACTTCCCAAATAGCGCACCCAGCAGACCGCGGCGTTTGGGCTTTTCTTCTCGGTATGAACCCTCGGCAACCGCTGCAACCTGGCGCGGTTGCTCGCCGCCTCCACGGCGCACGATCTGGTACAGGAAGGGCGATTTAGCGTATTTGACCTCGATGGGCGTGGCGTGCACGGTGCTCTCGCCGGACAGATGCAGGCTCGGGTTGAGCGGCGCCACGATATGCGTCTCGCGCTTGTCGCTAAACACCACCGCGGCCGCACGACCCGTCTGGCCGTTCACGGCGATGCGCACCTGCTCGCCATCGCGGCTGTCCGTCGCCGGACGATCGACAAAGTAGACCGGCACCATCACCAGGCCATCCTTATGCTTGCGGGCCTTGCGTGCCCAGGTGCGGATGCTCTTTTTATTGAACCCCAGTACGGTCTCGGCATCGTTGCCCGCAACGTCGAGCGCCAGCTTATCAATGACCACCTGGTCCTTGGTAGACGCATCGACGGAGACAACGCGGAAGTCGCCCTCCTGCATGGCAGGATCGAACGGGCCCACCTTGGCAAAGTCCCACGGCTCCAAAATGCCCATAAGGCGAACGTCCAGGTAGTTTGCCCGCGGATACGCCCAGTCGAGCACCTCGTAGTACACCAAGGTCTCCTTGCTCAGGCCCTTTCCCGGGAAGGACGCCATCATGCGCAGGTCCGCCAGCGCCATGGGGAAATAGAAGAGCATCATGTCGTTTTGGATCGCATCTTCCACGTCGTGCCCGGCAAAGGCGTCGGGGTATTGGCGCACCAGCTGCAGTGCGTTGGCACGTGCCTGCTGCGGCGAGATTTCGCAGGGAATACCCTGCTCGGGCACATACTCCGCACCAACGCCCATGGTCAGGCGCTTGCTGAAGGTGCCGGGCTTGAGCAGGTCGGCAATGCCGATCTTGTTGCCGCAGGACGGGCACTCAAACACACGCTGCGTTGACTCGCCCTCAAAAGACGCTCCGCAGAAGGGGCAAGGAATGCTCACATGCGTGGCCTCTTGGAACTCTTGCGCCGTGCCGCGATCCTCCCACAGCAGATGTTCCAGGACCGACTGATTGCGCCAGTACGAATTGAAGAAATACCAGTCCGGGTCCTCCGGACGCTCGAGTTGCGACACATGCGTGAGCTTGAGCAGTCCATCCACTACCGTCAACGGCGTATGGCGAATGCCCAAAGCGCTCTTGGGCTCCCCGGCGTCCGCCTGCCACGGAATGACCGCACCGCAATAAGCGCACTCAAAGCTGCGCTTAGCTTGGTGCGAGTACATAGGGCCGCCGCAGTTTTGACATTTAATGGCAAACATCTCGTCCATGGAAACGTCCTCCTTTGCACAGGGGCTGTCGACATTAAGTATGTCGAGCAAACAGGCACATGCCCATACCCATGTGGCCCAAAATGGACCACCCAGGCAGACGTGAAGGCTCGCTCGTTAGTGCCGGCAGACCATTGCTGCATTTTCTGAGCATCGGTGCACGGCGCCCCTGTGCGAGCTACACTATCCCCTTAAACATGATTGTGAGGACGACCGCTATGCTATTTGTAAATCGGCTGGTACATACGCTTGTTCCCGGCAGCGAAAGCGAGCCGGTCGATGCATCTTGCCGCACCAACGCGGGTTTTGCCGCAAGCCTCATCTGCATTGGTCTCAACATCACTCTGTGCCTAGCCAAGGGTATCGCGGGCCTGCTTGCCGGCTCCGTCTCCCTCATCGCCGACGCTTTCAACAACCTCTCCGATGCCTCGAGCAACATCGTGAGTCTGCTCGGGTTCCGCCTTGCCAGCCGCCCAGCAGACGAGGGCCACCCTTACGGCCACGGCCGCTACGAGTACCTGGCCGGTCTGTTTGTCGCCGTCCTGGTTTGCGCCGTCGGCATCAACCTGATTCTCGAGTCGGTCACCAAGATCATCAAGCCCTCGCCCACCGCTTACACGTTTATTTCCCTTGCGGCACTGGCTACGTCCATGCTCGTAAAGCTCTGGATGGCCGCGTTCAACCGCACGCTGGGTGACCGCATCGACTCGGAGACGCTCATCGCCACAGCACAGGACTCCAAAAACGACGTCATCACCTCGGGCTCGGTCTTGGCGGCGGCGATTATTTCGCAAACGACAGGCTTTGATCTCGACGGCTGGGCGGGCCTGGGCGTGGGCATCTTCATTTGCATCAGCGGCATGGGCCTGGTGCGCGACGCCATCAGCCCGCTGCTGGGGCAAGCGCCCGACCCCAAGCTCGTCCAGGCAATCCGCGACAGGATTATGTCGTACCCCCAGGTCCTGGGTACGCACGACCTCATGGTGCACGACTACGGCCCCGGCCGTCAGTTTGCCAGCGCACACGTAGAAATGCCCGGCGAGGGCGACGCATTTGAGCACCACGAGATTCTGGACACCATCGAGCACGACATCAAGCGCCAGATGGGCATCGATATCACGCTGCACTGCGACCCCATCGCCACCACTGGCGACGACCTGCGCGGCTGGGTCAAGCGCGGCGTCATGCAGATCGATCCCGCGCTCTCCATCCACGACCTGCACGAGCACGACGGGTTCGTTTCGTTTGACCTGGTGCGTCCCGACGGCTTTGACATATCCGACGAGGAGCTGCTGGAGCTCGTCACGCGCATCGTGCACGAGCGCCGGCCCGACGTCTCATGCGTCGTCACGTTTGATTCGGGCTTTAGCTCGCCCGAGCGTCCGGCCGAGCAGCTGTAGCCCCGCTCCGCTCGTCCGCTAGTTTCCCTGCGCGCCCGAGATGCCGTTTTGTAAGGCGTTCCAGGCATCCGTCGCCATGCCGCCCAAGTTCTGCGCGGTATCGCCCAGGTTTTGCGCCGTATCGCCCAGCTCTTGCGCCTTGTCTCCCAACTCCTGTGCCTTGTTGCTCAAGTCCTCCAGCGTATTGGAGCTCGAGCTGTCGGTACCGCTTTGGCCGTCGGACGAGTTGCCATAGCCGTTCTTGTGCGTGAGCTGAACCTCCAGGCCGCCGTTGTCGTTATAGTAGGCAGAAGTAACAACCCAGTTAGAATCGACGATGGGCGTCGAGCCGTCATCGGTCAGAACGACGGCGTTCGAAAGGTCGGCTCCGCGCGACTTGAGGAGCTTCTTGGCGTTGGACCAGTACTGTCCCGGGATATCGCTCAGATCGACGGTGCTAGACGAGGCGGACTCGGCTTGCTCGGCAGTGGTATCGGCCGTTGAACTCCCTCGTTTGTTGAGCATGCCCGACACGATGGCAAACACAACCGACAGCGCAAAGAAGATCGCCAGTACGATGAGAATCTTCTTGATCACACTCGACGAACGCGACGGCTTCTTCTCCTCGTCCTCACCATATTGCGGAATCGACTTGGGGTACTCGCGATACGGCTCGCGCGACTCGTAGCGAGGCTGCGCCGTGCGAGGCATATACGTCGTCTGCTGAGGCTGCGGAATGGGATTCTGCGGCAGGTCATCATAGGGATTCGGCGTCGAGGCAGCATAAGAATCCTGCGGCGCGTAATCAAACGGATCCGGAGCTGCGTTGCCATAGGGGCCTTGCGAAGATGCAGCGTAAGGGTCCTGCGCCGCGTCGCCATAGCCCATAACCCGGGTGGGCTCGGCAGAAGGCTGCGTCGCGGCGAGGTCGGTATAACCGGGGTTGGGAACAACGCGGGTCGCATCGGCGCTATCGCCAGCCTGCGCGGAACCGTAGCCGCCCATCACGGTTGTCTTGTCCTGATCCATGCAACGATTCCTTTCCGTCGCGCGTGAGCCTCAAGTTATCCATGCATTCTACCCGCGCAAAAGCCTATGATGGGCAGAGCCCGTCGGTATCTACAAGACATGCGCGGGCCTAAGGATCAAAAAGCCCCGCCGGGCCTTGTGGGCACGGCGGGGCGGGCTAGCAGCTATGGACAGCAGGCTTAGAACAAGCCGGTGATGTTGCCGTCGTTGTCGACGTCGATGTTTTCGGCCGCGGGCACCTTGGGCAGACCCGGCATGGTCAGAACACTGCCGGTCAGCGCGACCACAAAGTGGGCGCCGGCAGAAACCTTGAGCTCACGCACCGTGATGCGGAAGTTCTCGGGAGCGCCCAGGGCCTTGGCGTTGTCGCTAAAGCTGTACTGCGTCTTGGCGACGCAAACCGGCAGGTTGCCAAAACCATTCTCGCGCAGCTCGGCGAGCTGGCGCTTGGCGGCCGGCGTAAAGTCAACGCCGTCGGCGCGGTAGACCTTGGTGGCAACGGCCTCGAGGGCATCAGCGACATCAGCGCCGTCCTCATAGGCAAACTTGAGCTCGCTCGGCTGCTCAATCAGACGCATGACCTCATCGGCAAGCTCGAGCGCGCCCTCGCCGCCCTTGGCCCAGACCTCGGAAAGCTTAACGTTGACGCCGAGCTTCTGGCACTCGGACTCGATGAGCGCAAGCTCGGCCTCGGTGTCCGTCGGGAAGCGGTTGATGGCGACCACGCAGGGCAGACCATATACGTTCTGGATGTTGTCGACGTGACGCAGCAGATTGGGCATACCAGCCTTGAGTGCCTCGAGGTTCTCCTTGTTGAGATCGGCCTTGGCGACGCCACCGTTGTACTTCAACGCACGAGCGGTCGCGACGATCACGACGGCGCTGGGGCGAACGCCCGTCATGCGGCACTTGATGTCGAGGAACTTCTCGGCACCCAGATCGGCACCGAAGCCGGCCTCGGTAATGGCGACATCGCCAAAGCGCATCGCCATACGCGTGGCCATGATGGAGTTACAGCCATGAGCAATGTTGGCGAAGGGACCGCCGTGGACAAACGCGGGCGTACCCTCGAGCGTCTGCACCAGATTGGGCTTGAGCGCATCCTTGAGCAGTGCGGCCATAGCTCCCTGGGCCTTAAGGTCGCGGGCGCGGACGGGCTCGCCGGCATAGCTATAGCCGACGACAATCTCACCCAGGCGTTCCTTGAGGTCGCTGATGCTCGTAGACAGGCACAGGATTGCCATGACCTCAGAGGCGACGGTGATATCGAAGCCGTCCTCGCGCGGCACGCCCTGAGCCTTACCGCCAATGCCGTCGATGACGTGGCGCAGCTGACGGTCGTTCATATCGACGACGCGCTTCCAAGTGATACGCTTAACGTCAATACCGAGCTGGTTGCCCTGCTGAATATGGTTGTCGAGCATGGCGGCCAGCAGGTTATTGGCGGCACCGATAGCGTGGAAGTCGCCGGTAAAGTGCAGGTTGATATCCTCCATGGGGATGACCTGAGCCCAGCCGCCGCCGGCAGCACCGCCCTTAACGCCAAAGACGGGGCCGAGCGAAGGCTCGCGCAGGGCCACGGCACTCTTGACACCGCGACGACGCAGGCCATCGGCCAGACCGATGGTCGTGGTGGTCTTGCCCTCGCCTGCGGGCGTGGGATTGATAGCGGTCACGAGGACAAGCTTGGCCTGGTGATCGGTCGGCTCGTTGAGCAGTGAATAGTCAACCTTAGCCTTGTCGAAGCCGTACGGAATCAGGTGCTTTACGTCGACGCCGGCGTTCTTAGCCACCTCGGTAATGGGCAGCGGCGTGACGGAACGTGCGATTTCGATGTCAGTAGGCATGGGCGGTCCTTTCGTTACCGAATGAGAAAAAGACCAATTCAGCATAGCACGGGCGCGCAATAGTAAAACGCCCATAACCGATGAACGGCGATATGTTTACTCGATGCCCAGCGATAGCCCAACAGCCCGCCAAAACAAAGCGCCCTAAACGGTAGGTTCAATCCCCAGGTGCTCAAAGGTGCGAAGGGTTGCCTGACGGCCCTGGGGCGTGCGAATCATCAAGCCGCACTGCAGCAGATAGGGCTCATAGACATCCTCGAGCGTGCCCGGGTCCTCGCCCACCGCGCTGGCAAGGGTCGTAAGTCCCACGGCACGACCGGAGAACGTCTTAGCAAGCGTCTCCAAAATGCGAATATCCATCCAGTCCAGACCGAGCTCATCGATCTCGAAGAACTCGAGCGCCTGGCGACAGATATCGAGCTCGATGGGGCCGTTGCCGCGCACCTGCGCGTAATCGCGCACGCGCTTGAGCAGGCGGTTTGCAAGACGTGGCGTGCCGCGCGAACGCGAGCCGATCTCGAGTGCACTGGGATGGTCGATCGTCACGCCCAGGATAGTCGCCGAGCGCGTCACAATCTGCGCGAGCTCCTCGACCGTGTAGTAATCCAGGCGATATGAAATGCCAAAGCGGTCGCGCAACGGGCCGGTCAACATGCCTGAGCGGGTCGTTGCCGCTACCAGCGTAAACTTGGGAATATCCAGGCGAATCGAACGCGCCGCCGGACCCTTGCCAATCACGATATCGAGCGCAAAGTCCTCCATCGCGGGATACAGGACCTCCTCGACCGAACGGTTGAGGCGGTGGATCTCGTCGATAAACAGCACATCACCCGGCTGCAAGTTAGTAAGGATGGCCGCCAGGTCGCCCGTGCGCGCGATGGCAGGGCCACTCGTGGTCTTGATCTGAGCGCCCAGCTCGTTGGCGATAACGGTGGCCAGCGTGGTCTTGCCCAGGCCCGGAGGACCCGAGAAGATCACGTGGTCGAGCGTCTCGCCACGGCTCTGCGCCGCTTCGATCAACACGCGCAGGCTCTGCTTGATGTGCTCCTGGCCACAGTAATCGTCCAGGCGCTGGGGGCGCAAAGTGCGGTCGACATCGAGGTCCTCGGCCGTCAGCTCCGAGCCCACCATGCGCTCGCCGTGCGCCATGGATGCCGCCGGCGAGTTGCCGGGCGTCGCCCACAGGTCCTGAGAGTCATCGGCTTCCCACATCACGCATCCATTCCGAGTCGCTTAAGCGCCGCGCCGAGCAGATCCTCGACACGCATATTCTGCCCATCATACCCGCTCAGGGCAACATCGGTCTCCTGCGGGCTAAAGCCCATGGAAAGGAGCGCCGCGCGGGCGTCATCGATCGCCGAAGGAGCGGCGGCGGGAACCGGCATCGCAACCTGGCCGGGAATCACGTCGACCGGCACAAAGCCCTTATCCTTGGCAAAGGTGCTCTTGAGTTCCAGGATCAGGCGCTGAGCTGTCTTTTTGCCCACACCGGGTACCTTGGCCATGCCCTTGTCGTCCTCGGCCATCACCAGCGAATACAGCTGCCCCACGGTATAGGTGGAAAGCACGGCAAGCGCCAGGCGCGGACCGACACCCGAGACGGAAACGAGCCGATCGAACATCGTACGCTCGTCTTTGGAAGCAAAGCCAAAGAGCGTCATGGCGTCCTCGCGCACCTGCATACGCGTGTAGAGGCGGACCTCGCCACCGGGCGTCGGCAACGTGGCCGCAGTGCTGCCCGAAATGCCGAGCTCAAAGCCAACGCCCGACACATCGACGACAGCAGAGCTCATCGTGGCCTCGACAAGCGTTCCGTGGAGCTGGGAAATCATCAGTATCCGGTTCCTCTCTGTTGATAGAACTCGCCACCGGTGAGGGCGCGGGTGCGGCTGAGATTTACGTGGCAGATGGCGCAGGCCAGGGCATCGGCGGCATGGTCGGGATGCGGGTCGTGGTCGAGCTGTGTTAGTGTGCGTACCATGTAGGCGACCTGCCGCTTGTCCGCGGCGCCGGTGCCCACCACAGCTTGTTTGATCTGCATGGGCGTGTACTCGCCAATCTCGAGCGCGCACTCCGAAAGCGCCACAAGCGCAGCACCTCGGGCATGCGCCGTGGGAATGGCCGAACGAACGTTGGCGCCAAAGTAGATGCTCTCGACAGCAGCCGTGTCGGGTCGATAACGCTCGACGACATCCTTAAGGTCATGGGCGATATGCGACAGGCGCACCGCGAGCGGGCTGCCCGCGCTGGTCTCGATACAGCCATAGGCACGGCAGCGAACCTCGCCACGCCGCTCCTCGATAATCCCCCAACCCGTATGAGCCAAACCGGGGTCGATGCCCAAAATGACCAAGCCAACCTCCCCTCGCCTTTTTCCAAGCGCAAGGCAAGGCCCCGCGCACTACTCACGAACGTCTGTTCTAGAATAACACAACGCCAGCCACATAAGTCAGCCGAGATTAAATGCAGGTTGAGCATACGCAAGCGAGCGCCCGCCAGAGCGAGCAAGGTGCCTTGAAAGAGGAGGGCATTGACCTGGCGGTCATGCCCGACGATTGAAAGGCAGATTACCGCTCTGGCGGGCGCGCAGCGGCCTAGTTCTGTGAGAAAAAGGGAAACTGCCTCGGATCCACCGGCGGATGCGGCATCGGGCCACCCTGGGGACTACCTTGAGAGCCGCCCTGACCGCCCATCATCTTATCGATGGCGTCCTGAACCTCGCCCTCGAACTTTTTCATTCCCTCGTGCAAACGACGCTGACCGTCCTCAGAGCGCAGCTCCTCCATCTGCTCGGGCGAAATACCCAGAAGCTCGCCCAGCACGCCCATCATCTCGTTTCGCACGCGCTCGCTCGTATCCTCGTCAGCAAAACGGCGTACCTCGGCGCGCGCCAGCGAATCGACCGTTATACGCTCCTTGCCGTTAAGCCCCAGGTCGGACCACGCGAGCATGTACGGCCAGGCACGCTCGGCAAACGAGCGGGCCGAGACGATCGGCGCCGTCGGCAACATGCGGCGGGCAGCTTCACCCTGTCGAACGAGCATCAGCAGCAGCGAGCAGGCCTCAGGCTTGCCAGCGGCCATCGGGATGTCGTCGAAAGATCGATTGCGGTCCACGTGCGCCTCGAGCGCCCCATCGACCTCACCCGGCTCAAGCCCGCCGAGCAGCTGCGCCGCGCGGTCGAGCATATCGACCGGACCGTCGAGCGTCGAGAGCGCCTGCGCCAGCACGCGCTCCATACAATCTTCCACCGCGTTGAGCGTCACGAGCTCTTGGGGCACCACGGCAGACGTGCGGTTGCGCACACGCGCCACAAACTCAAGCGTCGACAGGTACACATCCCCAAAGGGCGCGTAATCGCCCTGGTAGCCACCGCAAAGCGCCGGCGCCGCCAGCGCGTACTCGGTTTTGGACAGCGGGCTCAGCGCCATCGCACCCAGCTCGAGCGCCGTGTCCTCCAGCATGAGGCCCAGCGTGCGCGAGCGCAGACGCTCGGCATCGCCCGCCGACACGTCGCGATCGAGCACACGCGCCGCATCCGGTGCATCGCGCTCGACGGTGCGAATGTGCAAGCGCTCGGCGATTGAGCGAACAGCAGAACAGCGGGCAGCCTCGGCCTCTTCCTGCGCCGGCGTAAAGATACGGTTGCGCCCCAGCACCAGGCCAATCACATTGCGCGGGCCCAGGGCGTCGACGGCCAGCGCCGCTAGCAGGGACGACGGCAAGTCACCCTCGAGTGCCACCACAGCACGCGACGCACCGTGGGCTCGGGCGTTGTCACGCACGGCGAGCACCAGCGCCTGCCACAGCCACTCCTCGGAACGGAACTCGGGCAGTTCGTGATCTTCCAGGGCATCGAGCATCACGCCACGCTGAATCTCCTGGACCAGCAGGCTCTCCTCAAAACACGGCGCCTGGGCCACCACGCGACCGCAGTCGTCGAGCACAAACGAACCGCCGGTATACACCGACTCGTCATAGGCGCCGACCGGCGCCATGCAGGCAAACCACACGCTGCGCTTGGATGCGATCTTGCGGTAGGCGCCGCTGCGAACGGCGGCAATGGCGGCAGTCTCGCGGTCGGTCATGTCAAACGCGTTGAATTGGAAATACGCGATGAGGTCGACGCCGGTCGGCAACATCTCGAGCTCGCGGTCCAAGTCAAAAATCACGGCGATGCGCACGCCGTCCACGTCGAACACCGGCGGCGCCCAACGCGTGTCGTTGTTCTCGCCACGCTGCAGGGCAATGCTCGAACGCGCCGGCACCACATGACCGTCCTTGAGCATCATGTAGTCGAGCAGCGGCTGGCCCTCAAACGAAACCGCCGCGGGCACGATGCAGATCATGTCAAGCTCCTGGATACGCTCGGCGACACCAGTCAAGCCGGCAAGCATGTCGTGCTCAAAGTCGGCAGCGCCCACCAGGCCACCGGGCATGGCGCCCATAAAGAGCGGAGCCGGAACGCACAGCACGCGCGCTCCGCGCTCGTGGGCCAGACGAGCCTGGTCCTCGATGCGGCCGCAAATGCCCTCAATATCACCCAGGCGCATATCGATCTGTGCAAGCGCGAGCTTCATGGCTCAGCCCTTTCCGTCGTAAACCATCGAAATCGTAGTAAAAGCGCCGGCCGCATAATGCAGTCGGCGCTTGCATGTGCATATGCTAGCTATGATACCCCGAGCGGGGGCGCGCTCCTAGAATGTCGCGGACCACAGCCCGTGCAGGTTGCAGTAGGCATAGACGGTACCGGTCTTGGAGCCGCCCGCGAAAAACGTCGCGGGTTTCATGCCGGGCTCAAGGTAATGGACCTCTAAGCGGCCCTCGGCCTCAAGGGCAATCCACTCAATGTAGTGCTCGGGCAGGCTGGGGTGCTCGACCGAGCCAACGCGCGCGCGAATCACGTGACCGTCGCGCTCGGTCTCGACAACAGGCACGTGCTTCTCGTGCGCCGCGTCCTCAGTGTTTGCGGTCAGCTCCGTGCAACCGGCAGGGGTCGCAACGTCGTCGCCAAGGGCAGCGATGAGCTTACCGTCGGGGTCCTTAAAGAATTTCGCCATGATGTTCTCCTTTGCTGATGTGCCAATGTTCTTGATGGTTCTTATGCCCAAAGGCAGACAAACCATCCACGGCATTGCAAATGAACACATAACGGATCAGGCAAGCGGTCGGGCCAAAATGCGTCGACCGTCCTGCCCACTCCAGCAGTCCCACCCCGCGCGCGGCTAGCGCCCGTCGCCGCCCAGCAGCGCCAGAACATCTTCGCGGGTAAACAACGCCGACGAGATGCCGTCGCCGCCGAGTACGCTGTTGACCAGGTCGCGCTTGGACTCCTGCATCTGCATAATGCGTTCCTCGATCGTGTCCTTGGCGATGAGCTTGTACACGGTCACGGTATGCTGCTGGCCAATACGATGTGCGCGGTCAGTCGCCTGGTCCTGCGCGGCCACGTTCCACCACGGGTCGTAGTGGATGACCACGTCGGCCGCCGTCAGGTTAAGGCCCACGCCGCCCGCCTTGAGCGAAATCAAAAAGACCGGAACCTCGCCCGCTTGGAACTGCGCGACCATCTTGGCGCGGCTCTCCTTAGACGAAGCGCCCGTGAGCTTAAGGAAGGCGATGTCCTCCTTGGCCAAGCGCTTGCCGATGATATCGAGCATACCCGTAAACTGGCTGAACAACAGGATGCGATGTCCGCCGTCGAGTGCGCCGTGCACGAGCTCCATGCACGTATCGAGTTTGGCGCTCCCCGCCTTGTAATCCTCGTAGTGTAGACGCGGATCGCAGCAGATCTGGCGCAGCTTGGTGAGCTCAGCGAGCACCTTGAGCTTGTCTTTCTTAAACTCGGATGACTCGCGGTGCTGCACCTGCTGGGCGATGCGGTCCTGGTTTGCCAGGTAGAGCTTGCGCTGCTCGCCGGTGAGCTGAGCCACGACAGTGTCCTCGATCTTTTCGGGCAGATCGGCCACCACGTCTTCCTTGACACGGCGCAGCACAAACGGCGACACGAGCGCTTGCAGGCGAGCGGCACTGTCGCCCTCGGCATGCTCGACCGGGCTTTCGAAGCGCTTGGCAAACGACTCGCGCGTGCCAAGCAGGCCCGGCATCAAAAAGTCGAAGATGCTCCAGAGCTCGGACAAGCGGTTTTCGATGGGCGTGCCCGTCAGGGCAAAGCGCACGCCGGCCGGCAGGCGCTTGGCGGCACGCGCCACCTGCGTGAGCGGGTTTTTAATGTACTGGGCCTCGTCGAGCACCACGCGGGCAAAATCCTGCTCAGCGTACTCATCGATATCGCGGCGCATAAGGTCATACGACGTCACGACCACGTTATGCTCGGCCACGCCGGCAATCTGCACGCGGCGCTGCGCCTTGGCGCCCACGATTGCGCAAACATCGAGCGAGGGCGCAAAGCGCTCCAGCTCGGCAGTCCAGTTGTACACGAGTGAGGCCGGGCATGCCACGAGCGTGGGCTTGGTATCCCCCGCCTCCACGCGCGCCAGGATATGCGCGATCATCTGGAGCGTTTTGCCCAGGCCCATGTCGTCGGCCAAGATGCCGCCAAGGCCCAGGTGTTCGAGCGAGCCGAGCCACTGGTATCCGTCGACCTGGTAGCCGCGCAGTGTGGCCTTGAGCGAGACCGGCACCGTAAAGTCCATCTTGCCGAGCGTGTCCAGGCGCTCGACGGTACGGCGGAACGCAGCGTCGCGATCGGCCTCAAGCGCCGGCGTGCGCGCGAGCATGCTGTCGACGAACAGGGTGCTCGACGCGGGAAGCGACACGCCATCGAGCAGGTCGACAGCATCGACCCCCAGATCCTCAGCAAGGCCAAACGCGGCGCGCGCCCCCTCGTCCAGGCGAATGATATCGCCCGACGTGAGACGCGCAAACGTCTGGTGACGCTTGTAGGAGTCGAGGTAGATGGCAAGGTCTGCCGCCGAAAGGCCGCTCGCGCCCAGTTCGACATCGAGCAGATTGCTCTTGACGGTCGCACGAACCGAGAGCTTGGGCGCGGGGCGGACCGAGATCTGGCGCAGACGATCGCTGAGCATGACCTCACCCAGCTCGGACAGGGCAGACAGACCCTCGGTCAGCAGGCAGAACAAGCTCTCGTCATCGCGTTCCTCAAACGCCAGGCCGCCCTCGTAAAAGTCGAAATACAGGCTGTCTCTTATACACATCTGACGCTGCCGACGACTAGTCGAGTGTAGA
>UQPY01000011.1 GCA_900542965.1 uncultured Collinsella sp.
GCCCACGGCTATCTTGCCGACCAGCGCTTTGTTGACTATTACGACAAGCCCTGCGCCACCGGAGCCACGGCGTTTCTGGTCCAGGCCATCGAGCCGTCGTTGACGTGCGCATAGACCGCGGCGGCTTTGGGTATTTCAATCAAAACCGCAACCGATTGGAGACCTATGACTACTGATCACGAGCTCGTGCTCTACGTTATGACCGGCTGCCCGTATTGCATAAAGGTCAAGCACTTTCTGGCCGATAACGGCGTGACCATTCCCGAGCGCAATATCTCGACCGACTCCGATGCCGAACAGACACTCATCGCCGTCGGCGGAAAGCGCCAGGTTCCCTGCCTGTTCATCGACGGCAAGCCACTCTACGAATCGAGCGACATCATCGCGTGGGCGCAAGAGAACCTGCTCTAGTACGCGCATCCCGTCCGTCCAAGGCCCCACCCCATACGGCCTAAACATGTACACCAGCATCCAAAGTCAACATTTTTCGACATCTTTGGATGCTGGTGTACAGCTTTTGCGGGTAGTCATGGACGCTCTTAACCGGCTAATTGTTTGAGGCGACCTTTGGATTATGGCTGTTTGACGCCTCTGGAAAGGTTTCCGAGAGGGCTGTGGTCAAAAAAGGGCAAATATGAGTACTGCTACCTGTTTAGTAGCAGCGATTTTGATCACTTCAGGAACTATTCAACGTTCCACTCGTCCGCAGACGACGTTATTTCTCCTCATATGTTCAATAAAAGTAGCTCTTAATGGGAACAAATCTCATCAGGAGCTACAATTTATAGCAAATAAATGCAACCATAATGGCAACAGTACTCATATTTGCCCTTTTTTGACCACGACCCTCCAGAATAGTCGCTGAGAGCGACACTAAATGACAAAATCCGACACTTGAACGTTCTTATATGAGTAGCCATTGAAGGACACCTAACGACTACTCCCATTCGCGACACACTGTGTCGCGAATTAAGCTGGCCCCATTACCGAAGACCAGTGAGAGCTCCTGCCCAGAATCTCAATAGCTTAATAAAGGGCTCCCCTCCGGAAGTTCAATGAGCATCCAAATTCCAAGCTGAAAAGCAAAGGAGTATCGAAGCCGTCAATGCTCATTTCCTATCGAACAGGCAGGTCAAAACAAGCTAATTAGCCCGATGAACTGCTTGTATTTTTGTCTACAAAATTGTATACAAAAAGAGAATCCGAGAACCAGCGCTCGACATTATGTCGATCGATAGGAGGCGCCATGGATGCTAAGCAGCTCGAAAAGATGATGGGGTTTGCTCCCGGAGAGTTGAAGAAAGCCGCGGAAGCCTACGAAAAAGATGAGTGGCCGAAAGGTCACACCATCAAGTTGGGAAGGCCACCAATCTCCGATGAGCCGAGCGTCGTTATATCAGCACGTGTGGGCGAATCGATTCTTGAGGCGTTTGACGAAAAAGCCAAACGCCATGGGCAAACACGCACGGAGCGGCTCAGAGAGCTCATTACACTTGATGCACTGATTGCCTAGGCCCGCTCCCCCGTCGGACCCAAACATGTACACCAGCATCCAAAGTCGACATTTTTCGACATCTTTGGATGCTGGTGTACATGTTTTTGCTACATAGTCGTTGGGGACGTCCTTAAATGACCAGTCGTTAAAGAACGCCCCCGATGACTAGTTAGCCGTGGAAGCGAGCTGTGGGTGCAAGCGGCTGTTCACGAAAGACGCGCTCGACGGCAGCGCGGTATTCGTCGACCTTTTTGGTCTTGCGTACGATCTTGTGGACGGTAGCGGGATCAGCGAAAGCGCACTTGGCGTAGAACCACCACTCCTTCATGCGGAAGACCGCATTGCCGCCAATCTCTTCTGCATATGCCGCAAACAGCGTGTCGTGGAAGCGCTGCAGCTCAGCAGCCGTTGCAGCAGGGCCGCCCTTGACCATGCGAGCCAGAGCGGGGTTCGCGAGCAGGCCACGCCCCAACATCACATGGCGCGTGCCGGGATAGGCCTCCACCAGCGCGTCCATATCCTCAAGATCAAAAATGTCACCGTTATAGGCCACGGGGAACGGCGCACGCTCCAGCGTCTCGCCATAAAACTCTTTGCGCGGCAAGCCCGTATAGCGGTCCTTCTGTACGCGCGGATGCACGATCAGCTCTGCCAACGGCATGCGGCAATACAGATCGAGCACGCGCTCGTATTCGTCGTCATTCTCCAGCCCCAGCCTGGTCTTTACCGACACCGGCAACGGCGACCGCTCGCACACATCGCTTAAGAACGCCTCGAGCTCGTCGAGATTGCGCAAGAAACCCGAGCCCTTGCCCTTGGCGACAACCGTTCCCGAAGGGCAACCCAAGTTGAGATTGACCTCGCGGTAGCCCATGTCGGCGAGCACCTGTGCCGCCCACACAAACTCGTCCGCGTTCTTGGACATCAGCTGAGGCACCACGTTGAGCCCCTGGTTATTGGCAGGATCGATCTCCTTAAACGCCTTGCCGCCAAAGCGGTTTCCCACCCGCGGCGGCGGCAAAAACGGCGTGTAATAGCAATCGAGCGCACCGAAGCACTCCGCATGCACGCGACGGAACACATGCCCGGTAATCCCCTCCATAGGGGCCAGCGAAAGGATCATCTACTCTTCTCTCATATCAACACAACAAAGGGGCCGTCCCTTTGTCACATGCATTATGCCTTGCGCTTCAGGCGATTCACAAGGAAGAGGTAGCTACTGAACGATGACCACCCTCCAGCCGCACCCCATACAACGAGGTTTAATACTTTTCCTGAGAAGTGAACGAGTGAAAACGGGCCCCCGAAGCATCGGCACTTTCGAGATGCAATTTCCTGCGGTTTTGCCAGCCAAATCCTGCGGGTTTGACGTCTAAAAATGTCGATGCTTCGGAGGTCCAAGTATGGCCGTTCACTTCTCGGAAAAGTATTAGACCTCGATTTACATGCCACTCAATGTGACAAAGTGGCTGCTCCTTTGTCACATTCGATGAAAAAGGGCACCGATGTTAGTCGATGCCCCAAAGCGGCTGCAGGTTAAGCCCTACAGCGTATGTCTAAGACGAATCGAACTATTCGTCCCAGGAGAGGTTCTTACCAGTCTTTTTTGCCAGCAGCAAGAACAGGCCGATAATAACGTTGCATGCGATGCAGAAGATGAAGACGCCCTGGAAGGAGCCGACAAGCTCATAGACCTTCATCATAACGGGCATGCCAAAGGCGCCGACGATATAGCCCACGGAGCAGATCAGCGCGAAGATGCGACCGAAATCGCGGGAGCCAAAGACATCCATAACCAAAACGGTCAGGGCAGTGCCAGCGATGACGTACATTACGTCGTTCACGCCTGCTGCGAGGATGCTGAGCGTCGAGTTGCCGCTGCTCATCATGAGCATGACAAAGGAGAGGATGGAGACAGCGAGCCAGCCCAGAATGGCCTTCGTGCTGCCGAACCTATCGCAAGTGGTGCCGACGATCGGATTGAGGAACAGATCGAAGAGCGATGCAGCGGATACCATGAAGCCGCCCACCATGGGGCTAAAACCAACCTCGGAAGCATACGTCGGGAAGAGCTGGTTCATGCAGCAAGTGAGCTGAACGAGACAGAGGAAGCCGATGCAGAAGAAGAAGGCAGGCGACTTAATGGCGCGCGCATAGCTAACGCCACGCGTGCTATCCTCGGTCGTCTCCTCGGTCTCGGTGACCGTCTCGCCCTCGACGTAGCCATAGGGCAGCATGCCCTTGTCCTGAGGCTTATAGCGAATAATCAGGACGGAAGCGGGGAGAATGAGCACGGCGGAGACGCCAGCGAGCACCAGATAGCCAGTCCTCCAGCCAGCGGCCTCGATGACAGAGGTGATGACGGGGCTCATGATGAGCATGTAAATCGAGTTCACTGCCCAAGCGAGACCGATTGCCAGGCCACCAGATTTTTTGAACCACTGGTCAATAACGTCGGACATGGCGACGCCGGTGGTGAAGGCGAAGCAAACGCCAATCAGGGCGCCAGCGGCGATGAACATCCAGACTTCGGTGTAGAAGGCCATGCCTGCGCCGGCAGCAAGCAAAATAAGCTCGACAACGGGGAGCCAAACCTTGCCAACGACCTTGGGAATGAGTTTTCCGACAAACGGAAGAGCTGCCGCAAGACCAATGAGCGTTGCGGTGAAGTAATACGAGAAGATGGAATAGTCAAACCCGAACTCCTCGCACACGGGTGCGACGAAGGAGCCCGCGATGACGCTATAGGATCCGGTCGTGCCGGCAGACATAAGGCCGAGCGCGATTACGAGAACCCATGCGTAAACCTTGCTGCTCTTTAACTTTGCATTTTCCATTGATACAGCTCCTAGAGACCCAGAAGGGCACACATAACGGCCTTGATGGTGTGCTGACGGTTCTCTGCCTCACGGAAGATGACCGAAGCGTTGGCCTCAAAGCACTCGTCGGCAATCTCAAAGCCCTCGGTGATGATTTCGCGATGGAGGTCGTTCTTGCACTGGTCGAGGAGCATTTTGCCGACACGGTGATCTGCGTTATGGACAGAGGGAAGCTCATGCATGCAGAAGATGTCGGGATTGTTGGTGCGCTTGCACAGCTCGCTGGTGACGCGATAGGGGTACAAAGACTCGGCATCGCCCAGCCAGGAGTTGTAGTCGTCGGGATCCAGAACCTCTTCGCCGCACTCGGGGTTGATGTAGCGCCACTCCTCGGTAACGATAACGTCAACGCCATCCAGGGCATCGAGGTCAGAGGTGATGGTAAAGGTCCTATTGGGAGCGTACTTGGCGTAGCAGGCCTCCACCTCTTCGATCATTTCCTTGCACATCTGATGACGGAGGTCGTCGGGGCCGATGGCGAGGAAGTCCATGTCGAGCATAGCGCACAGACGGCCATACCACACTGGGGCGCCGGCGCAGTTGCCAACGAAAGCCATCTTCTTGCCGCGGCTCGTACGCAGACCGCCCCATTGCTCTTCCATCGTAAGAGCGTCAGCGAGCATCTGAGTCGGGTGATCGCCGAGAGTAAGGGCATTGATGACCGGGATGTCAACCAGGTCGGCGACGTCATAGAGGAACTGCTCGTCCTTCTGTGCGCGGTAGACGATGAGATCGTACATGCCGTTAAAGACGCGCATGGCATCCTTGACGGTCTCGCAGTCACCCATGTGGGAGTTGGTCAGATAAGTGAAGCCCATGCCCAAATCATTGCAGGAGGTCTCGAATGCGCAACGAGTACGGGTCGAGCCCCACTCAAAGTTGGCGAGGACGTTTTTGCCGGGGAAGTAGCGCTGGTCGACACCAGACTTCTTCTGAGCCTTAAGGTTCCAGGCAAGATCGATGAGATAGCGGAAATCCTCGGAGGAGAGATCATGGATGTTGATGTAGTCGCGACCGCGGAGGCTGTTGTTCATGCCTATTTCCTTTCGAATTATTATCAAAATTATTGTTGAATGTGTCCCCGAGGAAAACACGGATATCCCTCGGGGAGCGGTACATGTGGCGCCTAAGCCAAAGAGCGCAGGCTCTAAGGCTCACTAACGACTGGCCGCCACGTCCTTAGTCCAGCAGTGCACGCCGCCGCCGGACAGGTTAAGCGCGAGGGAATCAATCATGATGACTTTGCGATCGGGGAAGCAGCTCTCAAGAACTGCCTTGGCCTGCTCATCCTTCTCTTTCACGACCTCGCTCATGCCCTCGTGGTAATAACGCTGGCCAAGAACGACGCCGTTGCAAATCAGGAAGTTGCAGTAGCTCGCTGCGGCGTAGAAGTGGACGGGGCCCTCGGGCCAGGGGGTGCCATCCATAAACTTGCCGCCCATTTCGTCGATGAAGCCCTTATAGAGCTCGTAATCTTCATCGCCAGGGGCGATAACGACTTCAATAGGCTCGGCGGTGGGCATACGAACGATCTCGAAGGGCTTGCCCTCCCAGTCCGTTTCGTTGCTCAGGATCTCGTAGGCTGCCTCAATGCGGCGACGAGACTCTGCTCCAGCCTTGCTCGAGGCTGCCTCTTCATCGGACACCTCGGCAAGAAGAATCTTGTTCGGAGTGATAAAGCGACGCATCTCATCAATGTGAGCTGCAAAGCTCATGCCAAAGACGGGAGTTCCGTCTTCCTTCTCGTCGAGGATGCCCAGTCGATAGTCGTCGTCCTCGAGCATAGGCTGCGGAAGCCAGATAACCTTGTTGAGGTTGTAGATGCGCTTATACTCGGCCTCTACTTCCTCTTTCGTGAACTCGGGATTACGCTTGCGGCATTCCGTGTCCTCGATGGCGATCAGAGTGCCGTGACCGTCAAACTCGCGGTCACCGCCCTCCGAAACCATTTCGGAATTGACGATATCGAAGCAACCGAGCGCAACCGCCATGTGAACGGCTGCCTTACGTGCGGACTGGCACTCCGGGGAGTTCTTGTCCCACACGCCGTAATAGGTCCAAGCGGGGTTGACCATATAAGAATGGCCCTTGTCGTCGACCATGATGCTGGGACCGTTGTCGCGGACATAGAAGTTGGAGTCTTCGAACTGCGTGATCTCGATGCGATCGAGATCAACCCCCTCCTCCTTCAGGCGCGAGCAAGCCTCCTCATAGGAGCCGGGGGTGCCGCAATTGAGGTTGACCGTAACGTCGCCATACTCGAGCAGAGCCTTGATCACGTCAACGCAGGGCTGGCGGTTATCGTAGCCCTCTGCACGGATGTAATCGGGAAGCCATGTCACATAGACGTTGGAGCGCTTCTCGAACTCGCCCGGCATACGATAGTTCTCGTACATGGTTGGTCCTTCCGTCGGGTTTCCCGCGATGCTGTCCGGCCGCGACAATAGCGGGGTTTCACCTGCTATAGTACTACTATACCTACCGTTCGGTAGATAATTTTGAATAATTGCCGCTCGCCTACTGATACATACCGTTCGCCGTATATAGTGGTCATGTTTGGACACGAATTGATGTTCCGTTGCCATCCTTAATAATGTTGGTAGTGCGGAAGTGATTTGCAATGGAGAAATGCAGCGTGAGCACAAGAAAAAAAATATTGGACGCAATGTACGATCTTGTGGCAGAAGTCGGTTATGACAAAGCGTCTATCGGAAAGATTTGCGACTTTGTCGGTATATCCAAGCCGTCGGTGTACTACTACTTTCCCTCAAAAGAGGAGATTTTCACTACGCTCTTGGACAGCATGTTTCCGACCATTGACTATCAGCGCGACTACTCGCTAATAGTCGATAGGGACGGGTTCAAGGCCGCGCTTATCGAGCTCGGCAATTCAGTTATAGGTGGCTATCGAAGCGATGAAAAGCGCCGGCGCGTGCTGGCCGAGGTTAGCGTTCAAGCAAATCGAATTCCTGCAGTTCAGGAACGTCAAGCGACGGCGACCAAACGAACCATGGATGCGCTTAAAGACATCCTTCTTCATGGTGTAGAGATTGGCGCGTTTTCCGATAGCGCCGACGTAATGCTCTACGTACAAATTCTTTATACCGTTCTGGAGGGAGCAAGCAATACGGTCGCTCAAGGTGAGGATATTGATGAGAAAGCGGTTTGGGCGGGAATAGTCGAGCTTATGTTCAAATAAACCAGCCAAGCTGAAGCGCATGTTGGCACCCATGGTGCCTGCGGGCAACCTTTAAAACGAAAACAGGGGTCGACTCCAGTCTGGCTTGGAGTCGACCCCTGTTGCGTGGCAATCTATGCCGATGCAAATCGGCGCTTATTACTTTTCAGCAGCCTTATTGAGAAAGCCGGAAACGATAGCAAACGCAGCAATCATAAGGTTGCAGGCAATGCAGAAGATAAATACTCCCTGGAATGACCCTGCCATGCCGTAAACCTTCATCATGACCGGCATTCCAAAAGCACCGACGACATAGCCCGCTGAGCAAACGATCGAATAGATCCTTCCAAAATCGCGTGATCCAAAGAGCGAGAGGAGAAGCATCGGCATTGCGGTTCCAACGATGGCGAACATGACATCGTTTACACCAGCTGCAATGATGGAAACGGTCTCATTGCTTCCGCCAATGATAAGAAGCAGGAATGAAAGAATGCTGACACCTGTCCATGCGACCGTTGCTTTAATAGCGCCAAGCTTGTCGCATGTTTTGCCCACGAAGGGATTTAGGAAGATATCGGAGAGTGAAGCTGCCGAGACCATTAAGCTTCCTACGATAGGATTGAAACCGACCTCGCTTGCATAGGTTGGAAACAGCTGGTTCATGCAGCAGGTGAGCTGCGCCACGCAAAGCAAGAGGACACAGAGAATAAAAGACGGCGTTTTCGCGGCATCGCGGAGTGCCATGCCCGAAAGGACATCTTCCTGCTCATCGGCGCTGCAGCTCTCATGGGTTTCGGAGGCGGTCTCTCCGTACGGAAGCATATTGCGATCAGAGGGGTTAAGGCGAATGATAAATGCGCTTGCAGGCAAAATCATAGCTGCAGAAACGGCCGCAAGCACGATGTATCCCGTACGCCAGCCTTGCTGCTCGATGACCAGTGTAATGACAGGACTCAATAACAGCGTGCAGAGAGAATTAACGCCCCAAGCGAGGCCGATGGCGAGACCGGACGATTTGCTGAACCATTGGTCAATGACATCGGACATGCAGACGCCCGTTGTAAACGAAAAGCAGATGCCGATCACTGCGGCGGAGACGGTGAACATCCAGACCTCGGTGTAGAACGCCATTGCGGCGCCGGCGGCAATAAGGACGAGTTCAATGCAAATATGCCATGGTTTGCCGATTACTTTTGGAATGAAGCGACTCAAAAGCGGAAGCCCAAGCGCAAGGCCAAGAAGAATCGCGGTGAAATAGAAAGAAAAAGAAGTGTAGTCAAAGCCCAGATCTTCACATACTGGAGCAACGAATGAGCCGGCAATAATGCTATATGTGCCAGTTGTTCCGGCGGACATTAAGCCGAGCGCAATAACGACGACCCAAGCAAATGCGCCGCTTTCACGGAGACAATCTTTTTTGGCTGGTGTGGTGAGAGTCATGGTTGCTCCATTTCTATCGGCAATACATCCTATATGCCTACCGATAGGTATATAAACCAGAGGACTCTTCGTCAAGCATTAAGCGGGGAGGGGGAGTTCTTAACCTGCCGAACGGTAATTAGACCCCGTTTTCGCAAGGGTCTCAATGTGACAAAGGGACTGTCCCTTTGTCACATTATTCGGAGCGCAGGGCTTCGACGGGGTCCTTCTTGGATGCGCTACGGGCCGGCAGCAGGCCGGCAACAACCGTCAGCAGCACCGAAATTGCAATGAGCGCCAGCGCATCCTGCACGGGCAGACTCATCAGGTTGGGGACCTGTTTGGCCGCAAGCGCCCAGGCATTGACCGGGAAACTCACGAGCACCACGACGACAATGGCAAAGACGCCGGCGATGAGGCCCTCGATAAAGGTCTCGGCATTGAATACGTTGGCCACGTTGCGCTTCGACGCACCGATTGCGCGTAGGATGCCGATCTCCTTCTTGCGCTCCAATACGCTGATGTAGGTGATGATGCCGATCATGATGGAGCTCACCACCAGGCTGATACTCACGAATGCGATGAGCACCAAGCTGATGGTGTTCACGATGTCGGTCACCGAGCCCATGATGATGCCCATGTAGTCGGTGTACGAAATTGCCCGATCATCGTGGCCAGCGGCTTTGACCTGCTTGTTGTACGCATCGATGTGATCGAGTACGCGCTCCTTGGCCTCAAAGTCGCGCGGGAAAATCTTAACCGAGATGGGGTCTGCCTCATCCGCATAGCCCAACGTGGTCAGATTGTTGTCGTAGGTGAGCTTCGAAGCCTTGGCATAGCTCATCATGAGCGAACTCAGGTCCTCGGCGTCCATGTTGAAATGGATGGCGCGGGCAAAGGCGCTCGCATCCACGTGCATGGCGCTCGACAGGTTGGCAAAACTCGAAGACATCTGCGTCGCCATCTGCTCCATGAGCCCTGCCGCGCCCGCCTTGAGCTGAGCTGACACCGTCACCGCAATTTGATCGCCGATCGACTTCATCACCTGATCCATAGCCTGCTGCAGATACGGAGCCAGCTGCTTTTGCACATAGTCGGTCATCGCCTGCTGCAGGCGCTCGGCCAGGGCATCGCCGCCGAGCGCTTTGAGCTGGGCCAGGATTTGCTGGGCTGCCGTATCACTCTCAAGATACGCCGAGAATGCGGCAGCAAGCTTTGACGCGTCCTTAAGATCATCGGGTGACAGCGCCCTAAACTGATCAGACTGCAAAAAGCTCTCAAACAGCTGGTTGGCTAGCGTTCCCACCTGCTGCATTTGCTCGGGCGTGAGTTCCAGGCCGTCAAAGATGCCCGAGAAATCTGGAGCCGGCGCTTTGGCCATGATGTCACCAAAGTCGATGTCCTTGCCAACGCCCGAAAGATCAATATCCAGGCCCGACAGATCGACGCCCGAAAGATCAATGCCGTCGCCGGCCGCACCCGAGAGCGCAGACGCATCAAATGAAAACGCACTCTTGAGCGCCGCCTCGTCCACACTGAACATGCTGCCCAGATCAACGCCTTGCTTGGCCTCGCCTTGCAGTTCGTCGAAGGTTTTGCCCGTAAAGACATCCGTCTCGGTGTGGGCAAGCTGCTCCTGCACAATCTGCGAATCGGCGGCGCGCTCCATAAGCTGGCGAGTCAGCGCATGCGTGTAGGCAATGCCCGGGGACAACGCGCTCGCGTTGGCGGTCTCGTTGGGTCGCACCACGCCCACAATGTGCACGTCGATACCGTCGGCAACCTTGGCGGCCATAAAGTCGGTGTCGCCAGACATATCGGTCCACATGCCGGTCTCTTCGTTTTTGCGATACGCATCGGCCGGCGACAGCACCTTAAACGTCGTGGACAGTGCATCGTCGTAGGTAAAGTCGGTGCCGGTCTCGGGCGTTTCGACCCCACCGTCAGCCGTCATAGCGCTGTTTACCAGATCGTTGAGCTCATCGATATCCAACGCACCGATGCTATAGAGCGTGTAGTCGCCCACCGTGCCACGGCTCGAAAGCACCATTACGGCTTCGTTAGCAGACGTAGGCCAATGGCCGGCGACGACATCGTACTGGCTGTTGAGCAGGCTCTGGTCTTCAATCATCTCGTTAAAGACCGAGGTTCCCATGGATTCCATGCTCACCGTTGCCGCCGAGCTCGCGCCTCCGCTCATGGCCTCGGTCATGGCGTTGGGAACAAGCCGAACGGGCTTCTTGTCGCCCTTACCCGCACGATAGACAACCGGCGTCACGCCGTAGCCGTACTGGATGGCGTTGACCTCTTTGTCGATACCGTCGCCACCGGCATCGAGCCATGCCTTAAAGCTCGTCATATCGTTGGACTTAACGCTCGCAAACATATCCTTTACGGCCGTGACCACAGGAATCTTATCGGTTCCCTTGGCCTTGCCGCCGGCACTGTCGTCGGACGAATCCACGTTTTCAGGCGAGTCATCATCCGCAGCCCCCTGTCCGCCCATCATGGACGACAGGTCGTAATCCTGCTTGGAAATGGTGAGTGGGTAGCTCGAGAGCGTATCCTCCTCGACCTTTTTGATGTAGCCGTTTACGCCATTGGACAGCGCCAGAATCGCCGCAATACCGATAATGCCAATCGAGCCCGCAAAGGCCGTCATGGCCGTACGGCCCTTTTTTGTCATAAGGTTGCGGGCAGAAAGCCCCAGCGCCGTCACAAAGCTCATCGAGGTCTTGCGTGTAGGCTTGGCCTCGCGGCGCGTGGCGTCGGCGACATCGAAAGGATCGGAATCGTCGGTGATCTTGCCGTCCGCCAGGTTGACGATGCGCGTGGCGTATTGGTACGCCAGCTCGGGATTGTGCGTGACCATAATAACCAGACGGTCGCGTGCGACCTCCTTGAGCAAGTCCATGACCTGCACGGACGTTGTAGAATCCAAAGCGCCAGTCGGCTCGTCGGCAAGGACGATCTCAGGGTCATTGATCAGGGCGCGGGCAATGGCCACGCGCTGCATCTGCCCGCCCGATAGCTGGCTCGGGCGCTTGTTAACGTGTTCGCCCAGGCCAACCGCCTCGAGCGCCTCGCGCGCACGCTGGCGGCGCTCTGCATGCCCCGCACCTGTGAGCGTAAGCGCCAGCTCAACGTTTTCCAAGATGGTCTGATGTGGGATAAGGTTATAGCTTTGGAACACAAAGCCGATGCGGTTGTTGCGGTAGGCATCCCAATCGCGATCGTGAAAGTCTTTGGTCGAAATACCGTCGATCAGCAGGTCGCCAGAATCGAAATGATCGAGCCCACCGATAACGTTGAGCATCGTGGTTTTGCCCGACCCCGAAGGTCCCAGAATGGCCACGAACTCGTTATCGCGAAAAGACAGTCTCACGCTGTCGAGCACCACCTGCGTAAACGACTGGGTAACGTACCTTTTGCAAATACCTTTGAGCTCCAACATGGACGGCAACCTCTCCTGCGCAGGCACCCTGCCCGCTCTCCCCCGCCGTTCGTATTCGACGCGTTTGTCCTACTCTATCCCCATTTTTCACCGACACCAGTGAGGAGTGTAACGAACCGCGCCAAAAAACGAACGGGACGGCGCCCAAAAGAAGAGGTCCCGAGCGGGACCCCTATATGGTGGAGCTTATCTTGAAAGGTAGCGGACTACTTCGCACAGCGGCCCACGATCCTCGCTATGCTTTACGCGTTTTCTACTGCTCGCTATTCGCAATCGCCTGGTCGATAAGCTTGTCGAGTGCTGCGCGCTGCTCGGCGGAGCTGATGGCTCCCACGATTGGATCCCCTACGATGTTGCCATTCTGATCGATGACATACGTTGTCGGGAACGAGAACAAATTTGACGTAAACTTACCGGCCTCGCTATCCGACTTGAACCAGATGTTCTTATATGTCACGCCCTTCTTGCTCAGCACGTCCTTGGCATCTGCAATCTCGCCCTTGTTGCCATCGAGCGTAAAGGAATTGACGCCCACGACCTGGCCGCCCTTCTCGGCAAGCTCCTGATTCAGTTTCTCAAGATCGCCCAGCTCGCCCACGCACGGCTTGCAAGTAGTGAACCAGAAGTTCATGACGGTGACCTTGTTCTTAGAGAACAGCTCGTCACTGTTCACGTCGTTGCCATCCAGGTCCTTGCCCGTAAAGCTGGGGAACTTCGTCGCCTCGCTCGAAGCATTGGCACCAGCCGTCATGCCAGCGGTCGAAGCGGCGACGCTCTCGCCTGCACTCGGCGTGCTTCCACAGCCGGGGAACTCCTTCTCCAGGCTCTCGAGCTTGTCCTCGATCTCCTTGATCTGCTGTGCACCGGCCTTGAGCGTCTTAAGCTCATCCGCCGTGAACTCATCCTTGGCGCCGTCGATGGTCTTGAGCAGAAAATCGCCGTAATTGCTGCCATCCTCAATCATTGCCGAGTCTTTATTTGCCGCATTGAATACCTTTTCCCACAGCGCGTTATCACTCGAAAAGATCTCGTTCTCCTTCTGCATGAGCTTCGCATACAGCTCGGCGGCCTCGTCGGCATTGGCCGGCTTCTGCGCAGTAAGCTCTGCGATCTTAGGATCGGAGCTCGCAGATTCGCTCGCATTGCCACCGGGCGCCGAACATGCCACAAGGCACAAGGCCAATACCGGCACCATAAACAGGGCCGCAATCTTAGAAAGCTTCATAGTCATTCCTCCGTTTTGTCGAAGCTTGTTTACTTTTTATCGGCGGTCAAGGGAAGCTTTTCCGCCGACACATCCAGGCCATAGCGATAGCTGATGGCGTCGACGGGACAGGCCCCGATGCACTTTCCGCACCGGATACATTCGGCATGATTGGGCGCGCGGACCACATCAACGTCCATCTGACAAACCTTTGAGCACTTGCCGCACGAGACGCATTTGCACGCGTCGACCTGAATCCCCAGTAGGGACACCCTATTCATGAGCGCATAGAATGCGCCGAGTGGACAAATCCATTTGCAGAAGGGGCGGTAGAACAAAACGCTCAGCACTACCACGGCAATGAGAACGACAAGTTTCCAAGTAAAAAGATGTCCCAACGCAGATCGAATGCCGGCATTGGCAATGGCCAGCGGAATGGCGCCCTCGAGCACACCCTGCGGACAGATGTACTTACAAAAGAACGGGTCGCCCATGCCCACGTCGTTAACCACCAAGACGGGCAGCAGCACCACGGCAAACAGCAGCACGACGTACTTGATGTACGTGAGCGGCTTGAGCTTTTTCGTGGAGAACTTTTTGCCGGGAATCTTATGAAGCAGCTCCTGCAGCCAGCCAAACGGGCACAGAAAGCCGCATACAAAGCGTCCCAGCAGCACGCCGAGCAAAATGAGCGTACCGGTAACATAGTAAGAAAAGTTGAACTTGGATGAACCTACCACCGACTGGAACGACCCGATGGGGCACGCACCCGATGCCGCGGGGCACGAATAGCAATTAAGTCCAGGTACGCAGACTGTTTTTCCCGCGCCCTGATAGATGCCGCCTTTGGCAAAGTTTGGCAGGTGAATGTTGGTGACCAGCGTCGCCGCCGCCTGAATGAATCCGCGAAATCGGGCCAAAACATGCGACGCAGTGTTTTCTCTTTTATCCAATTCCGATACACTCCAAGCACAGCCTAATCGCTTTGGCCAGCACGGCATCCGCCTCGCCACGCATAACACCAAAGCACACCATGGCAATTCCGACGATCAACAAAGCGACCTGTACCACGGGCTTTACCGCTTTGAACAACCTGACCACTCCTTTCGTTACGCGACCATTGGACCATATCGACTATAAAATCCGTGTTAAGCGCGATTTGGAATGTGCAAGGAGACTGTTATGCGTATTTTGATCGTCGAAGACGAGCGAGCGCTGTGCGATGCAATCGCGCGCAGCTTGCGAAACTTGGCGTACAGCGTCGACTGCTGCCACGACGGACAGGAGGCGCTCGACCTGCTGGGCGTCGAAGTCTTTGACCTCGTGGTACTCGACCTCAACCTTCCCCGTATCGATGGCATGACCGTGCTCAGGGAACTTAGGAAAACCGACTGCGAGACCAAGGTACTGATTCTGTCCGCACGCGGCGAGGTCGCCGACAAGGTCGCCGGACTCGATGCCGGCGCCAACGATTACCTTACCAAGCCGTTTCATCTTGACGAGCTTGCGGCAAGGATCCGCAGCCTCACGCTCAGGCGCTTTGCACAAAGCGACATAGTATTAACCTGTGGAAAGCTCCGCTTTGACACCAAGGCGCGCATCGCTTCCGTAGACAGCGAGGCCCTATCTCTTACGCGCAAGGAAACGGGAATCTTGGAATACCTGATGCTTGATCAGGGGCGACCGGTAAGCCAAGAGGAGCTTATAGAGCACGTTTGGGATAGCAGCGTGAACAGCTTTAGCAACGCAACCCGCGTTCATATCTCGTCACTCCGCAAAAAGCTACGCAGCGCTTTGGGATACGACCCGATTCGCAATCGGATTGGAGAGGGCTACGTTATGGAGGATGGAGAATGAAAGGGCTTTCACTGCAATGGCGCATAACGATTATGACGGCACTGCTCACGTGTGCGGCATGCGTGCTGACGAACTGCCTGGTCGGTTATACGGGCATGCGCTACATGGATGCCATCGGTAGTGACATCTCGGCCTTTAACGCAACCAGCGAAAATTCGCCCCAGGCGTTCGACCCAACGAAAGCGACCCTCTATGACAAAGTCACGATCGTCGTAAACGACGCGCAGGAGTCTTTTGGCACGACAACCTGGTGCATCACGGCTGGAGTCACACTCCTTGGCGGCGCGCTGGCATACTTTGCGAGCGGCCGTGCACTCAAACCGCTACGGGCTTTTGCAGCCCAGGTTGAGCGTGTGCGGCCTGACAACCTAAGCGAAATCGGACTCAGTGAAGATGTGCCCACCGAGCTACAGCGATGCAGCGCCTCTTTCAACGACATGATCGCCCGTCTTGGCGAAGGGTTCTCTGCGCAGCGTCAGTTTACCGGCAACGCCGCACACGAGCTGCGCACCCCGCTCGCCCTTATGCAAGCACAGATTGAACTTTTCATCTCCGAGCACTCCGGTTTGCAACCCGAAACAGCCGAGCTGCTCGGCCTGCTACAAGAACAAACCGAGCGCATGTCTCGAATGACCAAGGTATTGCTCGAGATGAGTGAGCTCCGCAGCGTTCCCTGCGAGGACAATATTGAACTTGGCCCCCTGTCCGAAGAAGTCCTCACCGACCTCGCTCCGCTTGCCGAGCATAAAGACATCGTCCTCAATTGCAGTGGGGGCGCTTTGATAATCGGAAGCGACACGCTCCTCTATCGGCTGGTGTTTAACCTGGTCGAGAATGCCATCCGTTACAGCCGCCCCGGCTCGACTGTCAACGTCTCCATCTGCGACAACGACAGTCACGTGTTCCTGCGAGTCGAGGACCAGGGTCCGGGAATACCCAAGCAGTACCGTGAGAGCATCTTCCAGCCGTTCTTTCGCCTGGATAAATCCCGCAGCAGGGCATACGGCGGCGCAGGACTCGGACTAGCGCTCGTTTGGGAGATTGCAGCTCTTCACGGTGGCACGGTAGAGGTCGAAGCAAGTTCCGAGAACGGAACCGTGATGCTCGTGACCCTCTCAAAGGGGGCCACCACGTGATCCGACTGTCCAGGGGCCCCACTCGGCATTGTGAAACGCGTCCCAAAACTTGGACATGAGAAATGGGAGGCAGTTCGCATCTATGCCGAGGACGAAATCCTGGCGGGGATTCAGGATGCGCAGAGGAAGCTTACGGCAGAAAACCCCGACAGAGTCGTGACCGTCGGCGGCAACTGTATGGTGTCGCTTGCCCTCTTCGATTGCCTGCACGGGAAATACGAGAACGTTGGAATCGTCTGGATCTATGCGCATCCGGATGTATCCACGCTGAATGATGACTACCCCAACGCTCACGCCATGGTACTTGGCAGCCTTTTGGGAGAAAGTCATCCCGGTCTTCGGCGGCGAATAACGCGAATGTCCGCAGGCAGACTCCAACCTGTGCGCGGAGAAGCTGGGCGACGCAAACAAGATTCCTCGACTCGAGCATGGAGATGAATCCGTCTATCAGTCTCATCGCATACTCAGAGGAGGATGCCAGATATAGATCCCATTGGGTAAAGTCGCCGTTCATGAAGGGAATCACTGCATTGCGCTCGGCGACTCTCAAGGCACTCAGGCTTTGTTCTATTTTCCCAGCTTCTTGTTTGAACTGTTCGCTATCCAAAATGCCCCCAAATGCCGGCTTCTCAACAAATCAAAAAAGCAAGAGAGACAGAGATTAGGTTCATGCTCCACTGAACCCGCGCTTCCAGTCGAGACACTCCTCCTCGAAGATCTCCCCGGAGTCCCGTCTCTCGCGCCCCTCACGGAACTGTCCATATCAGTGTAGCCAATCCAAGCACAGCCCCACCGCACGGCCCAGTCGCTTCCGGTCCTGCGTGGCCCCGTGAAGGCGGAAGGGCGTGGCTGTCGTCATCGCGCTCCTTTCTCCTCGTACTTCTTTGGGCATGCGTCACGGGCCCCCGCGCGGCGCTGAGAGCAAATCGGCGCAGGCTTGGGGTCAGTTGCGTAGAGGTTGAGGTTCGGGTTTCGCCGGCTTACGCAGCTTGGCGGGCAGAGCGCCCGGGCTCGCTGCGCCTAGGGCGCGGCGGGATTCGCGACGTCGGAGGTGTCGATCTCGCCCAGATTGGCGAGCTGGCTGATGAACGGGATATTCTCGTGTTCGTCCACCTCGACGCCGCCGAGCACGATGGCGCTGTCGCGCGTGTCGATTTGGGTTGTGAACACGGCCGGGTCGAAACCCGAAGCGATAAAGCCAATGCCCGCGAGGACAACACCCGCGGCAACGAGCCCGCCCGCCACGGCGAGGTAGATCTTCTTCGCGCTGGTCATGGTACTCACTCCTTTCTACGCCGCGAGATGCGCGGCAGCGCCGCCCTTCTCGCCCTTACCCTTCCAGAAGGGCGAGGCGGCCTTCCTCGCCCAGAGCGCCGAGAGGCGCGCAATTTGTTTTGAGGCGGCCCAAGCGCCAGCACCAACGAAGAGCGCCACGCCGACGAGGCCGAGCCCCACGCCCGCCGAGACGAAGGCGTACGGGAAGTGGCCGATGGTGACGCCGCTTACGGCAAGCAGGAGCTCAACTACGCCCACGCCCCCGAGTGCCGCCGCGACGATCCACACGCAGAGTGCCAGCAGCCAGATGCAGATATAGACCGTGACGGCCACGGCGGCGAAGGCGGCGAGCAGCGGCACCCACACCGGGGAGCCCACGATGGCCAGCACCCACAGCAGCGCGGTGCCGCGCCGGCGCGTCTTCGCGATCGCGCGCGGCACGGCGGGCAGATCGTCGAGCGTGGCCTCGGCAACCTCGCCGGGGGCGCCCATGGCGGCCACGGCCTCCTCCTCGCTCATACCGTCCTCCATGCGGTCGGCGATGGCCTCCGCATAGAACGCTTTGGTCTCCTCCATCTGCTCGGCCGGCAGGCAGGCGAGCAGCTCGCCCAACCGGCCCAGAAACTCATCGCGCGTCATGGTGCGCCCCCTCAACGTATGCGTAAATCTCCCGTACGGACGGCCACTCGGCCAGGAACTCCTCGATGCGCGCTCGCCCGTCGTCCGTGATGCGGTAGTACCGGCGCAGCCGCCCGTTGTGCTCGGCGGAGCGCGCCGTGATGCACCCGGCCTTCTCCAGGCGCTTGAGCAGCGGGTAGAGCGTCGACTCCGTGAGCCCCATGCTCGCCGGTACGTCCTTCACGATCTGGTAGCCGTAGGACTCCTCGCCGGAGACGGCCGCGAGCACGCAGGCCTCCAGGAAGCCGCGCTTCATCTGTGCCTCCATCCGCACACCTCCTCTCGTCATATACTATGCTATACACACTATACGATGCAAGGTATTAGACGTCAACTCTCATCGTGAAGATTCTCCGGCCCCTGCGCGCTGCGAACGTGATGTCGCGGGGCGGTTGGCATTATGCATGAAACGTCAAGTAACGCTCTTTTGATACACTTCCGCTCGGCCCCATATGCCTTGTACAACGCCCTCTTCGACCTCGGGTTCAAGAGAGCCGCTAGTCTTCCTTTATACGTTCGGCATAATCGTAGGCGATACCCACAAATTCCAGTCCCGAGTAACAGGAGTACAATTGCTGCCATTGTTGCCAGCTGTTGGGAGATGGAAGATGGACTGCGATGGCTACCCATGCGTTCCCATGCCGTTGATGTGTGCCGCCTTTGTGCCAGGGCAGATTGACGCTGCGGTTGCAGGCATTTCCAACCCCGATTCGCGCGCCATCGCCACGGCAGAAGCGCTGTACTTTCGCGGACAGGCTACGCTCGCCGCCGAGACAGCACGCCCCTATCTTGACGCCACCGACCCCGCACTGCGCTATTCCGCATGCTTTATCTGCGGATACGCCAGTCTGTCGCTCAACCGTATCGCCGACGCCCGCCGGTGCCTTGCCGGCATCCTCGATATGCCGGCCGACGAGGAATCGCCCGCCATCCACGCCATGCATATCCTGTTCGCCTCGGCCGCGAGCGTCCTGCTGCACTTGCCTTCCCCGTATTCTGCCGAAGAGTTTTATCCACTTGCGGCGCATCTGCCCGAAGGCCTGCGCCTGTTCGCCAGCTACGTGATGGCGCACGCCTTGTATCTGCGCGGCGAATACGGCCGCAGCCTAGGCATGGCGGAAAATGCCCTGATCATGAAACAGGGAAGCTATCCGATCTCGGAACTGTTCCTGCACCTGGCAGCCTCCATGGCATGCATGAGCCTCAAGGACATCGACGCCGCAAAAACGCACTTCGGAGCTGCTTGGAACATTGCGCGTCCCGACGGCCTTATTGAGCTCATTGGCGAGCACCACGGTCTTTTACAGGGGCTCATCGAGGCGTGCCTAAAAACGCAATACCCTGACGACTTCGCGCGCATCATCGAGATCACGTATCGATTCAGCTACGGTTGGCGGCGCATCCACAACCCCGATTCGGGCGAGGACGTAGCCGACGATCTAACGACCACAGAATTCACCATGGCCATGCTCGCCTGTCGTGGGTGGACCAACGCCGAAATCGCTCGTTATATGGGCGTGTCGCCGGGCACCGTCAAAAACCGCCTATCCGGCGTATACGCAAAGCTTGGCATCGGCACACGCGCCGAGCTGGTCGCGCATATGTTGCGTTAGCGACCGGACTACCAAGCGCATCGAACGCGTTCCGGAACCCGGCGCTTTCGCACGCTCAAATTGGACATTTTGGCCATCGAACGGCACTACCGCCACGTAGCGCCTTCTCGCAAAATTGGATTATTTCCACCGATACCTGCGGGATGGGAGCCAAAGATGCTTGATCGCCGTTCGTTACTTGTTGCCGGAGCGTCCTCGCTGGCGAGCATTATGTTGCCGCGCGTGCCGGGAAGCGCAAACGCCTTCATATTGCCGTTCGCCCCCGCCGAGGCATACGCCGACGAAGATGATCCCTTCAAGGTCTTGGTTCTCTCGCGCACCATGTTTGGTGTGGTCGTGGTCGACGTCGCCAACAAGAATACGCCCATCACGGGTGCCCAGGTCACGCTCACATCGCGCTATGCCGCAGGCAAGCAGCTCACCGCCACGACCGATGACGAAGGCACGGCCATCTTTGAGATCGCACCGCTTTCGGAAGGCTACGTGGACGAGGCAACGCTTCTCGACGTGTACGACTTTAACGGCGGCATCTCCATTAGCATGGCAGGCTACCGCGATGCCGAGATTCCCCTCGCGCGTATCCAGGGTGGCACCGCCATAACCGCGCCCACGCGTCCGCTTTCCGACGGCGAGCCGTACTTCCGCCAGCTCACATTCGACGAATGGGACATCCAGTACGCCGACGCCACGTTTATGGCAATGCCAGCGGACGAAGCAGCAAACGACCAACCCGACACGCACGCCTTTACCGTGCAGGCACATCTGCCGCAGGGTGGACAGGCAACGCTGCACATCAACAAGGTAATGCCTGCCGCGGGCAGCTCACCCGAAACCGTCACGCAAATTGGCCAAGTCAAGGCCAGTGCATCGGGCGCGGATAATCTTGCGACGTTCACGCTCGAAGACACGTTCCTCGATGCAGCGTCAAACCTTCTGGAAGAAGGGTGCAAGCTGCGCTTTGTGCTCGACTACCAGGGCAAAACCTACACGCTCTCATCCCCCATGGCCGTTGTCACCGCGCCGGCCGCAAAGGCGGAATCGGGCTCGACCACTATCGTCCCCACTACCATGGACCAAGAGGTCACTCCGTTTGATTTCCCAGCGGCGTTTCCCGGCATCGGCGGCAATAAGTTCACGTGCTGGATGCCCTCGTTCCCCATTTTGTTCGATTTCTCTTTTGCCGGGTACGTGCTGTTTGGCGGAGGATACAAACCGGTCGGCTACATGAACGATTCGGGCAACCCTGATCCGGAATACTGGAAGAAATCGCCGCGCGAGTCGGGCGCCAAGCAGGCAAACCGCTACCTCGACGAGATGGAGGGGAAGTGGAATCAGTACAAGAGTATGAGTGCCGGTTCGGGAACCGATCCAAGAAATACCAAGCTCCTTCGCCACCATTGCACGCCGCTGTTCACGATGGATATCGCCACACAGCTGTATGGCTCGCTCGCCTACGATTGGGTGGGCAAAACCTGGGGCAACAACAACGATCCCGCATACGGCAATATTAAGGCTCTCTTCCAGGTAAGAACCGACCTCAATTGGACCGAGCAGTTTACCCTAGGACCGGTGCCGTTTTTCCTAAACGTCAACCCCTGGGTGCTGGCGAAGCTGGCGCTCGCCGTGGGTGCCCACACGCACGGCAGCGGCGCGGCGTTTTTTAAAAACATTTCGCTCGACTATTCAAACACCTCGGGCTCGTTCACCATCCAGATTGGGCTTGCCGTCACCTTTGGCGCCGGCGTTGCAGGCGTCGCTTCGTCTGCCGTGCGCGGCGCCGCATCCCTCACGCTGTTCATTGGGTACGAGAAGGCAGATGGACACCAGCTTCCGCGACTGCGCGTAGGTGCTGACGTCGATGTCGATGTGATACTCCAATTCGTAATGTTCAAGTGGACCACCAAGGCTTGGTCGGGGTCGTGGCCCACACTCCTCGATTCGTGGAATATGTCGGTGAACAATGGCAACCAGTATGTGCTCCAGCGCTCTGAGCTCGCATTGGGTGGAGATACGCCTTACACGTTGGATGCCTGCTTCGGCACGCCCGGCAACATCGAGGCGGGCGGCGTGCCGCAATTTATCGCATCGGCCACCATCGTCACCAACGCCGAGCTGCTCGCACGCGCCGAGGTTAAGGCCACTGCCGTAAACGTCGCGCCTGTCGTGCGCGATTGGGATCAAGCGGTCACGCGCATTGAGCTCGAGGCAGATGCAGAAAGCGACGACACGGGACAGATCGAGCATTTCGTCCATGCACTGATAGGGAACGGCGAAAACGCCGCGTCGATGTACGAGTACACCTATATCGGGCAGGCGACGAACGCTGTTGCGGACCCCAACGCCAATTCTGTTGGTGTATCGGAGGACGAGCGTGGCGGCATCAAGCCCTCGAGCGACAACGTGCTGTTTACTGGCGTGCTCAGCGAAGCCCACATGAAGCTGGCAATGATTGCCGGCGTAGAATGCCTGTTCCGTATCGCCTCGGTGCGCTACGGCGACAATGGCCGCTCGCGCCTGGTGGTGCACACAAAGGCAAACGGCACGTGGTCCGCTCCCGCGCCCGTGGACTTTCCCCTTGGGTTTGGCGAGGGCGACGTGGAGCGCGACGGCATATACGATTACGACTTCGACGTGGTGGAATACACGGACGGAAGAGGAAACCAGGACGCCTACGTGCTGCTGGTCTCGGGCGAGCGCCCCGACGGCGACAACACCCTTTTCGATGCGGCGAGCACATCCGGCATACTGTCCGTTGTGCGCCTGCGCATAAGCAACGGCGGAGTTCGCGTGGTGTCGCATACGTCATGGCGCAGCATCTCGCGCGGCCGCCTGCAAGAGGATGGCTACCATTGCCTGCAGTGCCCGCGTATCACGGTGGGCAAGACGCTGGTCGACGGGCGCCTGTCGGGTGCCTACCTCCACCGCCGCGGAACCACCGCAGAAAAGGCGCTCGGCAGCGAGGCTGAGGTTGCGCTGGAGTGCTTTACCCTGTGGTCGGACGTTTCGGGCGACAGCCTGACGTTCCGCCAAGTTCTCCGCTTTCCGCAAGCACCGTCGAGTATCGAGCTGGGCGAGCCCGAGAATATCAACGGCAAAATGGTGGTGCCCGTTGCGTACGAGACCGCAGACGGTTGCGGCTGCGCACCGTACGCCGTGATCGGCCAGTCCATTGCGGGCTGGGGCGTTATGTCACCAGACGCTACGGTACCCCGTGCGGTACCGTGGCCACAACATTCGGGCTTTTTGGCAACCGTCAACGAGCAACTGCAGCATATTACTTGGACGCGAGGCGCATCGGCATTTGCAACGCAGCCCGTGGGTGCCGCAGGCTGTGGTCCGGCATCGTTTAGCGTAAGCAACAACGGCAGGTGCGTGCTCTATGTAGAGAATACCGATGGCAAGGTGGGACAAACCTACGACGAAGAAGGCAACCCGGTAGCAGTGATGGGCAAGCACTTCCGCATCTTCGCCAGCACCTTGGCAGGCGATCTGTTCACGGAGCCGTTCGTGATGTGCGAGCTGGACCATCCCGTCGATCAGATAACGACATTTTTGACGTCGGGAGGCATGCTCTCCGCGCTCGCCACACACATTGTGAGCGCGGAGAAGAGCGAGGCAGAGCTGCACGGCATCGAAGTGCCCTTGGTGGCGTGTGCCACTCCGACGGGCGCGGTCGCTACCTCGGGCGCGGTGGTGCCCGGAGCAGCAGGTGAATCCTTTATGGTCACGGTGCGAAACGACGGCAACACCTTGCTGACCGCCGGCACGATCGATCTGTACCGAGAGGGCTCCAGCCAGCCGTTCTCCAGTGCATCCATCGGGTTCGGAGCGAATGCACGAATGGCATCGATCTACGATCCGGAGCTCGCCGAGGATGCTTCGGCCAACGACATGGCACACGTGAAGTACGCGCTCGAGACGCTGGGCGCACGTTTTGCGACGCACCCGCTGGTTGCCGACAATGGCAACGCCGTGCTGGCACCAGGCTGCACGGCACAGTTCCGCATGAGCTTCGCCATCCCCGAGAGTTGGAGCGACGAAGTGGGCAAACGCGTAACGCTGTATGCGAAGGCGCGTGATCTGGTGGCGCTCGATCCCGTGACGCTCGAGGAAATTCGACCGGGCGCAAACTCGGCGCTGGGTGCCGTACTGCACGAGCTTCATGTGCCCGACGCGGCATGCGAGCGCTCAGAAGTTCAGGTCGGCGTATGCGGCAGCGCGGATACGACAGGACTTCACGACGCCCCGATGACAGCAGACGGCGATGGCGGCTCGAGCGGCGGCGGTACTGACGAGGGCGGCGGCTCCGGCGGAAGCAGCTCCGGCAGTGGCAAGGACCACGGCAATAACAAGCGCTCCGGAAAAGCGGGCGCGCTTGCGGGCATGGGCGATGCCAACGCTCCCCTCACGGCAGCCGCCGCAGCACTCGCCGCGGCAGGCGCCGGGCTCGTCGCCTACAGCGCCCGCCGCACGGCGCTCGAAACCGACACCGCCAATGAGGTCAATTCGGATAGGCCTCGCTAGCTCCTAGTTACTTTTGTGAGAGACGCCGACTCGGCTCATCGAGCACCAAATGGGCTGGTTCTGGATACCCAGAGCCAGCCCATTACGCATTAGATGTCGTCAGAGGAGTCGAGTTCTGCCTCGAGCTTGGCACGGCGTCTTTTCGCCGTGAAAAACGTTGCGCACAGGGCAGCAAACGTGGCCGCGAAAATCGTCGCACCGCAGAACACGCCCGTGGCCAGGTTCGCCAACCAAAAGACGCTTTCGAGCGGTACGATCTGCGCCTCAGCGATACAGCGCATTGCGGCAATAACAAGCGCGAACGCGGCGCCGCTAAGGCCGCTGACAAGCAGGAAATATCCAACAGGAAGATGCTCGGTTTGCCCAAAACGATTGGTATCGACATAGCCCTTCCGCGTTTGCAGTCCTGCGCAAATCAACATCACGAGAACGAGCCACAAATACATGGCTGCCTCGAACGGCGTTGCAAAGCCATGCGGCATTTCACTGGCGTCGCTGTGAACCCACGCAACCTGTCGAGCTATAAACTGGTAGAAAAAGATCATCAACATGCCAAACGAAAGCAGCACGAAACCAATCTTGTAGATCTTCGCGCTCTCAGCCTCCAGGCGCTCGTCCTTTGGGCCGGCATATTCACGCCACTTTTGCACGAGTTTTAAATCTTCAAATTTCATAGCGAACTCCTAAAGAGCGTCAGGGTCGACGTCGTTTTCGTCTTCCCAAAACAAGTCGTTCAACGTAACGCGTAGCGCTTTACAGATTGCCACGCACAAATTGAGCGTGGGGTTGTAGCCGCCCGCCTCGATCAGGCCGATGGTCTGGCGCGTAACGCCCACGGCCTCGGCCAAGTCAGCTTGCGAAAGGCCAGCCGCCGCGCGCGCCGCCTTCATGCGGAGGTTCTTTTTGCCCGGCATGGAGTTCCTTTCGTAGTAATGGACAGATATCCGTTGCAACATGACAGAAATATATTGCATCCATCAGAAGATGTCAACTATATCTGTCATTATGGAAACCATGTTCGTCATCGCGCGCACGGTGCACCGCTGTGCCCGAAACCGCGCGAGGCACTGGCCCTGCTCATCGAGCACCAAAAAGGGCTGGCCCCGATAACTCGAAGCCAGCCCTGAGTCGCCTGACGTGGGAATCGCAGCCCGCTACTTGAGCTTCAGCGCCTCCATCATGGGCACGGCAACGTCCCAGTCAATCTTCCAGCCAATCGACACGCGGACGGTTTCACCCGTTGCGGGAGCCGTCGCAAACAGCGTATGGCCGTTGTCGGGACCGGTAAAGCGCAGCCACGTTATGCCGTTGTACTCGACCTGGTCGGTTGTTGTCTTCTTGCCATCGTAGACCTGCTCTAGGCTTGCAACCTCTTCCTCCGGCGAGCGCGGGAAGATGCTGATGTTCAGACGTCCTCCAGTCTCGTCGTGGAAGAAGTCTGCCTTTTCGCGCTCTTCGTCGGACGAATCCAGTGTGTACCCATCGGCGGCCTCGATGCTGTACGATGCGCAGTCGATGCCCGTTAAATCTGCCTTCTCGCCAGAATCGGCCACGCCGCCGGCCGCCTTGAACTCCTTGGTCTCGCATCCCGTGGTGTCAAAGTGCATGGCCTCATGATTCTTGGCGGGGGCGTAAGCGTCTACGAACTCGACAGTGATGGGCCCGTAGTACGCCGTCTTGGGCGCCCAGAAATACACGTACTCAACGGTCTCGCCCGGACCGATATCTGGCCTCTCGGAAAGGTCAATTCCCTTGTGCAGATCATCGGGAGCTTCGCTTGCGACGTAGTCGAGCACAGCCGCCTTACCGGAAGTAAACAACGGGTCGCCTGCCTCAAGATCGCCCTGGGCAGCATGCACGTTAAAGGAACTGAACGTCCTGTTCTTTGTGTTGTTGTTGGTAATCTTGATGTGCAGGTAAAAGCCGTCCTGCAGCTTAGCGTCGCCGCGATAGAACGTACCATGGGCTACCGACTCATAGGTTATGCCAGCCACCTCGACCGTCTGCGACTCATAGGCCTTGGCCTTCTTCTCTACGGGAGCACTGCCACCCGAGTTGCCAGCCGAGCCACTCGGAGCACTACCACCACAGCCGGCCACCGTACACGCCAGCACGGCCGAAAGCGTCACGGTGGGAATTCCTAACAGCAGCTTCTTCGTCATGGGCTTCATCATCCTCACCGCTCCTTTCGGCTTGCAGCTCATCCGTTGCCCGAGCACCAAGTCGTCCCCGTGGCATCGGCTTCCACTATGAGCGTATGACGAAAAGCAGCACGAGCGAAGTGACCCGTGGCCCAAATAACGACTTGCCAGCATCCCTTATGGGCCAAAAGGACTCGCGCACGCACGTCCGTGGCCCATAAAACGAGACGCTTGTCCCAATCTTCAAACACAAAACCGGAGTGCCGTCGGCGCCAATCAGAGCGTATGATGTCTTCAACGATTTTGGTCAACGGGAACGGATCGTCACCGACGTCCAGGCCGCTCTCCCAAACCGAACGGCTATTTGGAGGAGACAAAGTATGGAAGAAGCAAAATGCGGACAGACCATCCTGAGCGTAGAGAACCGCTCGGTTATCGCAAGAGCCGTCGATTCGCCCAAATTTAAAGCGTCGCCCGTCTCCCCCGAGCTCTTGGATTCGTTTAACGATGACCTAACCAGCTTTGTATCGATTCCGTATACCTCTAAATCCAGGCTCTCGAGCCTCTATGGACCGGGACACGATGTTATGGCCCTGCTTTGCGCCGACTGGAAAGAAGCATATTTCCAAGGCGCACTCTACATGCGCGACGCCAGAACGGTCAGCTTCGCCACGCATCTGGAAACGACAAATGGATCGGCCGTTGAGCTGTCAATCACCAAGAATGCACAGGAGGGCCTTCCTTGGTTTCTCTCGTATGTCCCCATCGCCGACCGTATGAAGCTGCGCCGAGATTTTGAGACCAAGGCCCCAGGCGTCGAAGCCCATACCCAACCTGCTGCAAGCACGAGCACGGACACCGATACCCATCCGGTCACAGCCCCGCTGCCCCCGCTCCTAGAACGCAACCTTGAGCATATGCAGCAGACCGAGGACTATCTTGACGGCCCCGTCCCGCAGGAACTCGTCGAGGAATTCGCATCCTTTGGCAATGAACTCTCGTCGTTTGCATGGACCTCGCAGCGATGGACCGACACGATTATCGAGTACGCAAAACGCGACATCGACGTCACGGCCCTTTTGGACCGTGACTGGAAATTCGCCTTCTCCAATCGAATCATCCGCTTCTACGAAGGAAAGGTGATCTTCCCAATCAGCGTCCTTCGAAACGACGGGGAAACTCCGGTCGAGGTGTCGATCACGCGCGATCGCAAGATGGACCGTCCGGGTGCGCTGCCTTGGCGCGTCTGCTACGTTGATAACTTTGCCTTCCAAAAGGTACGCGCCGGTCGTGCACTCACCGACTGGGCATATCTGGGCAACATCGACAGCATGATCGAGGGCCTCGCGGATTATGCCCTGGACGAAAAGTGGGGCTTTGAGCAGGGCGAGGACTCCAAGGACTATTCGATCCTGCGCAGCTACCTCATGTATACCTTCTATCGTCTTCAGTCCGAACACAAGGTGCTCGAAGATAGCGAAAAGGGAATCGCGGCATTCAACACCGGCCTCGTCGACCCCACTTACGAGGCCATTTATGCCTGCTTCTCGCCGTCGAGCAACGGATGCCCATGGCGCTTCGAGGCCTTTTGCAAAGCAGGTTCAAAGCAGTGGGGCAAGAAACTCGTTGCGTCGTTCGACCCGCTTCCACAGCGTGCGTCCTACTTTAAAAAGAAGGAAGACCTACTCTTTGACGGCAACAGGACGCTCCAGCGCGACGTCGACCATATCCTTCTCGACAACATCGATCGCCTACCCGAGGCGTTTCTTGCCGAGGAGCTGCGCGGAAGCAGCGATGCGCTCGAAGCGCTGTCGAAGGCAGTTAATGCTGATGACGACGCGACGAAGAAAGCCGCCTACGACGAGCTGCGCGAAGCCGTTGAGGATAACGCCAAGGTAAAGCGCCGTCTGATCAACAGGCTCGACGATGCCATCGAGCTCGCCCAAAAGCGCGTTGAGTGGAATTTTAAGACCGCCGTTCCGGCGTTCTACCCCACCAAGAACACCATGAGCCTGCTGCTGCCGCTCGATCTGACCGAAAACGATCAACCCGATGTTGCCCTGGTAGTCGAGCTCATGGAGTCCGGCGCCTATATCGGCCAGACAATCCTGACTATGAAGATGGCTTACAACAACGCACGCCTCATCAGCCGCCCGGACAGCGATTGGCTCAATACTTCGCTGCAAGTTCCGAGCTGCTAAACCATCCGTCTTTCCCGCCCTGTGCTCTACCGAAGAGCGCGGGGCTTAATTTTTATCATTCACTCGGACAGAACCGACTCGGTTTTGTCCGAGTAAACGCGAGCATAGACTATCACCGCCCGCTATTCAACGTCCGACCCCTCCCCCATCAGCCATTGGGCGATGTCGACCACCTTAATTCCCTCATAATCAACAGCCTCGTGCTTTGTTCGCGCAATGACCATCTTGGGATACGCATCACGTATCGCAAGCAGGGGCGCCACTTCGCGCTCAAAGGTCTCCTGACGCGAAATGTCATCGCTAACTTGGATATACACGCGTTCATCGCGACGAATTGCCACGAAGTCGATTTCCTTCCTATAAAGTACACCGACATAGATTTCCCAACCGCGTCTTAGGAGCTCTAAAGCGACCATATTTTCATATACATGCCCGAAGTCGAGTTTTTTAGTGCCCAGTTTTGCATATCTGATTGCATGATCCGATAAATAGTATTTATCACCCGAAGTGAGGTACTTTTTACCGCCTACGTTATAGCGACGCACTCGATAGAACGCGAAGGCCTGGCATAAATATCCGAGGTACTGGGCGAGCGTTGCCACGGAAACACGCGTACCAGCAGCGTCCAGCGCGGCCGCAATCCCGTTAACAGAAGATATGTTACCGATATTGTCCATTAGGAAATCGCATACACGTTCTAGTTGCACTTTGTTACGAACCCCATGCTTTTCTTCCACATCACGCAAAACCAAGACATCTAGCACGTTCGCGATATATCGATAGCGAGCTCGCTCGCTAGGATACAAATAAGAGCCAGGCATTCCACCCTCTCTTAAATAGCGGTCAAGCGCTTCGTCTGGGTCATGAATTTCGTGATACGTCGAATACTCAAGCAAGGAAAACGGGAATACTTCGACCTCATATGTCCGCCCGCGAAAAAGTGTCGCCAAGTCGCTCGAAAGCAAGAAAGCATTGGAGCCAGTAACGTAGATATCGTACTTACCCGATGCATGAAGGCTATTAACCGCTTTTTCGAACCCAACGCAAGTTTGAACCTCATCGATCATCACAATGTTATCGAGGCCCTCGCAATAGCTTTCCTCAACGTAGCGGTGCAATGCTCGGTAATCCGTTAGCCCCTCGAATTCGAGGAGATTGAAATTGATGCGGATAATATTGGCATCGGGGTCGGCCTCACGAATGCGATCGGCAAGAGCTTCCAGTAGAACAGATTTGCCGCACCTACGAATGCCGGTAATAACCTTGATGTCCGGCGTTCCTTTGGCGCCAAGAAGCGCTTCCATATATTGAGGACGTTCGATAATCTTCATATCATCACCGTTCTATTAAATAAAAGCTCTCCAGAATCGTTTTTATTAAGTATATATGGGATTCAATTAAATGAAATTGAATACTTATTGATTTTATTCAGCCATTTTTCCAAATTGGGCAACATCAGTCTATATACTCCGAACGATTGTTCGATGGATTTCGTGTTGGGTGGAATCGCCTACGGGCCGGGCTATGCTACCTTGACTATCTATACGACTTAAATGCACAAGAGGAAGCACCAAGAGAGCGAGCATGGCAAAAAACACCGCAAACTATGGTAACGACAGTATTCGTCAGCTCAAAGACGAGGAGCGCGTACGTCTGCGTCCCGCCGTCATCTTTGGCTCGGACGGACTCGATGGCTGTGCGCATGCCGCCTTCGAGATCTTGTCCAACGCCGTTGACGAGGCGCGTCAGGGCTACGGCAAGCTCATCACCCTTACCGCCTTTCGCGATGGCTCTATCCAGGTAGAGGACAACGGCCGTGGCTGCCCGCTCGACTGGAACCCCTCCGAGAAGCGCTTTAACTGGGAGCTCGTCTTTTGCGAGCTCTACGCCGGCGGCAAGTACAACAACAACCAGGGCGGCGACTACGACTTCTCGCTCGGCACCAACGGCTTGGGCTCCTGCGCGACCCAGTACGCTTCCGAGTACATGGACGTCACGGTCTGGCGCGACGGCAACAAGTACTCCCTACACTTTAAGAAGGGCAAGGTGGTCGGCGCCAAGAAGAAGGCGCTCGAGATCGAGCCCAGCGACGAGAGCCGCACCGGCACCACCATCAAGTGGCGCCCCGACCTCGAGGTCTTTACCTCCATCAGCATTCCCCACGATTGGTATCGCGAGACCATGCGCCGCCAGGCCGTGGTCAACGCCAATGTGACCTTCCGCCTGCGCATTGAGAGCGACGATGGCGAGTTTTCCGAAGAGGATTTTTGCTATCCCAAGGGCATTGAGGACTACGTGCTCGAGAAGGTCGGTGCCGACTACCTCACCGAGCCTTTCTTTATCGAGGCAGACCGCCGCGGTCGCGATCGCGAAGACCTGCCCGACTACAACGTAAAGATCACCGCTTGCATGTGCTTCTCGCGCACCTTCATGATGCAGGAGTACTACCACAACTCGTCATGGCTCGAGAACGGCGGCTCGCCCGAGAAGGCAGCCCGCAGCGCTCTGACCAGCGCCATCGATGCTTACATTAAGCAACAGGGCAAGTACAACAAAAACGAGAGCGGCATTAAGTGGCAGGACGTCCAGGACTGCCTGGTGCTTGTGACCAACTGCTTCTCCACCCAGACGTCCTACGAGAACCAGACCAAGAAGGCCATCAACAACCGCTTTATCCAGCAGGCCATGACCGCCTTCTTTAAGGAGCGCCTCTCGACCTACTTGATCGAGAACAAGGACGCCGCCAACAAGATCATGGAGCAGGTGCTCATCAACAAGCGCTCGCGCGAGAATGCCGAGAAGACGCGCCAGAGCATCAAGACCAACCTGCAGCAGAAGACCGATATGGCCAACCGCGTGCAGAAGTTCATCGACTGTCGCTCCAAGGACAAGAGCCGGCGCGAGATCTACATCGTAGAGGGCGACTCTGCAGCAGGCGCCATTCGCACCTCGCGCGATGCCGAGTTCCAGGGCGTTATGCCCGTCCGCGGTAAGATTCTCAACTGCCTGAAGGAAGACTACCCGCGCATCTTTAAGTCCGACATCATCATGGACCTCATGCGCGTGCTGGGCTGCGGCGTGGAGATCAAGGACAAGCGCATCAAGAACCTTGGCGCCTTCGACCTGGACAACCTTAACTGGAACAAGGTCATCATCTGCACGGACGCCGACGTCGACGGTTATCACATCCGCACACTCGTACTCACCATGCTCTATCGCCTGGTGCCCACGCTTATCGACGAGGGTTACGTGTATATCGCCGAGTCGCCGCTCTACGAGATTAACTGCAAAGAGAAGACTTACTTTGCCTACACCGAGCTCGAGAAGAACGGCATCCTTAAGGAGATCGGCGACCAGAAGTGCTCGATCAACCGCTCCAAGGGTCTTGGTGAGAACGATCCGGACATGATGTGGCTCACCACCATGAATCCCGAGACGCGCCGCCTGATCAAGGTGGAGCCCGAGGACGTCACCAAGATGGAGACCGTGTTCAACCTTTTGCTGGGTAACGACGAGGCTGGCCGCAAGCGCCATATCTCCGAGCACGGCAAGGAATACCTGGACCAGCTGGACTTGCAATAGCAGCAAATCGATAACGACGGCCCATAACAAGTTCAAGAGGAAATCGTGGCAAAGAAGAAGACGAAAACCCAGCCAAAGAAAAAGCAGGTCAACGCCGAGAACGTCATCGGCCTGCACTCCGAGGTCACCGACCAGCCGATCACGCAGACGCTCGAGGTCAACTACATGCCCTACGCCATGAGCGTCAACGTCTCGCGTGCGTTCCCCGAGATCGACGGCTTTAAGCCCTCGCATCGCAAGCTGCTCTACACCATGTACAAGATGGGTCTGCTCAAGGGCGAGCGCCAGAAGAGCGCCAACATCGTGGGCCAGACCATGAAGCTCAATCCGCACGGCGACGCCGCGATCTATGAGACGATGGTGCGCCTGGCCACCGGCAACGAGGCGCTGCTCGCGCCCTTTGTGGAGTCGAAGGGCAACTTTGGCAAGTACTATTCGGGCGACCTGAGCTACGCCGCCTCACGTTACACCGAGGCCAAGCTCTCCCCCATCAGCGCCGAGATCTTCAAGGACATCGACAAGGACCCGGTCGACTTCGTCGACAGCTACGACGGCGCCATGAAGGAGCCGCGCCTGCTACCCACCACATTCCCCAACATCCTCGTCTCGGCCAACAAGGGCATCGGCGTCGCCATGGCGTCCGACATCTGCGGTTTCAACCTTAACGAGGTCTGCACAGCCACCATGCACTACCTGCAGGATCCCGACTGCGACCTGCTCGAGTACATGCCCATGCCCGACTTTTCGACTGGCGGCGAGATCATCTACCGCCGCGAGGAGATGGAAAAGATTATCGAGACCGGCCTTGGCAGCTTCCAAATCCGCTCCCGCTGGCGCTGGATTCCCGAAGAGCGCATCATCGAGGTCTACGAGATCCCCTACACCACCAAGACCGATGTCATCATCGAGCGCATCGTCAAGCTCTCCAAGGAGGGCAAGGTCAAGGAGATCGCCGACATCCGCGACGAGACCGACCTCTCGGGCCTGCGCATCGCCATCGACCTTAAGCGCGGTGTCGACCCCGACAAGCTCATGGCCAAGCTCTATCGCTCGACCACGCTGCAGGATTCGTTCTCATGCAACTTCAACGTGCTGGTCGATGGTTACCCTCGCGTTATGGGCGTGCGCCAGATCCTGCACGAGTGGGTCAAGTGGCGTATTGAGTCCACGCGTCGCCGCATTAACTTTGACCTGGGCAAAAAGTCCGAGCGCCTGCACCTGCTGCACGGCCTCGAGGCGATCCTGCTCGATATCGACAAGGCCATCGCCATCATCCGCGGTACCAAGCTCGAAGCCGAGGTCGTGCCCAACCTTATGCGCGGCTTCGACATCGACGAGACCCAAGCCGAGTTTGTTGCCGAGCTTAAACTCCGCAACATCAACGAGGAGTACATCCTCAACCGCACCAAGGACATCGCCAAGCTAGAGGGTGAGATTGCCGAGCTTGAGGAGATCCTCTCCAGCGAGGAGAACATCAAGAAGGTCATCAGCGACGAGCTGGCGGCGGTCAACAAGAAGTATGTGATGCCGCGCCGCACGGGTAGGATCGAGCCCCATGAGGTTATCGAGGTAAGCTTGGAGCCCGAGGTCGAGGAGTACCCGGTCACCATCATGCTCTCGCGCGATGGCTACCTTAAGAAGATGACGGACCGCGTGCTCAAGAAGGCCACTACGCTCAAGTACAAGGACGGCGATAAGCCCTTTATCGAGTTCCCGTCCTCCAACACGCACGAGCTGCTCGTGTTTACCAACAAGAGCCAGGTGTACAAATGCAAGGTTGCCGCGTTTGAGGACACCAAGTCGGCCCAGCTGGGCTCGTACCTGCCGACCGATCTTGAGATGGAACCCGACGAGAGTGTCATCTGGGTCATCGACCCCGAGGACTACAAGGCCGACGTGCTGTTTGTCTTTGAGAACGGCCGCGTGGTGCGCGTCGCGCTTTCTGGATACGTCACCAAGACCAACCGCAAACGCCTCAAGAGCGCCATCTACGGCGGCAGCAAGCTGCTGTATGCCCAGGTGCTCAAGGAAGATCGCGACATCGCGCTGGTCTCGAGCGACTATCGCCTGATGAACTTCAACACGTCGCTACTCAAGACCAAGACGACAACCAACACGCAGGGCGTCCAAGCCTTTACGGCCAAGAAGGGCCGCTCGGTCACCACCGTCGGCACAACCGAGGAGATTCTTGGCGCCGGTGTCTCGGCCGAGAAGTTCACCGCACAGAGCCTCCCCTCCGCCGGTGCCCTCATGAAGGAAAACGACATGCCGAGTCTGTTTGACTAGGACGACGGCAGCCAAACCGTCATGGTTTTACAACGCAGCGGGGCCCGGAGCGCAGCAATATCGCGCCCCGGGCCCCGCTCGTTGCAACGTAGTCGGAATAATAGGAATCCCCGTTTTTCACTCCTGCAATCCCGCGGCACAAGACATGTTAAACCGTTAGCAAAACTTGCAAAAATTAGCAAAAGTTGCAAAAGTTAGCAAAACCTGCAAAGGGGCCACCATGGATTGCAGCAAATGTCTCCGCCATGCCAGGCATGCTCGAAGATATTATCGAGCGAACCAAAGAAGCCGCAGATAGCTACCTCTCACAGCCTCACGCGCGCATAAACGGTGTTCAAATTGGCCCAGTGGGCATCGATTGGACATATGCTCAAGAGGCCCAGGGCAACTGGCGCACGCGCATGAATGGCGTCTTCAGGCAACTCGAGAAGCATGACGTCGGGCTTCTCTCGAAACGACCTATCGCGAGCTTTCCGATAAAGACATTGAGTTTTTGCTCGCGATGCTGCCCGATTCTGGCCCCAGCAGGGTCTCGGAGATAGCCAAACGCATGGGCGTCGCCAGCAACTACGCAAGCCAATACAAACGCCGCCTCCTGGAGGACGGCGTCATTGGAGAGCGCGGGCGTGGTCTCGTTGGCTTTGACATTCCCGCGTTCAGGGAATTCTTGAACGAGAAGGCGTTTTAGCACGCCGGAATTGTCCGCGGAAGCATCAACGCATGGCAATCAGCATTCCTCTTGGTAAGGATAGCAAGCATTTTCCACCAACACCGATTGCCATGCGTTCTTCTTGCCCTTAGGCGAGCTTGCGAGCGAGCTCTCGCACCTCTTCCAACTTGGGCGACGATGCCATGCTATCGCGCTCGGTCATACCGCTGATGGTGATAATGCCCTGGTCCTCCCACTTGCAGTACGCGCAGGTCGACTTGTACATAGCGATCGCCGCATCATAGACGCCCTCGCTGTGGCTATCGAGCAAAAGGGCCGTCTTGGTGAACGGGAAGCCCGTGGCACCGAAGGCGTACAGGCGGTCAATAGCGGCTTTCTCCTGCGCAGTGATATCAAACCAGTAGATGGGCGAGGCGAAGACAACCATATCGGCGCCTTTCAGCGACTCGATCAGGTTGGCCATGTCATCCTTCTGCACGCAAGTGCCCTCATGGGTAAAGCAGTACTGGCATCCCAGACAACCAGCGATCTTTTTGCTGGCAACGCGGACGACCTCAACCGCATGGCCACCCTCACGCGCGGTCTCGGCAAACGTCTCGACCATGGTGTCGGTATTGGCGCCCTTACGCGGGCTACCACTCAATACAACGATATTCATAGAAATCTCCCTCCTTCATGCCGCAGGCACACGATGATTCAGGACAGGTTTTCGTTAGCACCCTCGTAGCGGTTCTCTGCCCCCTAAGCAGCGTGTCCGCTACGAAACGACCGTCTTGTAATAAGCGCCGAAGTCTGCGAGCGAGTCCATGATGGGCATCATCTGGCGACCGAGCTCGGTAAGGCCATACTCAACGCGGGGAGGATTCTCGCCATAGTCATGGCGAAAGACCAGCCCATCATCCTCCATCTGCCGCAGGCTGTCGGTAAGCACCTTCTGAGAGATCCCCTCAAGGTTGCGGCGCAACTCGTTGAAACGCCAGGGGCGTACGCGCAAGTTACGGATAATGAGCAGCTTCCACTTGCCGCCAATGAGCGCTACCGCCGTTGCGACCGGACACTCCGGAAGCTCCTCTTTCGCCATCACGGGAGACCCAACCTCCTTGACCATACCGGTTTCACAAAAAAGTACGCAGTTACAAATATGTGCGTACTCGTATTTGTATGCGCTTTCGCGTTGAATATAACTCACGCAGGAGATGCCTGCAAGGTAAATCAACCCAAAGAGAGGAACCATTATGGCTAATTATGCAAAGACCCACATCGGTAATGAGAGCCGTGTCGAGCTGCACGAAGTGCTCGGGCTTACCGGGGCAGAGGTGAGTGTCAACAATCTTCCCGCCGGCGCTGGCGTTCCGTTTGTCCATGCACACAAGGAAAACGAGGAGATTTATGGCGTGCTCGAGGGCGCGGGCTCGGTCACGATCGACGGTGAGGATATCGAGCTTGCAGCCGGCGACTGGCTGCGCATTTCCCCCGCCGCACACCGTCAGTTCCGCGCCGCATCCGACTCGGGCATCACATACGTCTGCATTCAGGTCAAGCAGGGATCCCTTGATGCCTTCACGGCCGACGACGCTATCATGTTCTAATTCGCGATCAGCGCACAAGGGGCCGATACCGCCCGCATGCCTCCTTCGGAATAGGCGCTGAGCAGCTCCTGGGCGTGGGCGAACTCGGGCCCTCGCCTCCAACCGAGCAGGCGGTTGACCGCGAGATTTCCCTGGACGTTGTGGACGAAGAGCAGATAGGCGTCCTCGCGCGAAAGCCCGGTCTTCTCCATGATAGAGGGGACCATCTGCTCAGCGCCGCGCTCGACGACGCGCTGCGCCACCCGGGCGTACGCATCGTCATCCGAGTAGAGCAGATAATAGTCATCGTTTGCCGGCGGGCGCTGGCAGAGGGCCCCCGCCCCCGTTCCCTCGAGTGGGGGCGCCGCTGCCAGGGCCTCGTCGATAAGTGCGTCGAGCAGTGCGAACTTGTCCTCGTAGTGCAAATAGAACGTGCCGCGGTTGATATCGGCGCAGCGGCAAATATCCGCCACCGTCATCTTCGCGAAGCCGACCTCGGCCAGCAGCGCAAAGAACGCCTCCCGTATAACCGAGAGTGTGTAGCGTCGGCGACGATCGATCTTCCCCGATTCCATGGCCCCTCCAATTGCAGCGCTCAACAATATCCAGAAGCCGCTCGTTTATCGACAGCAGCTCGAAACTGTTCATTGCTCTGACGCAAATCAACATTGATACTTTTTATAGACACCTGTTCATTGTAGTTGAAAGAGAGTATCAAGTGACTCTATACGAGCGGCTCGTTATCGAACTCACCAACCAATCGTTTTCCCATCAGGCCGCCTACCGCACCGGCGGCACGCCCTATGAACTGAGTGCCCGCGAGCCCGAGCCCTACGACCAGCAAATCGAAACGTTTGCCCGCATGATCGATGAAGCCGATTGCGTGCTTGTAGGCGGGGCCTCCGGGCTCTCCGCGGCGGGCGGCGGCGACTTCTACTACGAGGACAACGCGACCTATCGCAGGCATTTCGGCAAATTCGCCGAGCGCTACGGTTTCAGAGGCGCTTTTGAAGGGTCGTCCTACCGCTGGCCCACCGCCGAGTCGCGCTGGGGCTACCTTGCCACCTTCCTCGACACCACGCTCAACGCCCCGTTGCGCGGGCCCTACAAAGATCTCGACGCCATTCTTACCGAGAAAGACTTCTTCGTTCTCACCACCAACCAGGACACGCAGTTCATGAAAATCTACCCTTGGGAGAAGGTGGCAGAAATCCAAGGCGACCACCGCTTCTTCCAGTGCTCCCGTTGCTGTACGGACGAGGTATGGGACGCCATCGAGCCGGTCTCTCGTATGGTAGAGGCCATGGGAGACGGCCTAGAGGTTCCAACAGAACTCGTGCCACGCTGCCCGCACTGCGGGGCAGAGGCGTTCCCTTGGGTTCGCGGCTACGGCAACTTCCTGCAGGGCGAGCTCTACGAGGAGCAGTACCACAAGGTGTCCGACTGGCTCGACGCGCACGCGCGACAGAGGATCCTCTTCCTTGAGCTGGGCGTGGGCCGCATGACGCCCGCGTTTATCCAGGAGCCGTTCTGGGCCCTCACGGCGCAGTTACCGCAGGCCAGCTACATCGCCGTAAACAACAAGACGCAGTTTCTCCCCCGCGCGATCGAGGACCGGGGACTCGCCGTTCGAGCCGACATCGCCGGCGTGCTCGCCGACGTGCGCAAGACGCTGGGGAGGTAGCGCATGGAGACGGCGAAAGCAGTTCGCATAGGCAGGGCACTTTCCGAGGCGGATCTTGTCATCATCGGCGCCAGCAACGGGCTCGACATGGCGGAGGGGCTCAATCTCTTCTGCGCCGACGCCCATTTCCGAGAGGCGTACGGGGACCTCGCCCAGGCTGATGGCATCGGCTGCATACTGCAGGGGCTCGCCTCTCCGGATGCAAACGTGCGACGCCGATGGGCCGAGCGGTTCCATCAAAAGGAGTATGTCAAGTATGAGCCCAGCCCGCTCATGAACAGGCTGCGGCATCTTACGGAGCACGCTGACACCTTCGTGATCACGTGCAATATCGACGGACGCTTCGCACGTGCAGGGTTCAACGAGAACAGCGTGCTCGAAACGGAGGGGAGCATACGCACGTCGATTGACGAGCGGCGTCTCGCCCATCCAGACGCCCTCGCCATGGCACAGCTCGAAGAGCTCGAGCGCCTCGTGTGCACCCATCTCAATGGCAGGGTCGCCATCCTCGAACTTGGCGTGGGACCGCGCAACGGCGTCATAAAGCGCATGCTCGCTCAGGTCGCGAACGTCTGCGAACACGCCACCTACATTGTGTTCAACTACAGTCAGGCCTTGGCGCCCGATGCATCGTGCGAGACAATTCTCGTTGACGGCGATATGGCCCCGGCTTTTGAGGAGATTGCCCGATGCCGCCTCTAGAAAGAGAAGCAATGAGGCTTCGAAGCCTTATCGACGATGCCGACGCCATCATCGTCGGCATCGGCTCGGGCATGTCGAGCGCCGCCGGGTTCAACCATTACAACCATGCGGGTATGACGCGTGCCGGAATGGCGGACTGGCAGCAAGCCTTTGGCTTCAAGAGTCTTTTTGACGGCTTTTACCACCTCTACCCCAGCCTCGAGCAGCAATGGGCCTACTACGCGCGATACATCGACTTCATGCTACGCGAGCCGGCCTCGCAGCCCTATCTCGACCTGCGATCGCTCATCAGCCATAAGGACTACTTCATCCTGAGCACCAATGTGGACACCCAGGTCGAAAAGACGTTTCCCACCGAGAGGACCTGCAACTATCAGGGAAGCTTCGCGCACCTTCAGTGCAAGCAGCCATGCTGCGACGAGCTCTTCGACGCGAGTCCCTACGTCGAGCGTATGCTCGTGGGCATGACGGGGTTCGAGATCCGCAGCGAGGATGTCCCCCGATGCCCGCACTGCGGCTGGCAGCTTGTGCCGTGGGTGCGCGATGACACATTTCTGCAGGGCGCGGCCTGGCGCGAGAGCATCGAACGATATGAGCGCTTCGTGCGCGAGCGCAGCGATTGCCGCGTGCTGTTGCTGGAACTTGGCGTGGGCGAAATGACCCCCGGTATCATCACGCTCCCATTCTGGAGCATGACCGCAAAGCTGCCGGATGCGCACCTGCTGAGCGTAAACATCTCGGGCGACTCGGCCCCGTTGCAGCTTGGAAGCAAGGCAGAGGCGATCCAGGCAGACTTGGGCGCCTTGCTCTCGGCGGCGCGGACAGGTAACGAGTAACGTGGCGAGGCTTTTGCGCTTTCATCAGCCCGGACATCACGCCCATAAAAGCGATGGCTCTGATTCGGGTGTCAAAGTTTAAGCCTCCTTGTCAGTCGCTGTAAGGTATTCCTCGTCGTCCACGGGCTCCAACCACTCGTTGGAGGTCTCCTCGCCCGGAACCTCCAGCGCGAGATGGGAGAACCAGCTGTCGGGCGCGGCTCCGTGCCAATGCTTTACGCCCGCGGGAATATTTACTACATCGCCAGGGCACAGCTCCTGTGCCGGTTTGCCCCATTCCTGATAAAACCCTCGACCAGCCACGCAGACGAGGATCTGCCCGCCGTCGCTTTTGGCGCGATGGACGTGCCAGTTGTTGCGGCAGCCGGGCTCAAACGTCACGTTGTAGACGCCGACCTGAGCGGTGGAAAGGGGCGCGAGGTAGCTTTGCCCGATAAAGTACTTCGCAAATGCGTCGTTGGGGGCGCCGATAGGAAAGGCCATCTCGTTTTGGTGCTCAACTCTTGCGTCGGCGGCGTCGCCATCCGCCCAAACCTCCTTCGCCATGCGAAAGGCCGCCCACGCCTTGGGCCATCCCGCGTAAAACGCCGCATGCGTAAGAATCTCCGCTATCTCCATCCTGGTCACGCCATTGTTCTTTGCGGACATCAGATGATATTGGAACGAAGAGTCCGTCAGGCCCTGCGACATCAGGGCCACCACTGTCACGATGCTACGGTCCCGCAGGGAGAGCTCGCCCTCCCGGCTCCACACCTCGCCGAACAGCACATCGTCGTTGAGCTGTGCGAACTTGGGGGCGAACTCCCCCAGGGCATCTCTGCCTGCCGTCTGCTTAATTGCCATGATCGATTTCCTCCTATCGATGGTTCTGGACACGAATCCGTCTCCACGCGGCTAAGTAGCCCGCCTAGATTTCCATGCCCATTCGTCGCACCTGTTCCAGAGCGGGATGCCCGGCGATATCGCCCACACCGTTCACGCCGCCGGCGAAAACCGTTTTGCCCATTACGGACCACCCCTTGCGCTACCGATTTGTATTAACGAGAATGAAGGTAATACCTAAACCTGACTTTAGGTCAAGGAATGAATTCGAGATTTATTCGGAGGGGCCATGTACACAATCGGACAGGTGGCGGAGATGTTCGGCTTGCCCGCCTCAACGCTGCGGTATTACGACAAGCAGGGATTGTTCCCGGGGCTGGAGCGGACGTCCGGCATTCGCCGATTCGGCGATACGGAACTCGAAGCGCTTCGGGTCATCGAATGCCTGAAGAAGGCGGGAATGGAGATCAAGGACATCCGTCTGTTCATGGAATGGTGCGCAGAGGGGCCATCGACCTACGCCAAGCGCAAGGCCATGTTCGAGGAGCGGAAGGCCCACATGGAGTCGGAGATCGCGAAGATGAACCATGCCCTGGACATGTTGAAGTTCAAATGCTGGTACTACGAGCAGGCGATTCAAGATGGCAGCGAGGATAGGCTGGAAGCGCTGATTCCCGACAATTTGCCGGAAGAGATCAAAGGCGCCTACGAGAACGCACACGTTCGATAACGCCGTTCGCTATCCATGGGCTCCGGCAAGGAGCTCTTTCCGAACAGAACGAAAAAGAAAACCTCCGAACCAAAGGTCCGGAGGCTATTATTTCCGCTATTCCCACTCGACAATAGGAGCCACTGGCCAAAAGCCTGTCAACATCAAAACAAGTTTTCAATCTATCGATTCTACGTGAGGCAATGGTCCTCATTTGATACCCGCGCTGTTTGCGCACTAGGGAGCAAAGGAATCTGGCCGCCGCTCAAATAAGATCACCGCCATCTTACATAAACGACGCCATGTTAAGGTGCCTGATGCCATCCCTCTCCTGCAATAGAGGATCAAGCGTGAACAAGTAGCGCGGACAACCATCCCTGATGTGGCCGAACGGCCTGTACTCGCGCTCCTCGACGCCTCTGTCGGCAATCGACATAGAGACCTGGATGTAGGCGTAAGCATTGCGCCTACGAGCGATGAAGTCACACTCGAGCTTCCCAATACGGGCCACAGAAAGCTCATACCCGCGCGATGCAAGATAGAGGTAGATCTTCACGTCGGTATATACGCAAGATGCACCCCTTTTTCTCAGCGTCCATTTCATCAGTTATGGGGGTGCTTTTTTACATTTTATAAAAAAGCGTACCGATAGCTTATTCCCACTCAGTTTCGAAAATCGAATGGTTTTGAAGTTTCGAAAGCGGCAGGGCACCATGCATAAGGGCATGTTGGGATCCGCACCAGTAAAACAGGAATTGACTCACGCGAGGAGGAGGCGCCCCGTCGCCTCGATGCGTGCGACAGGCAGATTAGGTTTGGGGAGTAGAACGGCCCTTGCGCGAGGCGTGAATTGTAATCGATAAAGCCGAGCTTTGAGAACATGCGGTTTATCTCGTCGAACGTTGAGTCAACAGGGGCTTGCGCCCCGTCGGCCGACTTGGCGACGCCCATGCCCATGATGCCGGGCACAAGTGTGAATGCGCCACGTGGAGGCGAAGGGGTCACCCGAAAGGTTGATGGTAAGCGAGCACCAGAGGCCAAGGTGGTCCTCGCCTTCCGGGTTTGTGAGGTCGAGGGCGAGTGCCCCTCCCTCGGTCGCGTACAGCGGCGGCAGGCACTCGGCCAGCTCCTCAGTCATAAGCGCTTGCATGTCCGTCTCCCCTCCAGGCCACATCGGACCCCTAGAATCTTCGCCCCGCGGGCAAAGCCTCGGCGCGCCCCATGACATCTCGGCTTTGCCCCCTGCAATGTCGCGCAGCGGAGACACCACCTGAGACGGATGTCGATGCATCGAACCCGAGACCGGGCGCGGCGGCGGGGAGCCTCTCGTGCGAACAATCTGCTCGATCCTGCCGCACCCATCTTAAAAAAGTTCGAAAACCGTTCAATCGTACGACATCCGTCGAACAGTCGGGGGTACACACCACTACAGAAGGCCCACGGAACGGGGGCGAGATGGTCGGCGACGGGTTCAAGGCACTCTCCGGCCCCACGCTCCGCTAGGGAGGGCGTCGGGAGGGAGGCCGTAATGGGTGAGAAGGGCGAGCGGCCGGAGCGGGTGTTCCCCGGCAGGACAGACCCGTGGTTCATAGCGGCCATGGTGATTGTGGCGGGCGGTTTATCCGCGGCGTGTATCGCGTCTGTCTCTTATACACATCTCCGAGCCCACGAGACGCGTAGTAA